>MTBT01000315.1 GCA_002282935.1 Microcystis sp. LSC13-02 | reverse complement strand
ATTTTAGCAGATTCAGGGGCACCTGAGCGACTCTCAATCTAGCTAAAAGCCTTTTCCTGTAAGGTTTTTAGCTTTATTCAGCAGACCCTAAATAGGGTTCACCGCCTTCACTTTTCCATATTTTTTGCTGAGTATCAAAGCCAAATCTGCCTTGACTTGCTTTTGACCACAAATCTTCAATAATCAACAAATCTTTGCAAGGAAATTCTTTCATAGTTTTTGTATCTATAAATCCTTCTCCTTCTCTATTGACTGTTTGCAACATTAGTCTTAGAGTCTCTCTATTAGCGTCCTCCCACCTATTTTCTTTAAGCAGTTTACGAAGACATGAATAATAAGCATCTCTGTTTGACGAAAATCCCTCCATAGGTTTACAAGTTACAAAGTGGCGATCATAGAAAAAATAGACAAAACCCATAATTGTAGCCAAAGCTGATAGAAAAGCTACAATTTCGATAGTAGTATGAATACCTAACTTTTTCCCAGACATACAGTCTCTCAGCTAGTCAATTTGATTGAGTCGGGTGCAATGATTGGTTATACCTCGATCTGCTTGCATCATGGCTTAGAACACTTCGTGACCGCTCCCGCTTATCGATTCTTAACCTTTGCGATCATCGATAATTTCTCGGAACTCAGCAACGAAGCTAACCATTTTTGCTCGTCTAATCCCTTCGAGAAATAGACAAACTTAATGGGTATATCGCTATCGATCTAACGGTTGAACTCACCCGCCTTGTCAAAATCTAGCAGAAAGTCGGGTGCAGTGATATGTCAGACAGTCGGCAGCCGGTCATAGGCTTCTGGCTCAACATCGGGAACTTTTGTTAAGATTGCCTCATACTTTTCTCGACTTCCCTTTTTGGCCTTTTCTATTAGGTAATTTTCTGTCATCAACGCTGAAAGTTTCTCAGCGATCGCAGTAGAGATAAATTGATCGATCGAAATTCCATCACGAGCCGCTAGATCATCTAAACTTTTCTGTAATGAGTCGGGAATTTGAACTTGGATGGTACTCATGGTAACTTACCTATTAATCGTAGGAAATCTGAAGGCTCAAGCAGACATAAACCAAATTGCACCTGCAAAGTCACGGGTGTTATATGTGATTATACTCTGACATCCTGCTTTAACTGCAAGCTCCAATACCATATCGTCTTTGGGATCACGCAGAAATGGTCGCCACAGGAAGAAAATTTTATGAGGTATCCCCACCGAGCAATAGAAATCAATTAAGTCATCTACTTCTTCTCGACTTAAATAGAGATTGGGCAACTCCCGCAATAGGACATCTGTATATTCCAAGACGAGAGGAACAGATAAGTGCATATCAAATTTTCCTGTACCTATAAGGCTAAGAAGTTGAAACGCACTTCCACGCCTAGATCTTAATCCAGCAATAATGACATTGGTATCAATAACAATCTGAGGTAACGACATTCGCAACTGGGCAACGATGATTATTGGTACAGTTACATCTTAACTTTATCATCACAGAACAAAAATAGCGTGGGTTTCATTTTTAACATAGCCACCTTTACTCGATCGATAAATTACGATCAAACTAATTAGATTAACCATCTACTTAACCGTTGGTTTGCGGAATTTGGAAGGAGAAGGAAAATATTCTACTCGTTCATTTTTAAGCGCTTGTGCCATGAAATCGCGCCAAATGGGAGCGGCAAAACCACCACCGGTGATACCTTTACCTAAAGTGCGGTTTCGGTCATCTCCAATCCACACCGCGGTGGCTAATTGGGGAACATAACCGACAAACCAGACATTTTTCTCGTTATCAGTAGTGCCGGTTTTTCCCGCTGCCGGACGACCGATTTGGGCCGAGGTGGCTGTTCCTCCCTGAATCACTCCCTGTAACACAGAATTAAGAGAAGCGGTGGCCCAGGGGTCTAAAACTAGCTTCGGTTTGGGTGTATTATCGAGCATGACGTTACCCCGGCTATCAGTAACACGCATGATAAAGGTAGGCTCGGAATGCCAGCCATTACTGGCAAAAGTAGCGTAGGCCCCCGCCATTTCCAGAGGTGTCACATCCACGGAACCTAAAGGTAAAGAAGTCACGGCAATTAAAGGACTCTCGAAACCCAACAGACGACAGACTTCAATGACTTTATTCAACCCGACGCGACGACCGAGAACAACTGCGGGAATATTCAGAGACTGCATCAGAGCGCTACGCAGGGAAACTTGACCAGAATAGCCGCCACCGTAGTTTTTTGGGCTATAGAAGCCGCCGGCCTCGCGAAAACGGATGGGAGCATCATTAACCACGGTTTCGGGGGTAAAACGACCACTAGCGAAGGCAGTATAATAGACGAAAGGTTTAAAAGCTGACCCCGGTTGACGACGGGATTGAATGGCGCGGTTTAATTGACTTTTATTGTAATCAACGCCACCGACGAGCGCCTTGACGAAATGGGTGCGGGGATCCACTGCGACCAGAGAAATTTGTAGGTCTTTGGTACGAATACCGCGACCACGCAAGCTATTATAGGCTCGTTGGATGGTAGATTCGGCCATGTTTTGAAAGTCGAGATCGATCGTGGTTTGAATCCGCATTCCCCCTTTAGTTAGGGTTTCCTTGCCAAATTTTTGCCGCAATTCTGCCACCACTGCATCGGTAACGTAGGGTAATTTACTTTCTTGCCAAGCGGTGGGTTTACCCAGTTTCAGCGGTTCCTTTAAAGCGGCCTCTTCCTGTGCGGGGGTAATCCAACCTAAGCTACGCATCCGACTGAGAACCAGTGCCTGTCTTTCCTTGGCGGTTTTATAATTATTAAAAGGACTATAAACTTCTGGCGCTTGGATTAATCCGGCCATCATCGCCGATTCTGCTAAATTTAACTCGACAGCGGGTTTATTAAAATAACTTTTAGCGGCGGTTTGCACTCCGTAATTATTATGACCCCAATAGATATTATTGAGGTACATTTCCAGAATGTCATTTTTGCTAAAAACCTGTTCCACTCGTACTGCCAGGACTGCCTCGGCTAATTTACGGCTAACGGTGCGCTGATGGGAAAGAAAAATATTTTTGACTAACTGCATGGTGATAGTAGATGCACCTTCCACCACACCGCCACTTTTCCAGTTAGCGACTACTGCCCGGCCGATACTATTAGGATTAATACCACGATGGTGATAAAAATGGCTATCTTCGATCGCCATCACTGCGCGTTTCAGATTGGGAGATATTTGATCGAGTTCCACCACTTCCCGATTCGCTTCTCCGTGTAAGCTGGTCAGGGGTCTGCCTTTAACATCGTAGATATAACTGGTTTCCGTGGGGACGTAACCCCGTAAAATCCTCACATCGGGTAGATTGCGGTAACTAATCGCCAATCCTACCACAGCCCCCGTCACCACGGCCGTGGATACCATCAACAGGCCGAGAGCGGTTCCTCCTGCAACTCTAGAGACTCCTTGGAAAAAGCTATCCGAGTCACTACTAGGTTTCTGCTCTTTGTCTTGATTGCCGAGGGTACTGGTGGACACGATGGTTACAATTTCCTTTTTCCAAGAGGGGACTGATCGATCGAACTGGTTTGAAAGTCTATTCTAAAGGTTTTGTTAAAAAATCGAATACTAGCTTACAGCAATTATGGCCGATCTGGCTCTAGTTCGATCGGTCATGACAGCGCGATTCGGGGCAGCATAGTTAGGTATCAGCGACAAAATAGGGTATCGCGGGTATTTCTGCCAGTTACTGGGTTAGTTCCCGTCGCTCTCTCACAAAGATATTTTTCCACATCCGAGCGAATAATTGCATCGGTAAAATCGGCCCCGTCGATAATTGCACCTTTGATTAAAATGTTAGTGGCAAAAGCTCCTTCGAGAACGGCATTGGTAAAGTTGGCTTTGGTTAAACGGGCCGATTCTAGATCCACATTTCTCATATTGGCATCGCTAAAGTTGGCCCCCTCCAAGTTGGCAGAAAAAAAGCGTACTCCTTCCAGATTGGCATGACTGAAGTTACTACCGCGCAGATTAGAGTGATCGAAGGTGGAATCGCGCAAATCCTGCCCCGCAAAGTCGTTATCGGTCAAATTGCGATTATTATAACTTAGCGCTTGGGCCGGAGCCAAGGAAAATAATAATACTAATATACTAGCAAAAAAGGTTAGTAGAGTTTTGCGAGAAAATTGCGCCATATTGCCACCTGATCAATCAACCCTTTCTATAATAAGCTGTACTGCATTTAAACCGCCTATTGGGAATTTTAGTACAAATGCTCGAACTACCCGCTTCCCTATACCTTTGAAACAGGATTTAGTACTAATGACAATATCGAAAGAGCGATCGCTAAAGGGGCGGGAACTTGGGAAATTGACATCCTCACCACCGTAAACGGACGGTGAGGATGTCAAGCTAGGGAAAAAACGGCAAAAATCGATCGCTCTTGCCATGATTTGTTAACCTTTGACACACATCACCTGCTTGAGAGTGGCGACAATTTCCACTAGATCCGCCTGTTGATTCATCACCTGTTGGATCGGTTTATAAGCTCCCGGAATCTCATCAATAACGCCCTCATCTTTGCGGCATTCAACCCCTTGGGTTTGGGCGATTAAATCATCAAGAGTAAAGGTTTTTTTAGCCAGATTTCTCGACATCAAGCGCCCGGCCCCGTGGGAACAGGAACAGAAGCTATTATGTTCCCCTTTGCCCTTAACAATATAAGATTGCGCTCCCATGGAACCGGGGATAATACCATAATCGGTTTCTCTGGCGCGGACGGCTCCTTTTCGGGTGACATAAACCTCCTCCCCAAAATGAATTTCTTTTTCGGCATAATTGTGATGACAATTAACCACTAAGAGGGGTTTAGTTGGTTTGCCTCCCGCTAGATGTTTTTCAAGAATGCGTTTAAATCTAGCCATCATAATTTCCCGATTATAACGGGCATATTCCTGGGCCCATTGCAGGTCGTGCCAGTAGGCGGTAAATTCTTCTGTACCGGCGACAAAGTAGGCCAAATCGAGGTCAGGCAATTTACCTTCTGCTAGTTTGGCTAACTCTTTAGCAGTATTAATATGACATTGGGCTAGTTGATTACCAATACCTCTAGAACCGGAATGCAGCATTAACCAAACTTGATTGTCTGTATCTAAACAAATTTCGATAAAGTGATTACCACCCCCCAGAGAACCCATTTGTTTAAGGGCTTTTTTCTCTAGGTTTTGCACGCCTCGATGAATCTGTTTAAATTCCGCCCATTTTGGCCATTTAGTTACTTCCCGATCCACTTCTTTATTTTCCGCAAAACCGACGGGAATATTTTCTTCCACATCGAGGCGAATTTTTTTAAGTTTTCCCTGCAATTGTTCACCGGTGAAAGGCATTTTTAGGGCAGCCATGCCGCAACCGATATCGACTCCGACGGCGGCAGGAATTACGGCATCTTTGGTGGCAATCACCGAACCGACTAAAGCGCCTTTACCCAAGTGAACATCGGGCATTAAAGAAATGTGTTTATAAACAAAAGGTAGGGAAGCGACATTTTTGGCCATTTGGGTTTCTTGGGGTCCCAATTCATGGCCCGCCCAAGATAAAATCGGTGTTGGTGTGGAAAGTGCCAGAGTTTCGTAAGTCATATTTTTTATGAAATAATCAAATAAAAAGCCAATACAACTAAAATAACGCAATTGAGATTCTGCGATAAATTAGATAAATTGTTATCGGCGATCGTGTTTTAACACAGAGGATAAGCTGTTGACTGTCTAAATGACTTGTTCAGACTGCACCAGAGTTCTGAGCATTTGTACTAAAATTGTCAAGACGCAGTTTAAATGCAGTACAGCTTATTACCTATATTACACTATATACTACATTTGTGTTATAAACAAGTTCCCAGAAAGAGCGGGCATTGGGGAGCTTTTTTGCTGTGATCGGTAAACAGTAAGCTGTTCAGCATCTAAATAGCGTATAACAGAAACAGTAACTTAGTCAAAAAATTCAATGATGAGCAATCTTACTGATTTACTCGCACTTCCATTTGGCAAACCTTTAGCTGAGATCGATGCCACAATCCTTGAGAGTTTTGGGGATAATTGTTACAAAATAAATGATCAGATTTATTTATTAACAATGAGTATTGACAATATTCCTGTATATAGAGGTCTTGCTTGGGTAGTTTCTGAGCGGGCAGCCGCCTGGATTTTTACAGGTCGTTGGTCTGATGATGAAATCAAACTGCCGCCACCAGATATTCTTTTACCAATGTTTACTATAAAAGATTATCAAAGTGTTTGTGAATTTGGCCGGCAAGTAGATCAGAAAAACTTTGTTAATGATCTTCCAGGGCCACGAAGAGTAAAATTTAGCAACTACACTTACTATTATCGCATGGTAGAACCCCGTCAATCGGATGATCCTATTGGTATCGAGATCGATCGCCGACCAGAACAGTATAGGTATTGGGGAAATTCTCTAGTCATTATTAATAGTTGGCAAAGAACGATAACTAAAACCTTTCTTGACTTTCAACAATGTTCTCTTAACAATTTAAGAGGAGGGGGAGTCAATACTGGTAGTCATCTTATTCAGTTGAGAAGTTTTGGAAAGCCTGATAATTATCGGGAATCTATTTTATCTGTTTTTAATCCACCTACTCTATGCTATTTTGATTTGGGCTTAGAATTTGGGCCTTCTGTAGATATGCGTTTGGCCTACATCTACATCTATTTACAACCTAACTGTAGCAGTTTATTTTCCGAGGAAACCCGTTCTTCTACCTTTAGGGTTTTTTCTGGTGATCTTCTTTACGGAAATAGATTAATTAGTGCCTCTGAATTAGAGGATTTTCCTGGGTTAATTAACAGTTTTCAAGATAGCAGATTTAAACGATATGACACCGATACTTATATTCAAGAAATAAATGGAATACGCACAGGAACAATTGTTTTTACTCATGATTACATAATCTTATATTAATAAGTAGGTGGGTGGAATTAAATATAAGATGAACGTAGGTTGGGTTGAAGCATGAAACCCAACGCCCGCTCATGTTAGGCTACCGCTAACCCATCCTACAAATAATTGTGCCTCCCTACTTAGCACGATCTTTCAGTTATTAATAAAGTAAAGTGGCTCTTCTGGTTTCTGTGTGGAAACGAGGTCTATACTGATACTTTCTTCCGCAAAATAGCCCTAAAAGTCTTGCCCGATAAGCATTTCACGATTCCATAAGCAAAAATTATCACACAAAGTCGAGAAGAGCCGTAAAGTGCGGTAAATTTCTGAACTCTGGTAATGATCTTGATGTCTGAGATTCATATTTTCTACTTAAAAGAGAGGAAGTGAGGGATTTCCACCACCACTCCAGGGAAACCAAGGAGAGCGAGCATGGAGTGGTAAGAACTAAGAGTTTGTCTCACTTCTGACTCCTTTCCTTCACCACTAACTCTTTGATCCCGAACTGACATTAGCAATACTACCAAAAAGGTTCGGATACCTACACTATCGAGAAAGCGGGGTTATTTTGCACTATAGAGATAACAAAGGAACTGATAGGGGTGGGTATCGCCTAAAAACCGAGTACAGTTCCGATTCTAGAAGTCACTATAGTTGTATCGGAGCAGCACAAAGATTATGGGAAAAGTAGTTGGAATTGACTTAGGGACGACTAACTCCTGCGTCGCGGTTATGGAAGGGGGCAAACCCACCGTTATCGCCAACGCCGAAGGGTTTAGAACCACGCCCTCAGTCGTCGCCTACGCCAAAAATGGCGAGCGCCTAGTAGGACAAATCGCCAAACGTCAAGCGGTAATGAACCCGCAAAATACCTTTTATTCCGTCAAACGCTTCATCGGCAGGAAATTCAACGAAGTTACCAACGAAGCCACAGAAGTATCCTACAAAACTCTCCAAGACGGCAACGGCAACGTTAAATTAGACTGTCCTGCCCAGGGCAAACAATTCGCCCCCGAAGAAATTTCCGCCCAGGTACTGCGGAAACTGGTGGAAGATGCCAGTAAATACCTCGGCGAAACCGTTACCCAAGCAGTCATCACCGTACCCGCTTATTTTAATGACTCCCAACGTCAAGCCACTAAAGATGCCGGTAGAATTGCTGGGATTGAAGTTCTCCGCATTATCAACGAACCCACTGCCGCCTCTCTTGCCTACGGATTAGACAAAAAAGCTAACGAAACCATTCTCGTTTTTGACTTGGGTGGGGGAACCTTTGACGTATCGGTTCTAGAAGTGGGTGATGGTGTCTTTGAAGTTCTCGCCACCTCTGGAGATACTCATCTCGGTGGTGATGACTTCGATAAAAAAATCGTTGATTATTTAGCCGGAGAATTCAAAAAAGTTGAAGGAATAGATCTCCGTCAAGATAAACAAGCCCTGCAACGTCTCACAGAAGCGGCAGAAAAAGCCAAAATTGAACTTTCTAGCGTTACCCAAGCGGAAATTAACCTGCCCTTCATCACTGCTACCGCCGAAGGACCAAAACACCTAGATACCACTTTAACCAGAGCTAAATTCGAGGAAATTTGCGCTGATTTAATCGATCGCTGTCGGATTCCCGTCGAAAATGCCATCCGTGATGCCAAAATCAATAAATCTGCCCTCGATGAAGTGGTTCTCGTCGGTGGTTCAACCCGGATTCCCGCCGTCCAGGAATTAGTTAAAAAAGTTCTGGGCAAAGATCCTAACCAAAGCGTTAACCCCGATGAAGTGGTAGCCGTCGGCGCTGCTATTCAAGGCGGTGTCCTCGCCGGTGAAGTCAAAGATATTCTTCTACTTGATGTTTCGCCCTTGTCTTTGGGTGTGGAAACCCTCGGCGGTGTGATGACGCGGATTATTACCCGCAACACAACTATCCCCACTAAAAAATCGGAAGTTTTCTCCACAGCAGTAGATGGACAAACTAACGTGGAAATCCACGTCCTGCAAGGGGAACGGGAAATGGCCAAAGATAACAAGAGTTTGGGAACTTTCCGACTCGATGGTATCCCTCCCGCTCCTCGTGGTGTGCCTCAAATCGAAGTGGTCTTCGACATCGATGCTAACGGTATTTTAAATGTCACCGCTAAGGATAAAGGTACAGGAAAAGAACAATCGATCAGCATCACCGGCGCTTCTACCTTGCCCCAAAATGAAGTGGAACGCATGGTTAATGAGGCAGAATCGAACGCCTCGGTCGATAAGGAACGTCGCGAACGCATTGAACGCAAAAATCAAGCTGATTCCCTCGTTTATCAAGCTGAGAAGCAGTTGGAAGAGTTAGGCGATAAGGTTCCTCCATCTGAGAAAAATAAAGCCCAGGCATTGATTAAAGATCTGAAAGAAGCGATCGCTCAAGACGATGATGGTAAGATCAAAACCATCCTACCGGAATTACAACAAGCCCTCTACGCGATCGGTAGCAGTATGTATCAGCAAGGAGTCCCCAGTAATCCCCCCGGTGGCAATGATGACAATGGCCCCTCTGGTGGTGCTGGTGGCGGCGATGATGTCATCGATGCGGAATTCTCCGACGCTAAATAAAAATTAAGTTCTTAGCTTCGGGAAGGACACAAGTTAACTTGTGTCCTTTTTTTGTTGCGGCTTTCTTACAGATAAGTAGGAATAATATTTTGCCATAAATCAGCTTGGATAAATCGGGATAAATGACCTACATTCGTAGTGGCAATTATCACATCTGGAATAGATAGAGTTATCCCTTGTGCAACTAAAATCATATCACCGTCAATTGTCTTATCTCCTGCTGTGGGTTGTCCTTGTTGACGCGCTTGCGCCCAAAATAAGGCAGCTTGTCGCATTGTGTCCGTTGTAATGGGTAGATATTCTATTAATTCACATAACTCATCTAGTCGTTTAATTCCCTTAATCTTGTTAGCGCGTAATAACTCTCGGCGAACTTCATAATCAGCTATTTCGGGAAGAATAACCCTAATACCTTCTTGAGTTAAAGTTTGCAGCCAACGAGTACAAGCTAGACTTTCATGCGATCGCTTAGGATTGGTAATTAAACCGATAATTCCGGTGTCTAATAAAACAACTTGACTCACCAACTTATCCCTTTTAATTGTGACGGAAATAAAGGACGATCAGATAAACGATCTTGATCGAGTATCTCAATTAAATATTCACCTGTTTCTTGTTGTTCTTCCTCATCTTCCTCATCGATCCAAGACTCAAGAAGATTAACCAGTTTGATTTTTTTTTCTTGGGATAAAATGTTATCTGTGAGCAGTTTTAGGGCGTAAGATTCTAGGGAAAGTCCCTGCTCTGTTGCTCTTTGGGTAAGATATTGCTCTATTTCCGGTGTTAGATTAAGGGTTAGTGCCATAGTCGTTTTTTTTAGAGTTATACCGCCCTATTCTATCTTAATTAATCAGTTTTGTATTGAATAAAATCTACACACAGGGATGTAAATCCCTCGCTTACGTAATAAATCTAAAAACCTTGTTGGGTAAGACTTTTAGACTTTTTGTCAATCAAAAAGTACCGGACTGGGAGTGATCAGGGGGAAAATTCAGGGACTTTTTCCCTGAAAATTAGGTAGTTGACCACCTGAAAATCGGTAAAACCCCACACCCCACACCCCACACCCCACACCCTACCCCCAAGAAAAACTTTTTGCCGCAAACCCTAACCATCATTACTATTGTCTTGATTGCGCTTTTTAGACAGCAATACACCTAACCCTAATATTACTATTGACAAAATTGTAGAAGGTTCGGGAATAGATATCGATGAATCCACTTGAACTATTTTTATCAACTGACTTTGATTACCAGAATAACTGGCAACACTGCCATCGCTAAAACCAGTTTGAGATAAATCAATATTAAGTACCAGACTAGAATTACCATTGCCGATTACTTGAAAGTGCAATAAACTAAAAGTATCCAATTGATTAATTCCCAGAGGTGAACCAATGCCCCAAAATGGTAAAGAACCGCCTCCTAAGTTAGTAATTGAACCATTGGTATTGTCTAAGATTCCCGTGCGTCCAAAGGGGAAATTAGAGGTAATAAGAAGACTATTAATATCTGAGGGATTGAAAGGATTGTCGATGTTTTGAATTGAGCGAGGATCGAAGGATAAATTAATAGCACCGCTAGTGATACCGACAGGATTAATATCACTATTTTTCATTAAAATTTCTACAAAAAATCTATCGCCTAAACGGAGAGGATTATTAATAATAGTTCCCGCTAGGCCACTATTATCAGTTTTGAGGTTGAATTGAGTAGTCAGACTAGACATAATGTAGTTCTCCTGAGTTAAAAAAGTTAGCGAGTTAAAACAAATGCTACGCCAAGCAGCATTTATTCAAAAATCTGGTAAGGGAAGTCACACTAACTGGGTACATCATTTGTACTCTGGTAAAGTTACTGTTTCTGGAAAAGACAGTACCGATGCAAAGTTGTATCAAGAAAAAGAAGTTAAGAGGAATCAAGAAAATGGAACAAATTAAATATCGCATGGTAATCCAATGGTCTAATGAAGATAATTGTTTTTTGGTTGCATTGCCTGATTTTCCAGGGCAATATTTGCGTACTCATGGAGATACTTATGAGGAAGCTGTCGCTAATGGAAAAGAAGCAATAGAATCGCTAATGATTGCTTATCAAGTAGATAATGAACCCTTACCTGAACCTTTATTTTGTAGGATGGGTTAGGAAGTGCGCTAACCCATCAAACCTAATCAAAAGTCATCATAATTAATCTGAATTGTTGGGTTTCCTTGGGTCAACCCAACCTACAGAGTTAATCTAAATAACTAATCCAAATTCGGAATTGAAGGGAACTAATTCCGCAAGATTAATTCTTCCATCTCCGGTAATATCAGCAGTAGGGTCATAATTTGTTTGTCCACTACTACTACCAAATAACCCCGGACGTTGTAAGGTAGTTAAGTCGGTTAAATTCACCCGTCCATCGTAGGAAATATCACTGTTAAAGGTTGATTTTCCTGTTAGTTGAATGTTCAAAGCAGAATTGTTTTGAGCATTACTGTTGATGACTAAGCCGTTAGCCAAATTGAAGTTTTCTCGCGCTGCTTTGGGTGTATATGCTAAAGCGATACGTCGAGTTTGTCCGGGATTTAGCAGTATGTCTCCATTGGCAAAATTGGCATCTGTGGTGACATTTTGAGCATTGATAGTAATACCAGCAATAGCAAGTACATCGTTAGTTCCCACTGCGGTATTAGTAATGTCAATGAATTGGGTTTTGTCAGCAAAGTTAGGACGAACAAACAAGCTATCGGTTGCACTTGTACGGTACTGGGAGAGTTTTGTGCCGAAGGTGATGGCGTTTTTATCTACTACTATTGTCCCTTCATTAACGTTAGTAATATTGACGTTAAAAGTGCGTTCGGTAGAGAGTTTATAACCGTCAGTTGCTTTGACTCCCAATTGATAGGATGTAACTCCACTTTCAAAGTCAATGGCATTAGCACCCGCTTGAGTTAAAGTAATTTCTCCGGTGGTAGAGTTGATAGCAAAAAGATCATTTCCTGAACCATCTTTAGGCGATGTACTAAGGCTAAATGTGGGTGTTTGTCCGTAAGCATCATCAGTTGCATCTACTAAGTTTCCGGCGACAACTACGGTTCCTACTGCACTTCTTTCGGCGAGGTTGACGTTATTAATACTACCGACAATCGGTGCATCATTGATGATGATATTACGGGTTAAGCTTAAAGTACCATTAGGATCAACTAATGTGCCATCAGCAAAACCGATTTGAGTGGGATCAAAGGTGAGATTTAAGTTAGAGTTATCCCGCGTTCCCACGACGTTAAAGCGTAGCAAACTGAAGCGATTTAATTGATTAATCCCAATCGCTGTACCTTGACTTGCTTCGGGAACTGCACCACCACTTAGGTTATCAATTAAACCGTTGGTATTGTCTAATGTACCGCCTCGGAATAGGGGGAAAGCGGAGGTAATTAGGGGACTGTTGACATTGCCAATATCAGCAAAGTTATTGATATTTTGAGCAACATCAGCAGCAAAGCCAAAGTCAAGGGAGTTGATGATTAAACCTGCTGCATTGGTGCGAATATCACCTACTAGGATTTCCGCAAAGAAGCTGTTACCAAGAATGGCATTATTGCTTGTAATTTCACTGCCAACTGTCCCGTTATTATCCTCATAGAGTTTCAGTTGGAAGCTGAGAGGGTTAACATTATTTAGGTTAATGGTAGCGATACCCGTATCGGTTAAAGCACCATCATTTGCTTGAATCGTCAGGTTAAAGGGGTTAGTTTGTGCGCTAACATCATCCGCATCCGTA
Source organism: Microcystis sp. LSC13-02 (assembly GCA_002282935.1). Classification (GTDB taxonomy): domain Bacteria; phylum Cyanobacteriota; class Cyanobacteriia; order Cyanobacteriales; family Microcystaceae; genus Microcystis. The sequence continues at coordinate 3,718 of MTBT01000315.1, read as the reverse complement.
ACCGTAATTACTCCCGTATTACTAATACCAAAAGCGGAGGTAGTATCGCCATCTGTATCTAAATTTCCAGCGGTGATACTGTAGGTTAAGGGGTTATTATCGGGGTCAGTGGCGTTAATTGTCCCGACAACTGTACCGTTGGGACTGGTTTTAGAAATGCTGAAAACAGCATCATTAACGACTGGCGCACGGTTAACAGGACTGGTAAGATTAACAGTAATAGCGGCAGTATCGCTTAAGTTACCATCGCTAACGGTAACAGTAAGATTGAAAGGGTTAGTTTGACTGCTAATATCATCAGTGTCAGCAACCGTAATTACGCCACTACTACTAATACTAAATGCCTTGATATTGTCGGCATCGCTGTCTAAATTTCCGGCAGTAATACTGTAGGTTAAAGGGTTATTATCGGGGTCAGTTGCGGTGACAGTTCCGACTGTGGTATTAATGGGACTGGTTTTAACGAGGCTAAAAGTAGCATCATTAGCGACGGGGGGACGGTTGGGGGTTTCGTTAACATTGGTGAGGTTAACGGTGATAATAGCGGTGTCGGTTAAGGTTCCATCGCTGACGGTGACGGTTAGGGGGTTATTTGGGTTAACTTCAAAGTCGATGTCATCGGGGTCAGCTACGCGAATTTGTCCGCTATTATTGATGGTAAAGGCGGAAATTCCGTCCCCATCGAGGTTAGGATTCCCTGCGGTGATATTGTAGGTTAAAGGGTTATTATCGGCATCAGTGGCGGTAATTGTGCCGACAAGGGTGTTTAAGAGGCTATTTTCGGGGACAGTTAAGGTGGCATCATTGAGTACGGGTGCGCTATTTTGGACGAATTCAAAAGCACCTATATCGACGTTTGTACCGTTAACGCGAGGATTTCGGGCAATATCAAGGGGTATGGCTTCGGTGATGTTGCCGTCGCCGTCTAAGTCGCGGGTATCAGCAGGGAGAGAAGCGTTACTACCTGCGTTGATGGCGGGGGAACCGCTTTGTAGGCGTAAGTCGTCGTTGATGGCATCGACAAAGAGGGGATCTACATTAAGGTTTCCTGTGCCTGTAAATCCGCCTTGTACTATGCTGTTGGTGACTGTTGTGGTAGCAACACCCGTATTATTGACAATTGCTGTGCCACCATTACCCCAAATAATGCTGTTACGAAGATTGCTACTAATAACAAAACTGCTATTATTGATATTAGATTGATTATAGAGCGCACTTCCTGAACCAGCAGAGTTACCACTGAATGTGCTATTAGTAAGGGTTGTAGTAATAGCTCCAACACCATTATTCTCTTGAAAAATTGCACCCCCTAGACTAGCAGCATTGTTTCGACTAAAAGTAGCATTTGTGGCTTGTAGATTATGGCTGTTTACATTGTAAATGGCTCCACCTGTACTATCAGCAATATTTAGAGTAAAGCTAACATTAGTTAAGCTTAAATTATTGCTTTGGTTTACATTATAGATAGCTCCTCCGAAATTAGCACGATTTTGTTGGAAACTACTTTGACTAATAGTGGATGTGCTACTGTTATTATGAATTGCCCCACCACTGCTAGTAGCTCGGTTTTGTGCAAAAGTAACATTATTTAGTGTGGTATTACTACTAATGTTATAAATAGCCCCCCCTTGACTACTCGCAATATTGCTACCAAAAGTTGCCGTATTGAAAATAGGGCTACTGCTTTGATTGAAAATAGCCCCACCAGTAACAGCAGTATTGTTACCAAAAGTCGTATTATTTAGGGTAGGATTGCTAGAGATATTAAAAATAGCTCCTCCCTGACTGGTAACGGTGTTATTAGTAAAAGTTACATCAGTTAAAGTTGGGTTACTACTGGTGTTGTAAATAGCACCTCCATTACTAGCAGTATTGTTACGAAAAGTGGTATTTGTGATGGTAGGATTAGCACCCGTCTCATTATAAATTCCACCACCACTGGTAGCATTATTATTCTCGAAAATCAAATTTCTGAGAGTAGGACTACCATCAACGATATATACCCCACCACCGACACTATTTGTACCACTTGCATTAGCATTACCTCCCGAAATAGTAAACCCATCCAAGACTGCTGTATTGCTGGTACTGTTACCCGTCACAACATGATAAACATTATCACTAGCAGTATTAACCGTCCCAATATCCCCACTTAAAATAGTGGCATTAGTGGCAACATTACGCTGACTTAAACTCGTTTCCGAACCAGCAAAACCGCCATAAATTTCTACCTGATTTTTTAGGGTAAAAGTTGCAGTTCTGTCCGTTCCCGTAGTCGGTTTATACGTCCCCCCTGCAACCCAAATAGTATCCCCACTTTTGGCGGCGGCTAAAGCATCCTGTAAACTGGTAAAAGCATCAACCCAAGACGTACCATTATTACTTCCCCCTGCATTTGTCCGTACAAAAATAGTCCGACTTGCCGCAGGAGTCGGTACAGGGGCAAGCTGCGCCCCCTCATACGCCCCTAAATCCACATTTGCACCCACAACACGGGTATTACGCGACAAATCAATGGGTATCCGTTCAGACGTATTCCCATCCCCATCTAAATCACGACTATCGAGGGGTAATAAAGTAGAATCTCCCGCATCCAAAGCAGGAGAACCCGCTTTTAAGCGTAAATCATCCGCTTTCGCATTGACAAACAGAGGGTCAACATTCGTCGCACCCGTAAACCCTCCCCCTTGGATAATGCTATTCGTAACCGTAACACCACCACCGGAACCATTATTAACCTGATTCCCTGTACTGCTACTATCCTGATTCCCCCAGAGGATACTATTGCGTAATCCTACACTACTCGACACATTATGTAGCGCACCCCCAGTTACCGCCACGTTACCACTCAAGGTACTATTAATCAAATTGGGGTTACTCAGATTACTAAAAATCGCGCCACCACTGCCCGTATTAGCCGAATTTCGACTAAAAACCGAATCAACAATAGTAGGATTACTGCTACTGGTGTTATAAATCGCCCCCCCGTCATTAATAGCCACATTCAGGCGAAAAGTGCCATTAGTAATCTGTGGACTACTCAAATCATCGTAAATCGCCGCCCCTCGCGTTGCCGTATTGTACTCAAACAACACATCTGTCAGGACAGGATTACTACCATTCTCGTTATATAAAGCACCTCCATTTGTTCCATTATTATCGCGGAAAGTGATATTTCTCAGGGTTGGACTAGCACCCGAAACATACATCCCACCCCCATCATCTTGATTTCCCGTTGTACCATTGGCATTACCACCAGTAATAGTAAACCCATCCAGAATAGAACTGTTACCTAGAGGAGTAGAAATCGTACCCGTCGCGCTTACGACGTGATACGCATTATCCGCAATACCAGACGCGCCAATCTCACCACTTAAAATCGTGGCATTACTGGCAATATTACGCTGATTACGGGCAGTTTCCGTCCCTGCAAAGCCGCCATAGATTGCTACATTATTTTTCAGGGTAAAGCTTGCAGTTCTGTCGGTTCCCGTAGTCGGTTTATACGTCCCCGCAGCCACCCAAATCTCATCACCAGCTGGTGCTGCAGTAATAGCACTTTGTAAACTGCCATAAGCATTGTTCCAAGCGGAGCCATTACCTGTTGAACCAGACTTAACGTAGATGATAGCCATGATATACCTCGTGTGAAAAAGACGGTAGAGAGTTGATAGGGAATATCGACCCGAAACTTAGTTCGAGTTAGATAAAGTTGATA
>MTBT01000314.1 GCA_002282935.1 Microcystis sp. LSC13-02 | reverse complement strand
CAATTGATAGCCTGTTAAATTCCCTTGTTTCCACCACCTCCAAGCCGTTCGATAACTTATTCCTGTTTTTTTTGCCTAGTCTGATAGTTTCCTGTCTATATATTACCATGCCTGACTATATCTGACTATATTTGTATTGAAACTTTACAATACCTTGGTCGCTGATTTCGGCGTTAAACGACGGATAAATTCCAGGGGTAACCCGTCTGTATCGGCAATAAAGGTGACTTCATAGACATGATCGCCGATCATCTGTTGTTGGGGTGGCAAAAGAATGTTTAAAGGTTGATATAAATCGGCATCCTCTTGATGAGCTTGCTGAAAGTTATTTGTTAATTTTTCTAACCATTCTGGTAAATTGCTGACATTTTCTGTTAGGTCAAAAGACAAGTGATAATAACCCACATAATGCTGATCACTAAAGGCATCGGGGGCGGGTTTCGGTTGAGGAATTTGGATTAATTCGATGCGTCCGTTTAACCCCGTTAGCCAACAGGCCAAAGTATAACCCGTGGTGAATCTTTCCTCTAGGGTAAAACCGAGAAGTTGGTAAAAAGCGATCGCCCGATGGATATTAGCGGTACGAATAGAAGCATGGTGCATTTTCAGTGATCAGTAATCAGTCAAAAAGACGAAAATAGGGATAACGTTTGGGAACCCCCGGTTCTTTTTCCAGATCAAAATTAATTACATCCCAACAGGGTTCATCGGGAGCATCGGGGCTAAATTCTACTGGTAAACCGTAGAGACGGGGAATAGCGGCTTCACCCGGTCCATTACCCCGCCAAGCGGTGTTACGTTCTAAGTAGGAACTAACTAAATCGCGATAACGGTTGGCAATAATTACTTTAGTCGCCTTAAATCCTTGAGTATAGAGGCGATCGAGTGCTTCGTGAATCTCAAAACGAATACCATCCGGGTGAGTGTGTTGACGATACCACTCACCATTCCAGAGTCGCCAATGTCGTCCTGACTGCAAGTGAACCAACTCACCCGTTTTGGGATCGGCTTCAAAAGCCCCATGGCGCGGACACAAATAGGTATCCGTCAAAGTGAGGGCGGGGATTAGCTGCCGACAGTGAGGACAATGGATATCGGGGCCAAAAACAGGGTATTGTAAACTTGCATTGATCATGGAAGAACCTAAACTAAGAATTGCTATCTTTGTACCAATAATCCTATCCATATTATACCCAACCAAATTGGACGGGTATTCTCTTTCGACTTTAGTGCAGATCCTCCCATGTCTTTAGATAACTTAAGATCAACTTCTAATTTCTGGCCGATTGTCGATGTCAGTCAAGCGGCTTTTATCGCCCCTAATGCCACGGTAATGGGCGATATTTCCCTAGCTGTGGGGGTGAGTGTTTGGTATGGGGCGGTATTGCGCGCCGACGTGGAACGCATCGAAATTGGGGCTTATACTAATATCCAAGATGGGGCGATCCTACACGGAGATCCGGGCAAAATTACTATCCTTGAAGATTATGTCACCATCGGGCATCGGGCGGTAATTCACGCAGCCCATATTGAACGCGGTTGTTTAATCGGCATTGGGGCAGTGATTCTCGATGGTGTGCGCGTCGGGGCGGGTAGTATTGTCGGGGCGGGTAGTATCGTCACAAAAGATATACCACCGCGATCTTTAGTGGTGGGCATTCCTGCTAAACGCGTCCGGGAAGTGTCGCCACAGGAGGCTCAAGAGTTGATCGAACACGCCGAGCGCTATGCTAAACTTGCCCTCGTTCATGGGGGAAAAGCTACTGATACTGGATTCCCAAAACGGGCGGATTAGGGTATAAATATAAAATGAGAATCAAGTAACAATCTTTTAAGCACCGATCGAGGAGAACGAAATCTATGGACTGGAGAGTGTTAATCGTTTTAACCCCTTTGCTTATCGCTGCTGGCTGGGCTTTCTTCAATATCGGCGCTGCCGCTATTAGACAAGCTCAACAGTTTCTCAGCAAACAAAGTTAATAAAAGTTTATAATTCTTAGTAAAACCGACCGCCTAGGCGGTCGGTTTTTAATTTTTCCCCAAGCGGCGATCGCTGATTGGGGTGTAGGGTGTGGGGTGTAGGATGTGAGGTGTGGGGTGTAGGGAAGGAAACCTATTTCATCTCTAGTGGTGAAAATCTTTTCATCGGGACTGAATCCTGAATCCTGAATCCTGAATCCTAACCCCACCAATAACTTTTTCAGCAAACCCTACTTAACCATGAAATCTAACTGTCAAAATCTCATTCAAGAACTTTCCCATCTGGAAATTATCACCGATCCGGGGCAAGTGGCGAAACTTTCCTTAGATTATTATCATTTTAGTCCCATTTTAGAGGCACAACTGCGAGATAAACGGGCTGATTTAGTCATTCGTCCCCAGAATAGCCAAGAAGTTATCGACATCGCTAAAACCTGCGTTAAATACCAAATTCCTTTAACTGTCAGAGGTGCGGGTACAGGTAATTATGGTCAATGTGTTCCCTTGCGGGGAGGAGTAATTTTAGATACAACCAAACTAACAAAAATTATCTCGATCGAACCGGGTACAGCCCGGGTAGAAGCGGGGGTAAAAATGGCATTTTTTGATAAACAAGCTCGCGCAATCGGTTGGGAATTAAGAATGGCTCCCTCTACCTATCGGACGGCGACAATTGGCGGTTTTATCGGGGGTGGCAGTGTGGGCATGGGTTCAATTAATTATGGACAATTGAAGGATAGGGGCAATCTGCAAGCAGTGCAATTAGTCACCCTAGAAGCGGAACCAAAAATTATCGAACTACGGGGGAATGAGGTAGAAAAAGTCAATCATGCCTACGGAACAAATGGCATTATTACCGAGTTAGAAATAGCCCTCGCTCCCTGTTATCCTTGGGCAGAATTTATCGTTACTTTTGCCGATTTTATCACTGCCGCTAAATTCGGTCAAGCTCTTAGTGATAGTGATGGCATTGTCAAGAAAATGGTTAGTGTTCACTCTTGGCCAATTCCCGCTTATTTTACTGCTCTTAAGGATTATTTAACCACAGGAAAAGCCGCAGTTTTGTTAATAGTATCGGACAGCGATCGAGTTGCATTAGAGTCTTTAATTCAAGAATATAATGGTGAACTTACCTACTATAAAACGCCAGAAGAAACTCAAAAAGGCAACAGTATCTTAGAATTTACTTGGAATCATACCACTCTCCATGCGCGTAGTTTTAACCCCAAAATAACTTATCTACAAGCTTTTTATTTTAATCTAGCCACGGTAGAGAAACTCTATAATTATTTTGGGGAGGAAATAATGATGCACCTAGAATTTTTGAAATTTCAAGGTAAAGTTATTCCCGCCGGTCTTCCCTTGCTAGAATTTACCACAGAAACTCGATTAAATGAGATTATTGCTATCTATGAACAACAGGGGGCAGCTATTGCCAATCCTCACACTTATATCATGGAAGATGGCGGCAGCAGACAGATTAATCCGCTGCAACTAGAATTTAAAAAACTCGCCGATCCCTACGGATTGAACAATCCGGGTAAAATGCGAGCATGGTTGGAAGCAAAGGAGTAGGGGTTCGATTTAGTCTAAGTAGATACCCCTCACGAATTTTATCGAGTTCGATCGCAAGTTGTCAAATCTCGCGTTCTCTATCGCTACCAGCAGGGGGAACCCGTCGCAAGTCGTTTTTCGTCACTTCCCCCACAGCAAAAAAACCACTGATTTTTGCGTCAGAACTACTCCAATTAATTATCCTAGTGTTAGTCATTTGTCGTTGTCCTTTGATTGATGGGAGAGCTAAAATTAACCCAACAGCACTAATTAATCCTGAAAAAATAAAAACCAAAGCGATTTTGTTTTTGGGAGACATTCTCGGCAAAATAAGGGAAAAACCAGAGACAATAAAATAAAAATCATGGTACTGTTTTACCCCGCCTTTCAATTAAATTTAGATTAGGTGAATAAGACGGCAGATAGAGTAGCTCTATTGACAAAGAAAGAGCCAATTTTTCAACAATTTTACATTTTTGATAACGGGCATTATCTAATACTAGAGTGATGGAAATTATTAGTCCTAAATCAGCTATTTTTGACCGGAGTTCACAGACTTGAGCTGCTGTAATATAAGTGTCATATGTTACCATAATAACTTCATGAGTTATCGCATTTAATGCTCCTCAAACATTAAAGCATTTACGCCCGCTCGGTGACTTAACGAAAAGTCTCTCAAAACACCAAACAAAACTTTGTAGTCTTCTTGTTCATCTGGGTCAGCTTTAGAAGGAAGAGAACCTACTTTTAAACATTTCATTCCCAGGGATTTTAAGAATTTCCTTACTTGGGTAGGACTTCGTTTTATCACCTATCAGGATAGAATCGCAGTTAAGGAGCTAAACTTAAGAGAAATTCTGGAATTAGAGCAGTTTAATGATTATTGTCGAGTATTTGAACAATTTCTTTTCGGCACTGTTACTCAAAGTTTACTGCTTTTGCACTGCTATCCTATCGAGAGATTCCTAGTTAATGGGAAACCTTATTTTAGAGGTGATCACGATATTAGTTTGAGAAAATTTCAAGCTTATCTAGGGTTAGGATATTCCTATCAAATTTCAGGCGATACTTCTGCCAAACAAGATAAAATCAAGAAGTCTTGGAAGGGTTCCGACTTAATGCGCTCTCACTTGTATGCTCATGCAATGGTTACTATTTGTCCTAATAAACCCGCTAAAACTGAGATTGTTGCTAAACTTAAGAACTCTTGGTTAAATCCCAGAAATCACACCTATTTTACTCGAAACGAGAAAACCAGGCAAAAAATCGAAGTCAACCAATAGTTGCCAAGTTTTAAAGCACTGGGTAAGGATGGACTGTGTCGCTTGCTGTTTTACCGAAATTTTGGGTTAAAGCCCCGTCCTAAAAGGACGGCTTTTTAAACTATAGCTTGTTAACTTAACTTTTATTGTGCTATACTGATT
>MTBT01000313.1 GCA_002282935.1 Microcystis sp. LSC13-02 | reverse complement strand
CTTTATTCCGAACAAATTGGGTTGTCCGTATTGCCTCATTAATGGCTTCTATCTGATTAGGTTTTGGCTTAACTTTGTATTCTAGTACAAATATTTTGACACTGCTTGACTGAGTATCAATATCTTAACACAAAATTCTTTAAGTTGACAATACATATTTATTTAAAGCCGCCCTCCGCTACACTAAAGGGCGGGGCTTGTACCCAAATTTTCGGTCAAAACAGTATTTCCCCGTTAACATGAACCAAATCGACTATCTCAGGATTAGTTTAATCGATCGCTGTAACTTTCGCTGTCAGTATTGTCTGCCTGAAGATGCAGAATTGTCCTATGTTCGACCGCAAGACTTACTCACCCGGGAGGAAATTCTTACTTTAGTCAAAAATGTCTTTATTCCCCTCGGTTTCCGCAAATTTCGTCTTACTGGTGGGGAACCTCTCTTACATCCCGAAGTGGTGGAGATTGTGCGCGATATCGCCTCTTTATCTGCCACTAGCGATTTAGCTCTGACCACTAATGGTTATTTACTTGACAATTTAGCCGAAATGTTGTATGAAGCCGGACTAAGACGGATTAATATCAGTTTAGACTCCCTCGACCCCGACACTTTCGATAAAATTATCGGTAATCGCGGCCGGAGTCGTTGGCAAAAAACTTGGGCAGGTATTCAAGCAGCCCAGAGGGTGGGTTTTGACCCCTTAAAATTGAATGTGGTGGTGATTCCGGGGATAAATGAGGCAGAAGTGGAAGATTTAGCGGCTTTGACCATCGAGAAGCGTTGGCACGTCCGTTTTATCGAGTTTATGCCCATCGGTAACGGTGATTTATTTCAAGAAAAAGCTTGGATCGCGAACGAGGAATTAAGAGGGCGAATTCGGGCAAAATGGGGCTTAAATGAGGGTCAAGTGCGGGGAAATGGTCCAGCCGATGTTTTTCAAATTCCGGGGGCTAAGGGTACAATTGGCTTTATCAGTCAGATGTCGGAATGTTTTTGCGATCGCTGTAACCGCCTACGTCTCTCGGCCGATGGTTGGTTGCGTCCCTGTCTCCTCAACGAAACTGGACAAATTGACCTAAAAACTGCCCTCCGTCAAGGAATTTCGCCGGCAGAAATCAGGGAAAAAGTCGGGAAATTAATGGAACTAAAAGCAGAAATAAACTTTAAACTGCGTGATTCCGGCACATCAAGCGGCATTTATACCCGTACTATGTCCCAAATTGGCGGCTAAAAATCTACTGTCCAAATTCTACTCTAGCCTGTTCTACCATTTCCACGGTAACTCGATCGGAACCGGCATGACGAGCTAATTCTTCTATCCTTTGACGCGCTTGGGAACGAACAAAATAGGGAATGTTTTTTAGTTTTGCTTTTGCTTCTGCTGTCCATTGTAATTGATCGGAAAAATCTAGATCGTCCATAGATTTAACAATAGCAGTCCGTCTATTATACCAAAAAAGATTAGCTATTTATTGAAAAGCTGATGAGATGACGATTTTCTTGACAGCGACTCTTTTTCACCTTTCTCTTAATTTTAGGTTTCCGCTAGGTCAAAATTGACTCTTTGATATAAATCTTGAAAAGAAATCTGCCAATCCACAGACAGCAATTGTAAAACCGCATTTTCCCCCGTGCAGAAATCAATTAACCATTGATCATCCTTTTGTTTGTAATAACGTTCTAGACTATAACTAGATTGTTCAATCAGAATATATTCCTGAAAAGTTGGCAAGGAACGATAGAATTTAAACTTGTCCCCTCGATCATAAGCTTGGGTAGAATTAGAGAGAACTTCGACAATAATTAAAGGATTGATCACGTTAGATTGACTATTCCCTTGATAGAGAGGTTGACCTTGAATCACCATCACATCGGGATAGGTGTAAATGCTATAATCTGACAGCCATAAACGCACCGTTTCCATGTAGGTATAATAATCTTGATTATTGATATTTAAGGGAAAATTACGGCAAAAATTTAGACAAATCTGATTGTGATTAGTGGTGGCTCCTACCATGGGGATAATTTCTCCTTGACGATATTCATTTTTATCTTCGGACGTTTCCTCTAGAGCCAGATATTCTTCGGGAGTATAATATTTAGTGTCGGTAGCGGTTAACATTTTTGACTCTCCTTCCTATTCTATTTTCTAGGATACAGCATTTCCCTAAAAAGAGACAAAGTTATCCTTAATCAAGGTTATCGATTGAGTTGCTCGGATCATATTTTTCTCTTAATCTCTGGCAAAAAATGCTGAGAAATCCACAATTAAAAATCTAACTATCAAAATTGCTCACCCCAAGGGTTAAAATAAACTAGATAAATAGTTTTATGTTTAGTTTCTCCTATGTTTAACCTAAGTACAGGACAAAAAGCTTGAAAAGTAGGCGAGAGTAGGATTTCATGAGAAATAGAACCAATCTCCAGCCCTTCAACCCCATCTCGGATGGCATGGTGCTTTGAATTTCGTTTCTGGCACTGTTCCTACTAGCTTTAATCAAAGTCAAAACCGTCAATTTAAGGGAGTTAGCAGTGGGATTTGAAAGTAAAGCTCTGAAAGAGTCTAACTACAAAAGATTACAACCCACATTCCGCACCCTAAGTATCACAACGTCTCAAAAGAGAAAGATGCCTGAGTCAAAATATTTATCTAGAGGAGTGAGTTGGCGGCAAGCTGCCGCCAACTAAGCCGAAAATTTCAGGGTTGCCCCGCTCATTCTCAATAAACAAAGCTTATTGAGAATAAACGAGCAATCAGACTTAACATCTAGCGGGAGATGTTCGAGTTGCTCGCTTTGTTTTGTCACCCCTTGAAGTCAATCCATCTGGTCAAGATAAGAGATAATATTCCTGGCAAGGTTTGGGGAAAAATCTCAAAATGTTGCGCCTCTCATCAGTCAAGTTGCTAATCTTTTGACTGTCTTGAATACGGAGGAGATGAATCCCTTGAAAGCAGTGAAATATCCAGCGTAATGTTGGTCGGTCAGTTAACTTACCCAACTAATTTTTCCGTCCCGTCTCCTGCTGTTTTAAACTTAAACGAAGTTGTCTTTGACCAATAGTATAAACCAGTAGGCACAAGCACATGAGCATGGCCATGACCTCGATTCTATGGGGAGATTTGAGAAAGACACTGTGGGCAAAAAAGCAGCAATTCTCATTTCAAAAAGTAACAATTTATACAGACAGAAACAGAGATTTAGTAATTTCAGCTATTCAGTCATTATGAGGGTTATGACATTTTTGGTGGGGGTGCTAAAATCTGCTTCTAGCATCAAAATGAGAATTGCTGGCAAAAAAGTGGGGGTCTTTGAGAAAAGAAAATCCTCTTTCCGGAGCTTGTTGCCCTTTATATTTTTTGAGTATATTCTCACTGCTCAATCGTTTTTCCTCCAAATCGTTAGTCGCTAAAACGAATCGTCCTGCTCGTTTCTTTAGCCTCTCAATAGCTGGCAAATTCAACTCTAATTCAGCATGGTAATTCTCGGTTGCTACAGCAAAATTTTTCACGGACGCTAAACTAATCAGTAGAAAAATGACTGAAACATCCAGTTAATAAAGTTTGTCCATTACTCGACTAATTTTATCATCATTTAAGTGTTTGGGTTCGATGCCATCTCCCAGCAGATGTTCGGTTGCTTTATCTCCAAAAAATTGAGTAAATAAATACAAGGCTCGGAAGACAAATCCCAATCCGTTAAGAATAATCGCTTTTACTACTTGCCCAGCTGTGACAATTTCTCCTGGAACCCATTGAGACTTGTTCGTTAATAATTTCAACGATTCCTATTTCATCGATAATTCCGGCTACTAATCCTAGATGGTCTAGATTTTTAACTTGAATTTCTGTTGATTGATTCACGGTCGAACAGTCCACTCGCCTAAGTTTTCCAACAATTCCTATTTTTTCATAATTAGGGTTTGCTGAATAAATATAAAAACCTTGTTGGATAATACTTTTAGACTTTTTTCCCATCAAAAAGTGCCTTAGCTAGGGGTGATTAGGTAGTTGACCACCTGAAAATCGGTAAAACCCTACACCCCACACCCCACACCCTACCCCCACCGAAAAACTTTTTCAGCAGACCCTAATTAGGGTTTGCTGAATAAATCTAAAAACCTTGTTGGGTAAGAGTTTTAGACTTTTTTTTTCTCAAAAAGTGCCAACCCTTGCAGTGATCGGGGGTAAAATTCAGGTACTTTTTCCCTGAAAATTAGGTAATTCACTCCCTCAAAATCAGTAAAACCCTACACCCTACACCCACCAACAAACTTTTTGCCGCAAACCCTACTTAGGTCTTGGTTATTCCTATCAGATTTCTGGTGATACTTCTGCCAAACAAGATAAAATCAAGAAATCTTGGAAAGAGTCCGATTTAATGCGCTCTCACTTGTATGCTCAGGCAATGGTTACTATTTGTCCTAATAAACCCGCTAAAACTGAGATTGTTGCTAAACTTAAGAACTCTTGGTTAAATTCCAGAAATCACACCTATTTTACTCGAAACGAGAAAACCGGGCAAAAAATCGAAGTCAACCAAGAGTTGCCAAGTTTTAAAGCACTGGGGAAAGATGGACTGTGTCGCCTGCTGTTTTACGAATCTAGGCTGCTCTACCAACTTTTAACAAGTAATTTGCTAAAGTGATAGGTGCATAGACGATATTTACCCCAGAGCCATGACCACTTCTCCTGTTCCCCAAGGGGACGATTTTAGCGATCGCCCGATCCGTCCCGTACAATATCGGGATTTGGAAGACATTGAAGCTTTAACCTTCGATGACTTCGATGAGGATATTGATCGTCGCACCCAAAATTTCCGCACGCAGGTGCAACAGGTGCGGCCTTGGTTTGGGTTGTTTAAAATTCTCAGTCTTTTTCCTAATCCTCTCCAACACCGTTTTCATGTCTATGTGGCCGAGTCCATGGCCAATCGGGGAGAAGAAAGGAAAATTCGCGGGGCAATCCAAGTCACCCCTTTTAATAGTAGTCGCAGCACTTGGCGGGTGGAACAGGTGCGGGTGCATCCGGCGGAGTCTTTAAGCGAACCCAAGGGCATCGGGGCGCAATTACTGCGTTATTGTCTAGAAACGGTTTGGGAAGCGCGCACCTGGGTGTTAGAGGTTAATATCAATCAAAAGGACAGTTTGGCACTTTTCCGGCAACACGGTTTTCAGCCTTTGGCGGAATTAACCTATTGGTCTTTACCGCCGCAATTATTACAGGAATTGGCGAAACAAGAGCCAGATTTACCGAATTTACTGCCCGTGAGCAATGCTGACGCTCAATTGCTTTATCAGTTAGATTGTGTGTCTATGCCGCCGCTACTGCGTCAGGTATTTGATCGCCATATCCAGGATTTTAAAATCAATTTAGTTGATAGTTTGCTCTATCGCTGTCAAAGTTGGTGCGGCAGTCCGCAAATTAGTCGCGGTTACGTTTTTGAACCACAACGAAAAGCGGCGATCGGTTATTTTGAATTAATTCTATCTAATCGGGATGAGCGACCCCATCAAGCGAAATTAATTGTCCATCCCGCCTACACTTGGCTCTATCCTAAGTTATTAATCCAGATGGCCCAGATCACGCGCAAGTATCCCCCTCGCTCGCTAGAGTTGATATCTGCTGATTATCAGCACGAAAGACGGGAATATCTGGAACAATTGGGAGCGATCCGCAGTTCCCACACCCTGATGATGTCGCGCTCGGTATGGCACAAAATCCGCGAAACTAAGCCGGAAAATTCCGCCCTAGCAGAAATGCTGCAGGGTTTACAACCGGTGCCGCGCACTCCCATCCCTAGTCGGATGTCTTGGTTAAAATGGCCCAATAATCCCCCCTTGGACTCCCTCGACAGTCCGGGGGAACTTCCCCCAGTTAAACCGCCCTCGGACCCCCCCGATCAGGGGCATCCAGTGTAATGGAAAGGGTCGCCGCCCTAGGCTTAGATATCGGTAAAAAACGGGTAGGAGTGGCAGGATGTGACGGCACAGGTTTAATCGCCACCGGTTTAACCACGATTATCCGTTCTTCTTTTGTTGCCGACATAGCACAGTTTAAGGCAATTGTCAAGGAAAGAAATATTAAGATTTTGGTGGCGGGACTGCCCTATACCATGGCCGGAGAGTTAGGATTTCAGGCCCAACAGGTGCAAAAATACGCCCAGAAACTAGGGATAGCCTTGGATTTGCCCCTCGAATACATTGATGAGCGTTGCACGTCCCTAGAGGCGGAAGAATTCTTAAAAGCCAAAAAACAGTTTTCCTCTTGGGATAAGGGAGCGATCGATCGGGAAGCGGCGGCGATTATTTTACAACAATGGCTCGATCGCCGACGGCGAGTTAATACGGTTGTTTTAGGGGAAACTCGTTGACATCCTCACCGTCCGTTTACGGTGGTGAGGATGTCAACCATCGGTTTGTAGTCTTGTTTTAGCAATAATGCGGGTTTTCTTTAAATCTCCCTCGCTCAATTCTTCTCCCACCTGTAAACGGGTGGCATTAGTTTGGAGGACAGTGGCGGCGTTTTTTTCTCCCAATTGTAAGGCGGTTTTGGCCGCGGTTTGTAGCATGGTGGCGGCGGCTGCTCGATCGCCCTGTTTTAATCTTTCTTCAGCGATTTGGGTTTGACGATATTTGGCTAAAGTCAGAGTCGATTTCTGAACTTGCTCGTCTAATTGGGATTGATAGATAGCTTGGGATGCGATATTAAGGCTAATAGTCGCAGTTTCTAGCCCTTTTTGACCGGAAGCGGGATCATCGTAGCGAATCTTCACCTGAGCTATAGTGTGAGTACCGGGGGGAATTTGGTCGATATAGAGATTGAGGAGGATAATTTTTTCTTCATCTATCATTAAATCACCCAAACGGGTGATGTAAAAATTGCCCTCTTTTTGTAGGGTCATTTCTATGGTTTCTGGGGCAACTTGGGCAATGGGTTTTAACTCCGCTAAATGAGTCCGAGCATCTAATTCTAATTGCAGGAAAGCGTTAGTTAACCGGACAGATTGCAAACGGTTAAATAGACGAGTAAATTCAATTAAAGCCTGTTCGGGTCTTTCGATATAAGATAAACTTCCGCCAGCGATATCGGCAATTTTTTCTAGGATATCTTGATTCCAATGATCGCCAAAACCGAAGGTATTTAAGGTGATACCGTACTCAGCCGCTACTCCGGCTAACTTTAAACAGCGTTGATTATCTCCGTGTTCATTTTCACCATCGGTAAGCAGAAAAATATGAGACACATAACCTTTGCTGCCGGTAGAACTTTCTTGAATACCTAATTTTATCCCTTCATCGATCGCCGTACCTCCTCCCGCTTGTAATTGTTGAATTTTTGAGCGAATTAAGGTCAGATCATCCTGTCGCGATTGGGAGGGAAGAATAACTTTGGCGCGATGATCGAAAGCTATTACCGAGAGACGATCGTTAACCCCGAGGGATTCTATTAAACTGAAGGCCGCTTTTTTGACCGTTTCTAGGGGTTTTCCCTGCATAGAACCGCTATGATCGAGAACTAAACAAAGATTAATCGGTAAATTTGTGTTGATCTGTTCACTGGTGGCGGCGATCGAGAGCATCAGTTGACGTTGACTGCTGCTTTGATTAGCATCGATATGACTGTCACTCAAGGCCGATTTTAGAGTTACCCGCATAAGAGTTTTTTATCGTGGTCGTTGATATTTATATTGTAATGAGTATAGTTAGATTTGTGCTTATTTTCCCGTCCAGCATCGAGTTAAACAAGTTCGAGAACTGGCTGCATCTCATTTTTGTCGATCTACGATGCTCACCCGCGGTTGTTCATCGAAAATTTTGGGTCTGAAACCCCGTCGTTCTACGACGGCTTTACCGTTAAATATTAGCGCATTTACCAAATATATGCTAAAATGTGAGACATGGAAAAAGCCTATTGGTTTCGATTTTACCCCACACCAGAACAAGAGTCGCTAT
>MTBT01000312.1 GCA_002282935.1 Microcystis sp. LSC13-02 | reverse complement strand
AGGTGCGGAACCCCGCAAGGGAAAGAAGCAGAAACCTAAATCGTGAGGTTTGGGAATCACCGTCCGTTTTACGGCGGTGAGGATGTCAACTTTCCTACCTCCTAAATGATTGGGAACGAGAATTCGGCACTACTAAACCACTTCTGGAGTTGCTGATTTGAGATATGAATCTTCTTTTCTAGTATTTTTAAAACCTAGAGCCAAACTAACTTTTGCACGGGAACCTGCACAGTTGACATTCATACCTTGATTCAGCAACGCCGATTTTTCATGGAGTAGTCTCCTTGTCGTCAGCTTGAAATTGAGGGGGGTTAGTACCCCCTTACAGAAATTCAATCAGATAGAAAACCCTGAAACTCCACCACCGCATTGCGTTTCAACCAAGGATTAATTTCCTTTCGTTTTACAGGTCCGTGATGGTTGACGGTAAACCGCAGAAGTCTGGCGCAATACTCGATAGCGAATTTGTGGTTGCTTTTCGAGACTTTGATAAACGTTTCGCAATCCGTCTTGTCAGAAGTATCTTTGAGCAACTTTTTCAAGCTAGGGTCAAAATCCATCGAATCGCCTGAGCATTGAAAAATTCCAGCTTCTTCCGAGCAGGGGGTGTTGGAGTCAGGATTCGTCGTGTCCCTTCCTTCGTTCCAGTTCCATGAACTCTCGAAGCCGCCAAGCACCCTCAGTACCTCCAGCATGACTGCCTTGCGGTGTAGGACACCTTGCCAAAGTCCGAGTTCTGGTTTGACGTTGGAGTAAATGTCGTGTTTATCATTCGGCGTGAAGATCTCATCTGGAGCTTGCTTGGCCCAATCAATCAATTCATTCAGAAACGAATCAGGGGGTACTCCACGATTGAAGACTTGTTGTTTACAGGCGATAAATTTTCTAGTCATAAGTACCTCGATAGAATTAATTACACATCAAATTAAGCCTATAAACCTAAAGCTTTGCGAGTACGAGGTCCAACAATACCATCAGCAGTTAGTCCAACAGAACGTTGAAAAGCAATAACAGCTTGCTTGGTATTTTCTCCAAAATCTCCATCTATTGCCCCCGGAGAAAAGCCTTTATCTGTTAGTTTTTGTTGAAGTTCAATAACATCTTGACCAATTGAACCTAGTTTAAGTAAGGGTTCATCTTCTTCAACTGTGCTACCTAATTTATTAGCAACTTCCTGTTGTAAACGAGGTAATTGACTAAATAACCAATCCCCCGGACAATCAGTATTACTAAACTCTCGATGTCCTCGAATATTCTTGGGGCTAATGTTGCAAGAGCTACATAAAGAAACGCATAATTCTACTAGACTATCCCACTGTTTTTGTCCCATGTGAAAAGTCATGAAGTTGCCTTCATTTTCAATTCCAGGACACTTATTACCGCCAGCAAGTCGGTTTCCGTCTTGGCGAGCATGGGCAGATTGAACGCACATTCCTTGTTTGACTGCATCAAGAGTTCCATGTCTTCCTTCTAGAAGAATTCCTCCAGTTGTATTCAGAAAATTATGTCCAGAATCACTCCAGCCTCTATTATCCATGTGAAATTCTTGAATATCACGAGCTAATTGTTTAGCTCCATGTATTGTTCCCTTTGAGGCATCGTTAGGGGGATTCTGATTATCGGTATGGTGAATCACGATAAATTTAGGCACTGTTTTATCAAAGGTACCGGCTGGTCTTGCTCCCCATTCATTAGTTGTAATCACTTTGGCAGTAAAAGGCATTTTTTTGTTCTCCTTAGTTAGAGTAAGTTAAAATTAGAATAGTTTAGAGGATTGAAAAATAAACCTGTTTATGCTCCTCCACAACTATGCTGAGAATCTGGAAGCGTGAATGTTTTTTTGGTTCTGAGGTTAGTTACGGTATAAACTTTTCCTCGATTGTCACCAGGAGGGCAGTTTTGGGGAATTGAAATTAAACACAATTTTACGGGATCTCTAGGCTTAGAAGATTCGGCTTCAGGAACCGTGTCATAAGAAACCAGATAGATTCCGTTAGTAAATTCAATTGATGTTCCCGAACCCAAGATCGGTTTCTTGGTAACTGCATCTTGTAATCTAGTCATTACCTTAGAAACAAAAGTGTTGCTACACTGTCCTACTTTAGTAGGTGGAGGAGCAGCTTGTGATTTGAGGGAAAAGGTCGGAACACTCAAAAAAATGAGAATTGCCGTTAAAGGGAATGTTGATTTCATATCATAGTAATAGTCTGACTTTTCGCTTATCAGGAGAAGATGATAATAACCTTGTTAAAACTAGAGTTAATTTCCTCGTAAACTACAATGTCATTATCTCCCTCTCCTAGAGTTTTATCAGCAAATCAAATCTAGAGAACTTCAAAAACAGATCATCGCTTACTGATGACTATGTGAGTTCCTTTAAGATTTGTTGTGCAAACTTTTCGCGATTTCCCGCAATTCCGAATCGTTCATATTCTTTCATTCCTTGCATTGCTTGCGGTAGGGTTGTGGCAGAACGTAAAGTGTTTTCAGCTTTTTTTTCTGTGGTCTCTAATTCGTGAATGAAATAATTGACTTGATTGCGAATGTCAGTAGCAACATTATTCGTGATTGGAGGCATTCCTTTTTTTCGGTCAAAACTCCATTGAAATAATCCTAACCCCTGACGCGGAGGTCCTTGTTCTTTTGCATTGGGATTAAATGAAGATTCTTGCTGTACACAACCCAGAATTGCTGCACATTGTACGGCAGAAAATCCATGACTTATCAGTTCATTGTGAATTATCCCTTTATTTCCTGAAAATGGTGAATTCCCCTGACCTGGGCCACCACTGGGGCGAGGGATAATATCTATTTCTGATAGTGGCACTTTCAAGAGTGCCGCCCAGGTATTTCGACCCACTATACCATCCTGTGTGAGAGAGTGTTTCCCTTGAAAACGCTTAACGGCTTCGTCAGTTTTCGGTCCGAACTTTCCATCTATTGATTCATTCGCCGCTAAAGTTCCCCAATCTTTTAGGGTTTGTTGCAGGCGTTTGACTTCGTTAACGACTTCTGGTTTAGTATCGAAAATTCCATCATTGAGTTTGAGAAGGATATGTTGATGTGTCATGAGAATTGACATCCTCGCCGTCCGTTTTACGGCGGCGAGGATGTCAATATCGCCCGATTGATCGCTGCCAGAATTTCTCCGGTCAGCTATCCGAGAACGTTTTCCGGGGAAAGCGATCAATGATCTCAGCATCCCCTACTATGAAAGCGTCGAGGATGTGGGATACGAGTATTTTAACGATCGGGTGTTGCCGTCCTGTAGCGATGAGCCTGTCGTCCGCTATCTTGTCCCGTTTATCTCCTACGTCCGTCTAGGAGAAGCGTTAGTTTTGGATCGGCAAGACAGTCTTGTGGTTTACGAAAGCGATCGAGATGTTCCCTGCACGGAAACCGGACTTTTCTGGTTGGTGACTCCTAAATCCCGCTGAAAAACCCAACCCAAGTTAAGCAGCTCAATTGGGAAAACTTAATCGTCAAGATTTGACGGGTGGAGTCGGTAAGCGATAAAACCCGTCGCCTTTTTATAAGGCTTGCGATCGCAACCAAGCCACGGGTAAATAGAGCATTTTCTTGGCTAAAGGCACGAAGGCACGACGGGCGAAGACATCGTAGTTATTTGCTTCAATTACGTCTAAAATGCCTTGATAAAGCAGTAAAGCCGCCCAAACCGGCCAACGGGAATCGGGATTAAGGGCGCGAATCCCCCTTTCGGCGGAATCGTAGTAATAACGAGCGCGCTCAATTTGGAAGCGCATTAACGCCTGCCAACGGTGATCATTAACCCCTTTGAGTAAATCGTCTTCGCTGTAGTTAAAACGCTCTAAATCCTCTAAAGGTAGATAAATCCGCCCACGATGGGCATCTTCCCCCACATCCCGCAAAATATTGGTTAATTGATTGGCAATACCGAGATCGATCGCTTCTTCTTGGGGAATATAGACGCTTTGATTGCGCCGCCAAGGAGCAGAGCGATCGCCATCTTCCAATCCTAACACCGCGCTGGACATTAACCCCACCGTCCCCGCCACCCGATAGCAGTACAGTTTTAGTTCATCAAAGGTTTGATAACGACTGCGATAGAGATCCATCTGTTGCCCGGCGATCATATCCCGAAAGGGTTGGATATCCATGGGGAACTTTTCTAGAGTATCCACGAGAGCGACATCGGCATCCTCAAGGGCAACCCCAGAAAAGACGGTTTCTAGCTGTTTTTCCCATAAATCAAGGGTTTCAGGTGTAGTTAACCGGGCTTGGGGTCCATCGACCAGTTCATCGGTACGACGACACCAGACATAAATTGCCCAGATCGCTTGACGTTTTGCTTTCGGCATCAGGAGAGTACCGAGATAAAACGTTTTGGAATACTTCTCTGTAATCCGGCGACAGAGTTCGTAGGACTCCGCAAGGGAGACGAGGGGTTTGGTGGGGTGGGTCGGTTTTGGCAATTGGAGCATTCTGCTGGGGCGGAATGATTGACTTAGATTAACGGCGAACTGTGGCTAATGATATAGCATTGTCTCACTCAAGGCCATTTTCGTCATTAGTCCCTAGCCAGAGAATTAACGAGCGCTGGACACTGGTGTAGATTGGGTTTTATTCAGGTTTAGCGGTGCTGCGGGGTGATCTTTGCTGATCACTGCTGCCGCTAATTTCCCCGATAAAACTGCTCCTTCCATGCTTCCTAAATATTTTTGCATGGTATAGTCACCGGCGAGATAAAAATTCTCGATCGGAGTTTTTTGAGAAGGTCGATAAGCTTGTCGGCCAGGGGTGGCTTTATAAACTGATCGGGGAGTTTTCACCAGATGATATTTTAACAATTGACTGGGATTATCGCCAGTAAAATGTTGGGGAAAGAGTTTTTCTAGTTCTTTCATCGTGGCGGCGATAATTTCTTCATCGGATTTGCTAATCCAATCCTGAGCAGGAGCGAGAACTAATTCTAGCATCGAGCGATCGGGGTTAGCGTATTCTTTACAGGTGTTGCTCATGTCAGCATAAACACTGAGTAAGGGCGAACGGGAGAATAATAAATGATCGATGTCGGTTAGTTTGCGATCAAACCAGAGGTGTAAATTAATGACGGGAACCCCTTCTAATCCTTCTAATTTTTGAAAGAATTTATCTTCTTGCCAAGGTTTAGGTAGTAAAACTTTTAAAGGATCTACAGGCATTGCAGACACATAAAGATCGGCTTCAAAAAGATAATCTTCCCCACCGTCTAAACCGCGCATTAAGAAGGCTTTAACTGTGCCATTTTCATTTAAGAGTATCTCTTTTAAAGGGGCATTTAAGCGCACTTCTCCACCTCTAGCGGTGATGTAATCGACTAAAGGTTGGCAGAGTCTTTCCGGGGGTGAACCGTCGAGAAAAGCCATTTTTGAGCCGTTTTTCTCCTGTAAAAAGCGGTTGAGGGCTGTTAGTAGAATTGTGGCGGAAATCTCGTTAGGATCGATAAAGTTTAGGGCTTTCGACATAGCGATAAACACTTCTTTTTCTACCCTAGGCGGTATGTTTTGTTTCTCTAACCATTCCGACCAAGAATATTTATCCATCTCCTCGACGTAACTTTGGCCTTTAACAATGGCAGGAATTAAACCGAGTCCAAATTTAATTTTTTCCTCCCAAGTTAACATATCATTATTGCGGAGAATGGCAACAATACCGTTAATTGGGGCGGGAATATCTGGGAAGTCAAACCGCGAATAAGTCCCAGGTTTTTCCGGCTGATTGAAGATCATCGAGTGTTCTTTCCACTGTAGGCGATCTTCTATGCCTAATTCTTGGAATAATTGCAGCATATTGGGATAAGCGCCAAAGAAGATATGTAAACCGGTTTCGTACCAGTCCCCATCAGCATCTTTCCAAGCGGCAATTTTTCCCCCTAATACATCGCGACGTTCCAGTACGATGGGCGTATGTCCCACATCGACAAGGTATTTCGCACAAGATAATCCGGCTAGTCCCGCACCAGCGATCGCAACTCGCATCGTTTCCTATCTACTCTCTAATGTCTTGTCTTTATCACATTCGCTATTATACTTCACATTTCGTTACATTTTTTTCAGCTTATTAGCTATCAGCTTTTTTCTCCGGTACTCCGGTGCTACGGTGCTCTGGTGTTCCCCATTTCCCTACCTCCCCATTTCCCCACTTCCCCACACCCCATACCCTTCTCCCCAATGCTCACTGATAACTGATAACTGATATTGTGATATGTAATTAGCTTAACTCGCTCACCTTTTTAGTTCACGCGTACACCCTCTTCAATCAATCGCTATGACTTTTCCCACTACGTCCCCCCAAGTCTCGGAAATAGAGAATAATCGTGCTTGGCATAATTTAACTGGCGAACAAACCCTAGAAATACTGAGAACCAATGGGGAAACCGGCTTAATCGAGGCGGAAATTGTTAAAAGAAAGGATATTTTCGGGTTAAATGAACTAAAAGAAACGGGGGGACGTAGCCCGTTAGTGATTTTATGGGAACAGTTTACTAACATTATGTTAGTGATGCTGATTGCCGTGGCGGTGGTTTCGGCAGTTTTGGACCTGAAAAAAGGGGAATTTCCCAAAGACGCGATCGCTATTTTTACAATTGTTATTTTAAACGGTATTTTAGGATATTTCCAGGAAAGTCGGGCAGAAAAGGCTTTAGCAGCCCTTAAGCAGTTATCATCGCCGAAAGTCCGGGTTATCCGTAATGGTAGCACCTTTGAAGTGGCGGCCAAGGAACTTGTCCCCGGGGATATCATGTTACTGGAAGCGGGGGTACAAATTGCCGCCGATGGCAGATTATTAGAAGCACAAAACCTGCAAATCCGCGAAGCTGCCCTCACGGGTGAAGCGGAATCGGTGAATAAACAAGCACAGAAGGTTTTACCGGAAGATGCCTCTTTAGGCGATCGCATTAACCTCGTCTATCAGGGTACTGAAGTAGTACAGGGGCGGGGTAAAGTGGCGATTACCAAGACGGGAATGGATACGGAAATCGGGAAAATCGCCGCTTTGTTGCAAGGAGTAGAAAGTGAACCAACTCCCCTACAGCGGCGAATGTCGCAGTTAGGTAACGTTTTAGTGAGTAGTTCCCTAGCTTTAGTGGCGGTAGTCGTCCTTGGCGGTGTAATTCGCTTTGGTTGGCAGTTTTTTGAATCATTCCTCGAAACTTCCCTCAGTATGGCTGTGGCCGTTGTTCCCGAAGGTTTACCGGCAGTGGTAACGGTGACATTGGCAATTGGAACCCAAAGAATGGTGAGAAGACAAGCTTTAATCCGTAAATTGCCGGCAGTGGAAACTTTAGGCTCGGTAACGACGATTTGCTCCGATAAAACCGGAACTTTAACTCAAAATAAAATGGTGGTACAGAAAGTTAATACTTCCGCGCAGACAATTACTGTCACGGGGGAAGGTTACGCGCCCATCGGTGAGTTTAGTGGTGCTAGTGAAAGTGATCCCGAACTACAGGCAATTTTAACGGCTTGTGTGCTGTGTAATGATGCACTTTTGCAAAATAAAGAGCAAGAATGGTTAATTTTAGGCGATCCCACCGAAGGAGCTTTACTGACGTTAGCGGGTAAAGGAGGACTATATCGGGAAGCATTGCAGCCAAAAAGCCCTCGTTTAGGCGAATTTCCCTTTTCTTCCGAAAGAAAGAGAATGTCAGTAATCTGTGAGAATGCCCAGTTAGGTTTGGGGGATTCTGCCTATTTAATGTTTACCAAAGGCTCACCGGAATTAATTCTCGAACGTTGTTCTCTGATCCAAGTTGGGGCGGAAAGTCAACCCTTAACAGCTGAACAAAGAAGCCGTATTTTGGCACAAAATGACGAAATGGCGGGTAATGGCCTACGAGTCTTAGGTTTTTCCTATAAACCGATGACAGAAGTGCCAGAAGTGGAAAAAGAAGATAGTGAGGAACAATCCCTGGTTTGGTTGGGATTGGTGGGAATGCTCGATGCACCCCGCAAAGAAGTTAAAGAAGCGGTTGCTCTCTGTCGTCAAGCGGGAATTCGTCCGATTATGATTACCGGAGATCACCAACTAACGGCCAAGGCGATCGCCATTGAATTAGGCATTGCTGCTGTCGGGGAGCGAGTAATCACGGGTAAAGAATTAGAAAAAATGTCTCAGAATGACCTAGAGGGAGAGGTAGATGGTGTGAGCGTCTATGCTCGTGTTTCTCCCGAACATAAGCTGAGAATCGTACAAGCTTTGCAAAAACGGGGCAAATTCGTCGCCATGACGGGGGACGGGGTGAACGATGCTCCGGCACTAAAACAAGCGGATATCGGTATCGCCATGGGCATTACCGGAACCGATGTCAGCAAAGAAGCCAGTGATATGATTTTGCTGGATGATAATTTTGCCACCATCGTCGCTGCCACTGAAGAAGGGCGCGTGGTTTACAGTAACATTCGGCGCTTTATTAAATACATTCTCGGCAGTAATATTGGCGAGGTTTTAACGATTGCAGCGGCTCCTCTGCTCGGTTTAGGCGGTGTACCCCTTTCTCCCTTGCAAATCCTCTGGATGAACCTTGTCACCGACGGTTTACCGGCTCTTGCTCTGGCAATGGAACCCGCCGAACCTAATGTGATGAAACGTCCACCTTTTAGCCCCCGGGAAAGCATTTTCGCCCGCGGTTTGGGTTGGTATATGATTCGCATCGGCATCGTCTTTGCCATTCTCACCATTATTATGATGTACTGGGCTTACCAATATACTCAGGCAACCCCCGAAATCGGAGATCCTGGACGTTGGAAAACTATGGTATTTACTACCCTCTGTTTAGCACAAATGGGTCATGCTTTAGCGGTGCGTTCCCATACCCAGTTAGCTGTGCAAATGAATCCCTTCTCTAATCCTTACATTATCGCCGCCGTGGGCTTGACAACGATCCTACAATTGTTGTTAATTTATGCTCCTCCCCTACAAAACTTCTTCGGCACTCAATGGATTAGTGGCACAGAATTATTAATCTGTTTTGGATTTAGTGCCTTAATGTTTGTTTGGATTGAGTTGGAGAAGTTATTTATTCGCTGGTTCATGACGAAAAAATAAATCAATGCCAACACCAATTATTCTGACTTTAACGGTTTTAGTCGTTGCTTTAGTCGCTTTCGTGGCGGAATGGCTACCAGTAGATTTAACCGCTTTATGCGTGGCTATTGTCCTCATTCTTTTGGGTTTAGTTACTCCCGAAGAAGGTATCGCGGGATTTAGTAATTCTGCCACGGTGACGGTGATGGCGATGTTTGTGCTTAGTGCTGGAATTACCCGCACGGGAGTGATTCAAGTAATTCGCGATCGCTTGCTGGTTTGGGGGGGAAAAAATCCCCACCAACAGGTATTTGTCCTAGGGGCATTAGTGGGGCCAATTAGTGCTTTTATTAATAACACGGCAGTGGTGGCAATCTTTTTACCCATCGTTGAAGATTGGTGTAAAAAACAAAAAATTTCTCCTTCTAAGTTATTAATTCCCCTTTCCTACGCGACGGTTTTAGCGGGGATGATTACCGTGGTGGGAACTTCTACTAACATTCTCGCTAGTGGTATTTCTGCCAAGCTGGGTTATGGGGAATTTAGTTTATTTCAATTCACTGCTTTGGGAGTAGTTACTTTTTTGGCAGGTTTGATTTATTTAACAATTTTTGCTCCGAAATTACTACCCGATCGCAAATCTTCCACCGGGGAATTTTTAGAGGATGATTATGGTTCTAAAGTATATCTGAGTGAGGTAGTTATTACCCCTCGTTCTAATCTTATCGGTCAAACTTTATCCCAAAGTGGACTACAAAGAAAGTTTAATTTTGATGTGTTGGAATTAATCAGAAATAAGGTACATTTATCCCAACCTTTAGCTGATAAAGTTCTCAATGCTGGCGATATTTTAATCGTTCACAGTAGTCGGGAAGAACTATTAAAAATTAAAGATGAACGGGGATTAGAAATCTTTGCCGATGTCAAATTTCAGAAAGAAGATATTGAATCGGCAATTACTACAGGTGAGGAAAAATTAGCCGAGGTTTTGATTCTCTCTAATTCCCGTTTAATTGGGACAACTTTAAAAGATTTGAAATTCCGTCAGCGTTATAACGCCACGGTTTTGGCGATTCGGCGTGGTTCAGAATTACTGCAAGGAAGATTAGGAAAAATTCCTTTAAAGTTTGGCGATTTGCTCTTGGTTCAAGGACCAAAACAGAGTTTTATTGGTTTACAAACCACGCGAGAATTATTAGTTTTAGAAGAGAAAGAAATTGAATCATTGCGACAGGATAAGGGCATTATTGCTTTAATGATTACTTTGTTGGTGATTATTATTGCCGCTTTTGATATTCAACCGATTCTCGTCACCAGTTTAGTTGGGGTGGTTTTAATGGTAATTACTGGCTGTCTAAAACCGGGGGAAGTCTATGGTTCCATTCGTTGGGATATTATCTTTTTATTAGCGGGTTTAATTCCCCTGGGTACTGCCATGGATAACTCAGGAACGACTAAATGGTTGGCAGATAATTTAGTGGCTATCGGCGGCAATCTTTCGGGGTTTTGGATCTTAGTTTTCTTCTATCTGATTACTTCAGTTTTAACCGAAATCCTCTCTAATAACGCCGCCGTGGTTTTAATGATTCCCGTCGCCGTGGAAGTGGCGAAAACTTTGGGTTTAAATCCTTTGGCTTTTATGTATGCTGTCACCTTTGCTGCTTCTAATAGTTATCTAACACCGATTGGCTATCAAACTAACACTATGGTTTATGCACCCGGGGGCTATAAATTCCTCGATTTTACCCGTTTGGGTGCGCCCCTAAATTTAATTTTGACGATTTTAACCCCAGTTTTAATTGTCTTGTTTTATGGCTTGAAATAAAGAAAGAGAGCGAAGATTCTTCGCTCTCTAAAAAGAATTTGATAGTCGTCAAAACTATTTCGATTCGGCGAAGCGTTTACGCAGGGATTCGGCTCGCTTTTTCGCCACGGTATTATTAGGATCAAATTTGAGAGTTTCTTCGTAGGTTTCGAGAGCTTTTTTAGCCATTTGTTTCTTTTCGTAAACATTGCCAAGATTATTGAGAGCGATCGAATATTGAGGATAAAGTTTAATTGCTTCTTTGTAGTTACGAATCGCTAATTCTAATTGTTCTTGGGCAAAATAGGAAAAACCGAGCGCATTGTAGATTAGAGCTTGATTTTCTGGTTCGATGCTTTCTTCCCCAGAGATTTTTAAAGCCTTTTGTAGTAAACTCAATGCTTGAACATAGAGTTTTTTATCAAGATAAAGACTCCCTAATTCATAGTATTCTTTAGCTGTACCTTTTTCTTTTTGCAATTTCTTTTGTAGCTTGTTAAAGGTTCCTTCTACTCGACGGGTTTTAAAGATTTGCACGATGACAAAAATTCCTAAACCAATCACGAAAATTAGCAATCCAGAAACGTAAATAAGCGGCAGGGTATCTTCCATAATTAGCGATCGAGCAATTAATATTTTTATACTTATTCAATCAGATTATAGCAGGATTTAGTCAGTTATCAGTGATCAGTTATCAGTTATCAGTTATCAGTTATCAGATTTCAGTTTTCAGTTCACTGATTACTGTTCATTGCTCACAGCAAAAAACTCCCATCTTCCTACACCCCACACCCCACACCCTATCTCCCCATTTCCCGAATTCTCAGGGGTAAGCCCCAATAGTTCACCCGTTCTACTAACCAGCCGGTGGATTCTAGCCGCTCGATCGCTTGATTGACGCGTTCTCGGAGACTTTGGTACTGTAAACCTTTAGGGAGAACGACTCCTAGAGCGATCGCCCCCAACTGGATCGGTAATTGACGATAATTGGGGAATTGCTGCACCCAACCGGTTAAAAGGCTATTATCAGCCGCAAAAGCCTCTATTTCCCCCGTTTCCAGTAAATTTAAAGCTTCTTGATAGGAAGCAACCCCGCGCAGGGTAGCGTTAGGTAAATGGGAACGCACAAGGGCGATTGTCGTCGAGCCGTTGAGTACGGCGATTCTAGAGTTAGCTAGGTCTTCTAAACGCTGAAATAGCAGGTTTTTCGTCACAAAACCGCTGCTATCGAGGTAATAAAAGGGGCTAAAATCCACTAAGCGCTGACGTGCGGGAGTAATCGCCACACGAGCGATCGCCAAATCCACCCGATCATCAATAACCACCTGTAAACGCTCTTGATTACTAACGGGTTTGAGAATAATAGCACTGTCAGAACCGAGAATTTCTTCAGCTAGACGTTTAGCGATGTCGATTTCCAATCCTTGCAGATTGCCCTGAGAATCAAGGAAAGCGAGGGGAGGGAGATTATTTTTGACAGCGACAATTAATTTTTCCCGGCGTATAATCGTATCGAGATCGGCGCTAAAACTTGGGGCTACACCTAAGAGCAAAAAACCAAGAATAAATAACAAATTTTTCATACTGTTTTACCTACAATAACCCGATTTCTGCCTTGATTTTTAGCGGCTAACATGGCATGATCAGCCCGCTCGATCACCTCTTCTAGATTATTATCTTGAGGGCTAAATGTTGCCACACCGATACTAGCAGTAACTCGCACTTTTTGTTGATCAAGTTCAATATTTAACTTGTTAATTACTTGACAAATGCGCTGGGCTGTGGTAGTAGCATCTTCAAGATTAGTTTCTGGGAGAACAGCGACAAATTCCTCGCCCCCAAAGCGCCCAAAACTATCCACTTGACGCAGACAGGTTTTAATTGCCCCAGCGACAGTAATTAAAGTTTTGTTTCCCAGGGTATGACCAAAGGTATCGTTAATATGTTTAAAATGGTCGATATCGATGAATAGAACCGAAAAATAACGATGATAACGACGACATCGTTGAAATTCTTTCTCCCCTAAGTGGAGAATCTCTCGACGATTATTTACCCCAGTTAGGCTATCAGTTCTGACTAGCTTTTCTAGTTGAGAATTGATATTTTTCAGTTCTTCTTGAGTCTTTTTTAGTTCTAGATGAATTTTAACTCTGGCTAACAGTTCCCAACTATAAAAGGGTTTATTTACATAGTCCACAGCCCCAGAATTAAAAGCATTGAGAATATCTTCTTTTTCCTTACTATCTGTCACAAAGATAATTGGTATATGAGCGTATAAAGTGTCAGTTTTTAGTCTTCGACAAAGTTTTATTCCCTCCATATTTGGCATCATTAAGTCAAGAAGAATTAGGTCAGGATTAGCAGTTTTTACTCGTTCTATTGCCTGTTTAACACTACTAGCAAAACTGGTGGCATAACCAGCAGAATCAAGAATACCCACAGCTAATTGGAGATTTTTGCCGACATCATCAACAACTAAAACTAGACAGTCTTCAGCAGAAAATTTAATCATCATCAGTAAGTATAACTAATCAAGTTAAGGAGAAAATAGAGATACAATTATTAGTGATAAGCTGTTCGTAATTTAAATTGCTTGGGCCAGACGAGGCAAGAGGCAACAGTCAACAGTAAAGGGATTGGGAGAGATTCGGCTAATCTAAGAATAAGCGGTTTAAATACCTCTTAGCTTACAGCATTTCTGATAAAAATGAAGTATGATGGTATTGGGCATCACCCCCAAAGGTTAAGCTTGTCCCTAGTTTCTAGAAGTCCGCTTTTTTCGACTAGAATAAAAAAAGCCAGCCAGAATAGCCACAATTTTAAAAATTTCTCCTCTTAGACTTGACGTGAAAGAGTCCCTTAACCCTACTTCTTTGGATCTCAAAACCATTTTTCCCTTTAAACTCGACGACTTCCAGCACTCGGCGATCGCCGCTCTCGCTGCTGGTAAATCAGTGGTTGTCTGCGCTCCCACGGGTTCCGGCAAAACTTTAATCGGAGAATACGCTATCTATCGCGCCCTAGAAAGGGGCAAACGGGTTTTCTACACCACTCCCCTGAAAGCTCTTTCTAACCAAAAATTCCGGGATTTTCAAGAAAAATTCGGTCGCACCCCCACCGATGGCGATGAGGATTCCCCGCTGCTCTTTGCCGAAGTGGGATTGATTACCGGCGATGTGGTGATCAATCCTTCAGCATTAATTGTAGTCATGACTACAGAAATTTTTCGCAATATGCTGTATCAAACCCCGATCGGTGAGGTAGGCACTTCCCTAGAAAACGTGGAAACCCTGGTTCTCGATGAATGTCACTATATCAGCGATCGAGGTCGCGGCACCGTTTGGGAAGAATCAATTATCTACTGTCCCCCTAGTATCCAATTAGTGGCCCTCTCCGCCACCATCGGCAACCCCGGAGAACTCACCGACTGGATTAACTGGGTGCGGCAACTGCCCCAACCCGGCGACAATAAGCAGACCTCCAGCTGTGAGCTAATTAACTCCGATTTTCGCCCCGTCCCCCTGCGCTTTTATTTCGCCAATAAAGAGGGATTATTCCCGCTGCTCGACCCAAAACAGAGCAAAGTTAACCCGAAACTACGCTCAAAAGTCGGCCAAGGCAAACCCCGACGCTTAAAACGAGAAGATTGTCCCACCATCGCCTCCATTGTCACCACTCTGCGGGACAAGGATATGCTCCCGGCCATTTACGTCATTTTCAGCCGCAAAGGTTGCGATCAGGCGATTCGAGAGCTAAAAAACCTCAATCTCGTTAATCCAGAAGAAGCTAGAGCCATTTACTACCGTTTACTCATTTTCTTCCTAGAAGATAATCCCCATCTGCAAGAACTGACCCTTTCCTTCTTTGCCGTCGAAAATCCGCCCCTACACCAAAAATTACTGGCTTTTTTCGCTAATAACCCCCAGTCCGACGATCAACTCCTCCGCCTCTTAACCGCCGACCCCGAGACGAAAAATCAACTGTTTGAATTCCTGGCCAGTGCTTCCCAATTAGTACGCGCCGACCAAGTGGAACCCCTCACCCGGGGCTGTGGTGTTCACCATGCCGGGATTTTACCCCTCTGGAAAGAATTAGTCGAACAACTCTTTGAAGCCGGTTTAATTAAGGTGGTTTTTGCCACCGCTACCCTCTCGGCCGGGATTAATATGCCCGCCCGCACCACCGTCATCTCGGCCCTCTCCAAACGCACCGATGATGGCCATAGTATGCTGACTCCCTCGGAATTTGTTCAGATTGCCGGCCGGGCTGGTCGTCGGGGAATGGATGCGGTGGGCCATGTGGTGACAGTACAAACGCCCTTTGAAGGGGCAAAAGAAGCGGCTTTTCTGGCCACCGCCCAACCGGAACCCCTGCAAAGCTGTTTTGCGCCCAGTTACGGCATGGTCTTAAATCTCCTGCAAAAACACAGTCTAGAGGAGGCCAAAGACCTCTTAGAGCGCAGTTTCGCCGAATATCTCGCTCGTTTGAAGTTAAGCCCCGAACGACAACAGATTACCGCCTTAACCACCGAATTAGCTAAGTTGGATATGGAATTAGCCGGTATCGAACGGGAGCAGGTCTTCAGTTACGAAAAGCTACGGGAAAGACTGCGGGAGGAAGAAAGACTGTATAAAATCCTTGCTAGTCAGTCAGAAGCACAGAAAAGACAGGAAATACATCTAAAATTGCCGAATATTCCCGTCGGAACTATCCTCCACCTCAAGGGCAAACATATTAAGGTTCCCGTCCCCGTCCCCGCTATCTTTGTCAATACCCTGCACGGGGCAGGTCAAGTGCGAACCCTTGTTTGTTTAGGCAGTGATAATCGCTGGTATTTAGCCGCCTATGCCGATATTAGCGAGATCGATCGAGGTTTTCTCTCTCCTGCGGAATTAGGCGAACTAATACCCCCTTCCCTGGAAGCAGTTTCCCTAGGGGGTTGGCGCAAGGGTGAGGAAAATACTCAGGCGATCGCCGATTTAATCCCCCAACAAGTGCAGGGCATCCCACCGGTGGTGGAACTGGAAACACAATCACAAAGACTTGAAATTGTCAATAGTCAAATTGCCGCTCATCCCCTGCAAAAACGCAAAAATCCGGGGCGATTGATGAAATTATACTACGATCGAGAGATTGCTCGCGATAAGTTACACAAAGCCCAGATTAAATACCAGAAACAACAATCCCGTAAATCCTACTACTGGGAAGAATTTCTGAATCTGATCGAGATTTTGCGAGAATTCCAAGCATTAGAGGGTTATTTGCCCACTCCCCTCGGAGAAGCGGCGGCCACTATTCGCGGGGAAAATGAACTCTGGTTAGGATTAGCGATGATGTCCGGAGATTTGGACAGATTGACTCCTAGCCAACTAGCCGCCGCCATCAGCGCCATGATTACGGAACCCCCTCGCCCCGATACTTGGTGCAATTACCCGCCTGTGCCAGAAGTTATCGATATTTTGCGGCAAGGAGAGGGAAATTCCCCCGGTCTGCGAGAAGTTCGCCGTTTACTCTATCAAGCTCAATCTCGCTACGATATCACTATTCCCGTCTGGTTAGAAACCCAACTGATGGGGATTGCCTCCCGTTGGGCCCAGGGGACATCCTGGCCGGAATTGTGCGAAAATACTAGCCTCGATGAGGGAGATCTAGTGCGATTATTACGGCGCACCGTCGATGTTCTCTGGCAAATTCCCCAAATTCCCCGAGTTTCCCAAGTCCTTAAAGATAATGCCCGTCTCGCCGTCACAGCCATGAAGCGCTTTCCTCTGTAAATTGATCACTCTTTTAAACAATGGGAGATGGTAAGGAAAGTAACTGTTGGTGAATCTGCTCGATTAGGGCGAGGATTTGCCGATAATTGTGGTGCAATCCCTGTTGATAGAGGTGATTTGCTCCTTGATTTAAATCCGCTAAAGCCGATTGATAATAACCCAATTGATGCCGCAGTAATCCCCTTCTAATATAAGCATCGGCATAAAAAGGATCGATGGCAATCGCCCGATTTAAATCGGCGATCGAGCGCTCGTATTCACCTAATTGGTGAGCGGTACAAGCTAGATTATAGTAGGCTGAGGCATTATTTTTATTTAACCGGAGAGCTTGATTAAAATCCGCCTTGGCTGAGGTAAAATTGTGGAGGGCTAAATGAGATAAACCTCGATCATTATAAATAGTGGCTAAAGCGTCGGGTTGCCAGTTAGTAATTTGACGCAAGGATTGATTAAAATCAGCTAGGGCAAGGGGATGATTTTTCATGGTCGCCTGAACTAAACCCCGATTATAGTAGGCTTGATAATAGGTGGGTTTTAAACGGATAGTCTGGTTATAATCGGTCAGCGCCTGTGGATAATCTCCCAAACGATAAAAAGCTAAACCCCGATGGAAATAGGCTAGATAATTATCGGATTGCTGTTGTAAAGAGCGGGTGCAGTCCTGCCAAGCGTGGAGATAATCCTGCAAATAAATCTGAGTTAAACAGCGATTACTGTAGGCTAGGGCCAAGTTATTTTCCTGTTCGATCGACTGATTGAAATCCTGCAAAGCTTGCTGATAATTACCCGCCTCTAGTTGTTCAATTCCCGATCGCATCCAGTAGGATAAATGTACTGATTTAGCCGCTTTTCCCTGCCGAGGCCATCCCCCCAGCACCAGCGAACAGAGCAGTGCAACAATAACCAATCGACCGAGGTAAGGAAGAAAATTTTTCAAAACCGTTGACATAGGAGTATCTTTGTGCATATACTCCCAATTCTGAGGAAACTTTCTCGCTCGATCAACAGACAGCCTGTCAAATGCAGTTATCAGTTATCAGTTATCAGATGTGAGTTTTCAGTTCACTGATTACTGTTTACTGTTCACTGTTCACTGAAAATACACCCCACTTCCCACAGTCTAGGACTGGTCTATGTCTCTAGAGGTCGGGGCTGCGATAAGCTGATAAAGGAACTCGTCGCTAACGCAGTTGACACCCGATAACCGATAAATGATACAGGAGTTATCTATGGAAACTATTTTTATCCCCCACCTCCTCAAATCTCCTGATCGACAAAGAGTGATCATCATCGATAATTTTATCCCCGGTCTAGAAACCTTGACACCAGTGCGGGGGACCTTGCTGGTTAGACATGGGGGCAATTTTTTGGAAGTATCGGTGAAAGCAGAAACCATCGTCACCTTAACCTGCGATCGCTGTTTACAACAATATAATCATCGTCTGCAATTAAACACTTCCGAATTAATCTGGCTAGACAAAAATAAAGACTACGATAACTCCTATCCTCTAGAGCGAGAAATAGCCTACGAAGACCTCTCGGAAACCCTCGATCCTAACGGGGATTTTGACCCGCAAATGTGGTTATACGAGCAGTTATGTCTAACTTTGCCCCC
The DNA here is from genome assembly GCA_002282935.1 of Microcystis sp. LSC13-02. Classification (GTDB taxonomy): domain Bacteria; phylum Cyanobacteriota; class Cyanobacteriia; order Cyanobacteriales; family Microcystaceae; genus Microcystis. Next base: position 1,981 of record MTBT01000312.1, on the reverse strand, counting down.
CCGTCAACTCTGCGGAGCCAATTGTCAACCACCCGATTTTTTTCTTCCGGAAAATACTGCCATCGATGGTCGTTGGGCCTCCCTAGAATCGTTGAAAAGTCAGTTATCTCAATCGCAAAATTGAGCCTTGATGCCGATTTTTTTCGGGTTTCGACCACGAGAAAAGCGATCGAAACCCGATTCTTTACCGGCCCCAAATCTTTTTCAGGACAGTTTCGGGAGTAATATCGGCGACTTTTCCCGTATTAGCTTCAATATATCGATGAAGCTCTCCCCCACTCGGTAAAACTCTCTTAGGCAACGAAGGAACCAGCAGAGAGAGGGTATAGGTTCCCACGGCCACGGCTAACTGTAAAGGGACACTTTCGGTAGCTAACAATAAATTAGCACCGGCGATCATGGCGGACATTTTACCGATATCGGCCGTTCTGGACACTTTTAAGTTATTATCCATGGCTTTGAGCGCTAAAACCCAAGCTTCATCCAGATCTCCCTCGATCGCTACAATTGGCAAATCCGGTTGTTGATGGCGAATGCCTTGGATAATTTCTAGCCAACTCTCTAGGGGATAAACCGTTTCCAGTCCTTGGCTGATGCTGAGATCGCTACCGCCGGCGTAGAGGAGAATATAGCCGCTATCCTTGATATCGAGGCGTTTCTGCTCCATTTCCGCCCAATCGATATCATCCCGATTCAAGGTTATTTTTAAAGGTGGACAGGGTGGGGCAATCTTTAACCCTTTGACCAGATCGTGATAATTATCCGCTAGATAGCCTTCCTTTGGCCGGGGTACTTGTTCCGATAAGAACCAGCTGCCATTATTTTCATAGCCTATACGGTTAGGAACACCATTTAACCAGAGTAAAAGATTGATAGCAGGACGATTAGTGAGACTAATGGCGATTTCGTACTCCCGGTCCCGAATTACTCCCAAAATATTTAAATAATCCGCTAATCCGTACTGATCTCGATAGTCAAATAAAAGCACTTCCCTAACCTGCGGACAGAGACGATAGGCAGCTTTGGCCCTAGGTTCGACCAAAACATCGATGCTGCCTTGGGGGTAAGTTTGCCGGAGAGTTTCTAGAGTGGGAAAAAACAGCAGTTGATCGCTAATTCCTCCCGGTACAAGGGTTAATATTCGCATTTTATCTGGAGATACCTGAATCGATCAGCTTAATTCTAGCAGTGTCCCTCGTTATTCACTAAATCTGGGCAGCGATGTTTTTTCTGAACAGAATGCGATCGCAGATTCTCTTAACTATTACCCGAAGGATTAGAACCGTACATAGCATTTAAAACCAAAGCGGGGTCAACGTATTGATTGCCGTACATCAGTCCCCAGTGCAGGTGTGGTCCGGTGGTGCGTCCGCTCATTCCCACTCTAGCCATGCGCGCCCCTGCTGGTATATCCTGACCAAGGGTAAGGACGATTCCCCCTGACCTATCAATCAAAAAAGTGCCGCGGCTATCGGATTGAACCGAACCCATGAGATGACAATAAATATGTGTCCATTGACCGGATTGCATCTTAATCATGGTGCCACAGCCTGTATGATCCGATAATTCGACGATTCTGCCGGTCCACCAATTGCGAATATAACTGCCTAAGGGTGCGGCCATGTCTAAACCAGCATGAAATTGTTGACTGCCATCCATGGGAGAGGAACGATAACCGAAACCAGAGGTATAGGTTTGAAAGTTTTCCACGGGGAAGGAGGCCCCGGCCCAAGCATTTTGAGCTATGAGGGTGGGATTAGCTTTAACGGGGTGTAAACGGTCAAATCCTAGAGAAATTAGCGTGACAAGACAGCTAATCGCTAAAAAACGCAGGAATTTAACAGGCAGATACTTTAGCATGAGACTTAACTCCAGACACCAAAATTAAATATAGTTAGTAAAAGTATAGTCAAATATAGACAGACTGAATTCCATTTCAGAAATTCCCTTCACTTTTGCTTCGAGAGATTAATTCTCCTTG
>MTBT01000311.1 GCA_002282935.1 Microcystis sp. LSC13-02 | reverse complement strand
AAGGAGAATTAATCTCTCGAAGCAAAAGTGAAGGGAATTTCTGAAATGGAATTCAGTCTGTCTATATTTGACTATACTTTTACTAACTATTTGTGGGGTTGCCGATTTTTACTTGATGGCTATCGGCAAAAGATAGCCACCGGCAATTGTATCAATTTGTAAAAGATGGTTGACGTTTGTGCCAATCGGTGGCTTGTTCGTAGGCGTGGGCGACATGAAATAATTGATCTTCGCGCAACACATTACCGACTAATTGTAAACCGATCGGCAAACCTTGCCCATCAAAACCGCAGGGAAGACTTAACCCGGGTAAACCGGCTAAATTGACGGGAATAGTCATTAAATCCGATAAATACATACTCAGAGGCTCCGCCGTTTTTTCCCCGGCTTTAAAGGCTGTGGTCGGTGAAGTGGGAGAAACTAACACATCTACCGATTGAAAAGCTCGATCGAAATCCTCTTTGATCAAAGTCCTCACCTTTTGTGCTTTCAGGTAATAAGCATCATAATAACCCGCCGAGAGGGTATAGGTTCCCAACATAATCCGGCGCTTGACTTCCGCACCAAAACCCTGAGCGCGAGTCTTGGTGTACATATCAATTAAACTATCGGCATCTTCCCGAATACCGTATTTAACCCCATCGTAACGGGCTAAATTCGCTGATGCCTCCGAGGGGGCGATAATGTAGTAAGTGGGCAATCCGTAACGGAAACGGGGACAGGAAATCTCTTTAATCGTAGCACCGAGGGCCTTTAACTGCTCTAAAGCTTGATTAACTGCCTCTGCCACCACCTGATCCAAACCTTCCCCGAAAGTTTCCTTAATTACGCCAATTTTTAGCCCTTTTAAACTGGTTTTCAGGAATTGGCTATAGTCGGGAATCGGCAGATTGAGACTGGTAGAATCTTGGGGATCGTAACCTGCGATCGCTTGTAATAAAATCGCCGCATCTTCCACTGTACGGCCAAAGGGACCGATCTGATCGAGAGAAGAAGCGTAAGCCACCAAACCAAAGCGAGAAACCAAGCCATAGGTCGGTTTTAGCCCGACAACGCCACAAAATGAAGCCGGTTGACGAATTGAGCCACCGGTATCCGATCCTAGGGCGACCACACATTCTTGAGCGGCCACAGCCGCAGCCGAACCCCCCGAAGATCCCCCCGGCACCCGGGATAAGTCCCAAGGATTAGCCGTAACGTGATAACCGGAGTTTTCCGTGGAACTACCCATGGCAAACTCGTCTAAATTGGTTTTACCGACGATAACTGCCCCTAAATCCCGTAATTTTTGGGTAACGGTGGACTCGTAGGGGGGGACAAAATTCTCTAAAATCCGAGAAGCGCAGGTGGTGGGGATACCCTTGGTGCAGAGATTATCTTTTAATGCGATGGGAATACCTGCTAACAGATGCAGGGGTTCACCCCTGGCGATTTTCTCGTCCACTTTTTGGGCTTGCGCGAGGGCTAAATCCGGAGTTAAATGGAGAAAGCTTTTTACTTGTGGTTCGATCGCTTCAATACGAGCGAGAAATTCTCTAGCGATTTCGACGGCTGTTTTTTCTTTATTAACGAGTTGTTGATGCAGTTGACGAATCGAAGTCATGTTCAGTTACCGGTTACAACCACCGTCAGGAGCAAGCAACAACCCCAGACAGCAAAGACTATTTTAGCGTCAGTTTGCCTGTCGGTCAGCTAATCCCCTAAAATTAAAGGAAAGCCTCGGAGGAAAACTAGAGTTATGACTTTTAATATCCGACAATTAGATAATTTAGACTACGATGAAGCCGAACCCTTATTAGAAGATTATATTACTGGAGCGATCGAAGAATATATCAATTCGCCAGAGGGAGAGTCCTATTATCAAGAAAAAGAAGAAGGTGGTGGTTGGATTGCTACCTTTGTCGAGTTGGGTTATCTCTATGAAGGTTATACCCTTGCTACCATGACTAAAGCATATGTGCAGATCTTAATGGAGAAGATTTTACCACGCAAAATTACTATCCTCGATCCGACGGAAACCGAAGACGCTATCCCTGAATTAATTAGTTTTTGGCAATTTTTGGGACGAGAATATAAATTAACTCAGGCTAAGGCTATTATTAAATACTTAGAGCAATTAGGTGATCGCTTTAGTCAACTGATGAACAATCCCAGTAGTGGCGGTTTTATGAAAAATCTTTTATTACAAGCGCATCAGCAGGGTTTTGATATCACCAGTCAGGAAGGGTTAACAGCTTTTCAAGAAAAATATAATGCTGAACAACGCGCCAAACAGCAAGCGGCAGCAATATTGAAAAAAACGCTTCCAGCTGTTCCTAAATCGGAAAATGTTCCCAAGGCAATGCAGGCCAAATATCAAGAAATTATCGATATTACTGATAAATTTGCCGCTCAATATCTTAATGAAGAATACGCCCAACTTATTCGCCAGTTAACCGCAACTTTAGCTCGTAAGCGTCCCTCTCCTCTAGAAAAAGGTAAGGCTAATTCCTGGGCTGCCGGCATTACTCACGCCCTAGGAATGGTCAATTTTCTCTTCGATCCTACTCAAAATCCCCACATTTCGGCCAAAGAACTTTATCAGGCTTTTGGGGTTGCTCAAAGTACAGGACAAGCTAAATCAAAACAAGTGAGAGATTTACTGAAAATGTCCTATCTTGACTCAGAATGGGCTTTACCAAGCAATTTGGAGAACCATCCTAGCACTACGGTCCGGAAGTTAATCACTACCATGCTCGGTTATAGTTAGGGTTTGCTGAAAAAGTCTGTTGGTGGAGTTAGAAGGCAAGGGGCAAGAGGCAACAGCAGATACCTGAATGACCCAATCTCGATCGAGTTTGCCGACTAGACTCTAGTTACCCCTCCAGTTAAACTATAGTAGTCAATAGTTATAAAGTTTTAAACGATAACCTATTGTCAGCCTTTTTAACTGGTCACTTTATTACCTACCTATGTTAGACAGTTTCTCCCCCCAAACCTCTAGCGTCGTCCTCGCTTCGGTGGCGGACTATTTCAAAGTCCTGTCGGAAGTCAGTCGCCTACAGATTCTCAGTTGCTTGCAATTAGGCGCGATGAATGGTAAAGAAATCGCTGAAGCTACCGGACTAGGTCAGGCCAATCTCTCCAAACACCTGAAAGCTTTAACCCAAGCGGGAATTATCTCGCGGCAACCCCAAGGGGTCAGTGTTTACTATCAAATTACCGACCCCGTCATCTATGATCTCTGTCAGGTGGTTTGCGATCGCATTAGTCAGCAAATGCGTCAACGGGCCCGAGAATTCGAGAGTCTGCCGGCTTTCCATCTCCCTAAATAGAGTCCGAAAAAGTTTATTGCTGGGGTTAGCAGTCGTTGGTCAGCTGCCTCATTCTGATGAAAACTGCTATAGTCAGGTTTTTGGCTTCTGTATTTAACCCCGTTCCCTTAAGCTAAGACGTATTTAAACCGCTTATTCTTAGATTAGCCGAATCTCCTCCAATCGCTTTACTGTTTGTTGCCTCTTGCCTCTTGCCTCGTCTGGCCCAAGCAATTTAAATTACCAACAGCTTAATCCTACTTTCCTCTCTTCATTTTGCCGAAAGTCTCAAAAATTTCCCCCACCCCCCACACCCTGCACCCACGCAACAACTGGTTTAGCAGGCTTTACTGTAAATAATGCCCGAATTTATGCCTCTGGCAGTGCTAAGGATCCAAATTTAAGTCATAAGGTTGACATTTTTAAGTAGTTGACTTAAAATAACCGGTGATTCAAAGTGTAAACAGAAAAATACTGTGGCTAATCTCTTTCGAGTCAGGGGTCTGTGTTGTCCGTTGAAGGCCACAAATAGGACGCTTTTGAAGACCGATGTACATCATTAATTAAGACACAACAAAGCTAATGAATTTCAAATCCACTTTAAGCCTAGCCTCCTGCACCGCCGGAGCACTAGGAATGATCGCTGGTTCCCTAGTAGTCACCACTGCCCCCGCCCAAGCCCAGGTGGCGGTTTGTCCATCATTGGGACAATTGTGGTCAGCATTCAAGACTACTCCTTGCCGAGTAGGGGACAAGTTGTTTACATTCAACAGCTCATCTCCAGCGGCTGTAGATAACGGGAGTACTTTAATTTCGGAAACCGTTCTGGCCAATTTCGATGTACACTCCTTAACCTACAGACCACAGCCCACTCTGACCCAGGCTTCGGGTACTTATATCCTAGAATACACGGTCGAGATCGTTGATGACCCCCTCACCATCGGCGTTGATGAAAGTTTGACGAAGGAGTTCTCACGTTTCAGTAGCGGCTATACTGCAACGGGCGGCTTTGACCTAGGTATCTTACTGGATCAGACGGCTTGGTCAAGTGGTTTCGGGACGGGGTTGATCGGAACCTCGACGGCTTCAAGCGCCACTAACTCTACTGGTACCATCGTTCAAGTTCCGCATGGTATCGGGAAACTTTTCGTCAGAGACACGGTCTCGGTTAGTGATCCCAATGGTATCCTTAACAGTCTCTCCAACGACTTCATACAACGCGAAAAAAGCGTCCCCGAACCCTCTGCCCTGTTGGGTCTGGGACTGCTAGGACTGGGAGGCTTAATCAGCAAGACTCGCCGCCGGGGTTAAACGAAGCAGCTTCAATTAGCTGTTTGTGAGTTGCTTCCGACTGCTTGACATCATCACCGCCAGCCCCAGCGGTGATGACTGGCAGCTCGAACAAACTTAATTGAACGACCTTCGGCTGGATTAACGCTTCACGCGATGCCGCTACCTTAGCGGTATTCTTGCGCTTTCCTCCACGTTCGTTTCAAGTCTCCGATTGCCCACCGGCAACCTTGATATTTACCACGGCGTTGATGTCTCGATTATGGAAAGTTCCACAGAAAAGATATTCCCACTCACGCATATTTAACGCCTTTTTCCCGCAACAGGAGCATCGTTGGCTAGTCGATTCCCATGGAGAAATTATCCGAAAATCACGCCCATATTTATCGGACTTTGCCGATAGCATATCTCGAAAAGAACGCCCTCCTAAATCTGATATGGCAGGGGATAGCTGACGATTTTTAACCATTCCTGATGCCTTTGAATCCTCTAATACCAAATCCGTTTTTAAGAGTGTGATTAACTCTCAAGTTATGAATTGTTTCTCCCCACACCCCACTTCCCCATCACCCCACTATCCTAAACCAGAGGGGAAAGATGCTCTTTGGTCTCCTAGTTAGGGTTTGCTAAATATATGGTAAAACCCTTTTAAAATAAGGCTTTTGACCTGTTAAAATCCGATGTTCATGCTGCGAAAATAGGTAGGATTGAGACCTTCAAAAACCTTGCATTACCACTCTTGTAGTACAAAGACTAATACAAAAAAAGAGGGCGACAAAGCCTGAAACTCCTGCCTCGCAGCCTCGGAGACGACCGCCTGACCTAACCAACAAACTTTTTGCCGCAAACCCTAGTTAGGGTCTGCTGAATAAATCTAAAAACCTTGTTGGGTAAGACTTTTAGACTTTTTGTCAATCAAAAAGTACCAGGCCTGGGAGTGATCAG
>MTBT01000310.1 GCA_002282935.1 Microcystis sp. LSC13-02 | reverse complement strand
CTGCTGGTAAGCCTACCATCTCCAGTGTTATTCCCTTGGGTAGGTTTTCGGTAAATAGAGTTAGCTTTGCTGGGGGAGGTGATGGCGAAGATGGCGGTGGTGGCGATACTTTAGGTAACGGTGTAGATGTCACAGTAGCGATACTTTTACCCGGAAAAATATCAAAATTTAAATCACTAGCTCGCTCACACCAATAACACTTTCCGTAACTTTTGCTGTAGTAATGACTATCAATTTTACCACAGCGTATAACCTCATTTAATGCAGCTTCCAAAGTACCACGCCATTCCTCAGCCGTCGGTCGTTTTTGGGGGAATTTATGTCCCTCATTGAAACAGCGCAAAAATAGGGCGTGTAAGTCGCGATGTAGGATATTTAATGGTATGGTAGTATTACTAGGTACAACCAATTTATCCCCAGAAAAAGGCCAGAGTCCCCGTCGAATTAGTTCCGACTGTTCCAGGGAATCCCCTGCTCCTTGCCACAATCCCCGAAACGGCGGCCCGCTAAATAGTAGATAATAAATAACAACTCCTAATCGAAAGCGATCATGCACTTCTGTTTGATCTACATCTGCTAGATTCACTCCGATTAATTCCGCCGGTGTAAATCCTTCTGAGCCAACTAAACACCGATATATTTTACCGCTATAGGGATCTGATACTTGAAATGAATCTGTATCAATAATTGTAGGCAACCCCCGATTATTCACTAAGATATTTTCTAGCTTGATGTCTCCCAAAACATAACCTTTAAGGTGAATTGCTTGGATAATAGCGGCTATATTCCGCGCTACTACATGAAGAAAATACCAATTAGTTTCTAACTTGCATTTTCTTCTCATTATGGGCGTACAAATCTTTAATAATGTTTCTGAACCCACCACTTTTGGCATTAAAAACCCGACAACTTCTCCCTGGTTATCTTCTAAGATAGAATAGGGCCAAGCGAAGGAAATATGGTTAAGATGAGCATTAGGATCACTGGGACGATTTCTCACCATTAACTGTAATTTATCAACCCTTTCATTATGGTGATTGTGGTAGATTTTCGCTAAGTACCCATTAAAGTTAGTGTGCCATACTTTCGCCTCGCCACTGTCGGCAAGTTCTCGCGTTAGGGTAATCAGGCGATTCTGTAGTTGACAGCGATAAGTTAAAGACATCAAAAAATCTCCGAGTATTTGTGCTGTTAAGTCCCATCGTAGGTTGGGTTTCACTATCGTTCAACCCAACTTTTTTTAATAATTAAGTTGGGTTTCGTCAAATCAATTTCTGTAAAATAGCTTCGATTTGTCCTTTTAGAGGGGGAATGTCATTTTCAACAATATCCCAAATAATCTCTAGATTGATACGAAAATATTCATGAATAGTTAAGTTTCTTAGATCGCTGGCATCTCGCCAAGGAACTTCGGGATATCTTGCTTTAAATTCTTGAGAAGTTGCTCTAGCTGCTTCACCAATAATTTGTAAATGATAGACAATCCAAGTTTGAATTAATTCTTGTTGTTCAAACAGGGTTTTTCCCTGTCGAGCATACTTTTCTAAACGCTCAATTGCTTCTAAAATATCCCGCAAGCGTTCGCTATCATCTCTCATAGTGGTATTGCTTCTTTAAGTACCCGCTCTCTGATTCTATCTTTAAGTCCCTGTTCGGTAACAATATCAACTTTGCAGCCTAACAAGGCTTCAAGTTCTCGAATTAACGGCAAGGGAAACCAGGGACTCCGACGTTCGCTACAATAATCAATTAATAAATCAATATCGCTTTTTTCGTCAGCTTCTCCCCGTGCAATAGAACCAAAAATTCGCACATTATTTGCGCCGTGTTTAGCCGCAATAGCAATAATTTTTTCTCGTTTGTTTTTGAGTAATTCGTCAATTTTCATGATCTACTTAGTCCATAGTCTTATCGTAGGTTGGGTTGAACGATAGTGAAACCCAACATTTTTTAATAATTGAGTTGGGTTTCTAGGGAGCAGGGAAGTAGAGGTTTTTGCTCCCATAGTAGGTTGATTCATGAATCAACCTACAAAGCACGACGTTTTAGATACAGAAACCGGGTTTCTTAAACAAACCCGGTTTCTTAAACCCCTCAGTTTCTTAAACAAAAAGCTAGGAGTAGCGTTTTATCATCGGTTGTTAACTTATTTAAATCCTCCCGCTCTAAAAATTCTTTGAGGTCTTCCTTCGACGGAGTTTCTGTCTGTTGCAAATACTCTTCTAATGGCTGAAAAAAAGGCGGATGAGGTTCCCAATTTTTATAATTGATAGATACCTTTTCCACTCCATCCGTCGCCACACAAATAAACGCAACTGGCTCAGTTAAAACTCCTATTTGCATATCCTCCAAAGCATTGCTAGAAGTAACAAAAGTGGTTTCATTGATGTATTCTCCCTTGTCAGGCTGGAACAATAACTGATAATTTCCTACCACAGGTTTGAACACAATAAAACCGTCTCCTATCTGCATCGCCGCTAATCGTTTTGAAGTAACCAAAACAACCAGTAAAGTTGTCGCTAGATCATTAATGTCTAACTGTTCTTTTTCGGCTTCTTCTTGGAGAATTTGCTGAATATGAGCCAACAGTCGCCGGAATATTTCCTTTAATTCGGCTTCAGTTCCAGTGGCAGCTAATGCTGTTTTTTTGAGATTTTCCTCTAAAAATTGCAGCGATGCTTTAACTGTTATTTTCGCACCCAAATCCGAATGTTTGGCACTACCGGCCCCATCGGCCACGGCTCCAATCAAAACATCCTGACCCAATACTTGATAAGCACCGTAATCTTGACAGGGTAATCCCGCTTGGATATGAAAACTACCGACCACCGACTGACATAATGTTCTCCACATAATTAACTGTCCTCTAGGTGGTAATTTGTCCCCAATTCACTGGTGGTAAATCGATCGCCTCTCCAATTTTACCACCAGAAACTCGTTTCATTGAGTTACTTAACCACTGAAATAAATCCCGAAAATCTAAACCATTGAGTAACACGGGGGGATTATTAGAAATCTGTTTGAGCGTCTCCATATCAGCACCCTGAACACCTACAGAAAAAAATAAAACCCGATTTTCTGCTTCGGCTTGTTTTACCCGTTGCGCCGCCAGATTCCATTGATCCGTAGGCGCACCATCAGTAATTAAAAATACCCAGGGGCGATAATATTGGATACCATAACTTTTATAAATCGCTTTATGATCTTCGATTAAATCTAAAGCCAATTCAATCGCTTTTCCCATGGGGGTTAAGCCTCCTGCGGTTAAAGTAGGTGGCGTAAATTGGTCAATTCCGACAAAATCCTGCACGGTTTTAACCCCTCCATTGCCAAAAGTAATAATGGCAGTTTCTACACTTAACGTCGCCTGGGTATCTCGCATCACATCCTGTTGAAAGGTTTTGATCCCATCATTGAGAGCCTTAATCGGTTCCCCTAGCATTGAACCAGAGGTATCTAGTAGTAGCACCACAGGACAGCGAGTTTCCTGGTTTTCGACAAATTCAGCCACACCAATCGGCATTTTTTTCAAGCCTCCTAAATTTTTGAACTGGGGGAACTATGGGTATCTTAGGAATTGGGATTATCTACTTTTTGTCCTATTATATTATCTCTGCGAGTCCCATCAGAAAAGGTATCTTTCCTTTAAGCTGAACGCAGGATTTGATTTTTGGCCATTAGTCGCAGGGTGGCTCCGTGAAATGCTTATCGGGCAAGACTTTTAGGGCTATTTTGCGGATATTCTATCAGTATAGACCTCGTTTCCACACATAAACCAGAAGAGCCCGCAGGGTTTGATGCAATTCCTCGCGACTGTGAATTTCCTCCAGACGATGAACGGGAACACCTTGATCGAAGAGAATTAACGTAGGTAAACTACGCAGACGAAAACTATTAGCTAATTGAAAATTCTCATCGGCATTGACACTGACTAATTGAATTGCGCCTTGACACTCATTTTGCCAAGAACAGAGGGTGGGTTGGATTAAACGACATAAACCACACCAAGGAGCCCAAAAATGCACGACAACCGGACGGGAAGACTCTAAAACTAGCTTATGGAAGCTCTTTTCGTTTACAGATAGTATCATGTCTAAACAGATTTTATGAAAAGTTGATTTTGATATGGCAACCATTCTACACCAATCGGGATCAATAAGAAAGGGGTTGGGAGCAAAATCACCAATAAATTTTACTTGTTGCCTGCATTAGCCAAGGATGCGCCCACCAGAGGAGTAAAATAAACCCTGTTACTCCTAGATAGGCAGGACGAAGGAATTCTTGCCATTTTAGGCTTTGCCGACCATCGATAATCGCTAAAAAGGGAATCACCGAGGTGCGTTCTTTGACCTTTAAAAATGCCTCTCCGTAACGGTTCTCTAACCGGCGATCGCCATGCCAGACAGCAAAAAGATGATGGGCAATTAAACCTAGGGAAGTCAATAGGGTAAAGCTTGTCCCTAACCAGAGGGTATGTGCAATACACCAGATCACCTGTCCTACCATCTGGGGGTGACGGGTAACGCGCAGGATGCCGGTTTCGTAGAGATGAACCTGCGGTTTTTGGATAGCGGCGATCTCCAGCAGGTTAAAGGTGGCAGGATAGAGAAAGAAAAAAGAAATGGCCGAAAGTATCCAAACTAGGGTTTTTACTCCGGTTACTCCCTGTACTTGCCAGAGAAGCAAACCATCATAACGATGATTGAAGAAATAAACTACTAAAATTACCGCTAGAGGGATACTAACAAGGGCAAATAATACCCGATACAGTCGCGCACCGATGATAGCTTCTCCCCCCATTCGTAAACTGGCTAATCCGCTATGCGCGACGGCAAAACCCAGTAATAAACCTAACATAATCCAATGACTAGCGAATGCCACTTTTGCCCTCTTGATTGACTAAATTTTTCTCCGAATTCTATTTTAAAGATTGATGGTTAATTTTTCGCCCCCTTTTTTTGTATTGCCAGTATCGGGGATTCGGGGCAAAATAAAACTATGCTTCCTCAAAGCCATTCCCAAGAATATACCCGGGGAACTATCTAATTTTGCAACTTTTTAGGTAGTATGCTAAGACGCATTTAAACCGCCTATACTTAGATTAGCCCCCCTTGCCCCTTGCAAGAGTGCCTCAACCCTCATCTCAACAAGAAATTTAAATACGCGAGCAGCTTATGTCTTATCCGCAAAAGCGATTTGTGATGGTCTGTCAGCATTCTTCCTGTTTGGTGCAGGGTGCGTCCGAGCTTCTTTTAGCATGGCAAACGGCAGCTCTCCCAGAAGATGTCATCGTTATGACCAGTGGTTGTCAAGGACAGTGTAGCACTAGCCCCACGGTGAGAATTATTCCCGAGGAAACTTGGTACTGTCGTGTTAAACCAGAGGATGTCAATCAGATTGTCGAAGAACATTTAAAAAACGGTCAACCGGTTGAGCGTTTACTCCATCCACGCATTCACGCTCAATGGCAGTAAACTTGATCATCAATTTTTAAGTGATGCTTCACAAGAGTCTTTTGCTCCTAGGTTAAACCCTTTGAGTGCCTGTGATTTCAGCTTAGTCTATTGTCTATGAGCGACTTAAAAATTCCCACATCCAAGAGAGAAATAATTGCAGCGATAATTGTCCCCAAAAGTAGCTGTTATGTCATTGAAATAGTCTATGAAAGACGGTCGGAAACCACAGATAAACAACAGATAGCTGGGGTAGATTTAGGAG
>MTBT01000309.1:13475-15156 GCA_002282935.1 Microcystis sp. LSC13-02 | reverse complement strand
GGGCAACAAAGCCTGAAACTCCTGACTCCTGACTCCTGACTCCTGACTCCTGACTCCTACCACCACCGAAAAACTTTTTCAGCAGACCCTAATGATAGAATGGGCATCAGCGAAAGTAGTTTGTGAGCGAAGTGATCCGATGCAGTTCCAAATCCAGCCAGACAGTGAAATTCCCGCCTCTAAGCAATTATTTGACCAAATTCGCTTCGCTATCGCCTCTCGTCAGTATCCACCAGGCCATCGTTTACCTAGCACCCGTCAACTAGCTATGATCACGGGATTACACCGTAATACGATAAGTAAAATTTATCAACAACTGGAAGACGATGGGTTAGTAGAATCAATAGCAGGTTCGGGGATTTATGTCAAGGCTCGCGGGCATGAAAACGATAATTTATCGGGTTCACCCCTATTGGAACAAAATCCAGAAATAGGCCGACTAATTCGCCAGAGTTTGGCTGGTTTTCTCGCTCAAGGTTTAACTTTAGAGCAAATTCGCGAGTTATTACTGGCGGAAATCGATTGGCGATCGCAGTGTAGTTCTCAAGTTCTTGTCACCATTCCCCGTCACGATTTGGGTGCAGGAAAACTAATGTTGGGAGAATTAGAGCAATCCCTCAAAATTCCCGTCCAATTAGTGGCAATGGAGGATTTAGCCCAAGTTTTAGCCAATACTAAATCTGCCACTGTTGTCACCAGTCGCTATTTTATCAGTGTAGCGGAGGAAATTGCCGCTCCTTTTCACCTACGAGTCATTCCCATCGATATCTACGATTACAGCAAGGAATTGGCATTAATCAAAAAATTACCCACCGATAGCCGTTTGGGGATTGTCAGCATTAGCACCGGTATTATTAAGGTGGCCGAAATTTTAATTCATAGTTTACGGGGCGATGATTTATTAGTTATGTCTGCCCAAATTCATGAAACGGATAAGTTAAAAGTTTTAGCTCGAACTTCCCAGACAATTATCAGTGATCAAGCGAGTTATACTTTAATTAAAAATCTGATTAATGAAGTGCGATCGGATTTAATTCGTCTGCCAGAAATTATCTGTAGTGATAATTATATTGGGGATAAATCAATTCAATTGCTAAGACGAGAATTAGGATTAGGTGGTTAGTTGATAAGCTAGGACACATTTTAACCGCTAAATCTCCCCCAATCCCTTTACTGTTGCCTCTTGCAAGAGAGCCTTATCTCAACAAGCAATTTAAATGCGCGGGCAGCTTAACTTTAAAATTTATTTTATTCTATGGTTACTATTGAGAATAACCTAGGGCAAGTCGAGAATAAAAGCGAAAAAAACTTTTAAGAAGTATTATTTTTTTAGTACAATGGCGGAAGAATAGGGACAAGCTCAATTTTTCACTCTTGGACAAGGCTAGATGAAAAGTGCTGACTGTTTAACGGTATCCCCCGGGGAATCGCTTACCGATTGGCAAAAACTGGGATTAGATTTGGTGGCTCGTTGGCAAGGACGAGATGTTATCCTAGCGATCGATCTTACCGGTAGTGTTAACTTTAATGATGAAGGACGCACGCGCCTCGGTCAAATTATTCGCGATAGTTTAAAAAATAACGATTCGGTTTATTTAGGGTCTGCTGAATAATGGTAAAACCCTTTTAAAATAAAGCTTTTGACCTGTTAAAGTCCGATGTTAGTGCAAGAAAATAGGAT
>MTBT01000309.1:0-13466 GCA_002282935.1 Microcystis sp. LSC13-02 | reverse complement strand
CAAGGGCAACAAAGCCTGAAACTCCTGACTCCTGACTCCTGACTCCTGACTCCTACCCCCACCGAAAAACTTTTTCAGCAGACCCTATTTAGTTCCTTTTGCTGATAATGTCCAACCGATTGCAGAACCGATTTTAATTCGCGGAAAGGAAGATATAGATGCGGTTTTAAAAGCGATTCCTTGGCAATCTAGCCAGAGTGCTAAAAATACCGATATTCAACGCGCAGAATGGCACGTTTATCCCCGACTGGCACGCTTAAATCAGTGTCGTTTAACTGCCAATCAAGCTATCAAACCCCAGTCGGTAGTTTGGATTACCGATGCACCCCTTTCTACTGCCGCGGGGATTACTTCACAACAGTGGATAGAAACCCCAAAAAATAGCCCTTTTCGTCTTGCTAATTCTCCCGAAAGTTTGCAAAGACAAAACTGGCTTAATTCCCTACCAATTAATCTCAGAACCCAAGAAATTACTGCCACTAACGGCAATAAATATAAACTATCAGTTGTCGATATTGCTCCCACAGCACAAGAGTTTTGTACTCCCGCACCGGGAGGACAAGAAACCTGTTTGATTAATCCTTATCTCTTCAGTCAGTTATGGTTGCCAGCATTGGCAATTATATTAATGGGAATTGGGGGAATAGTAGCGAGTATTTTGGGGATTCGTCATTGGTTGCGGTTACATACTGCTTGGACTATTAAAGTCCCATCTAATGATGATGACAATGAGACCCAAAAATATATTTTAAAAACATCCGAAAGAATTAACATCGGTGGTGATGAATATCATAAGAATACCATTCCTTGTCCTGGGGAAGAAATTCGCTGCTATTTAGAAAGACGCGGCAATCATTTATATCTGAAACCTACCAAACAAGCAGATATTTTTTATCGAGGTAATGAATTAACTCAGGAGGTGAAAATAGATAAAAATTACTTGACCTTAACTTATCAGCATAACAATCAAGATATCGACCTAGAAATTCAGATTAGCAAAAAATAAATCAGGAGATTTAAACTATGGCTAACAACAGTCAAACCCGCGCTATCAAACGGACAATTATCATCGGATTAGGTGGTACTGGTCGAGATGTGTTGATGAGAATTCGTCGCTTTATTATTGATAAATACGGGAAGTTATCTAACCTACCCGTTGTCAGTTTTGTTCATATTGACACAGACAAAAACGCTTTTAATGGTTCTGGCCTACCCACAGGAAATAGCTATCACGGGGAAGAAATTCTTTTATCAGCTGCTGAAAGAGTATTTATTAATATGAATGCTCAGGATGTTAACAATCTCACCTATGAACTTGAACACAAAACCCTTTTTGAAAGTCCCTTTTCCCATATTGAAAGCTGGTTAGACCCAAGACTAAAAAAACAAATAACTTCCATTGAAAATGGTGCGGGAGGTATTCGTCCCGTCGGTCGTTTAGCTTTCTTCCATAACTATCAAAAAATTCAGGAGGCAATTGAAGCAGCGGAAAGACGAACTTCTGGTCATGAATCCTTTATGTTTAGCGGTAAAGTTAACGGTCAAAGCTTTAATGTCCAAGAGGGTTTAAATGTCTTTATTGTCGGTTCTTTGTGTGGGGGAACTGGTAGCGGCATTTTCCTCGATGTGGCCTACACTTTGCGTCATATTTTACAACAAACCACCGAATACACATCCTTTGGTTATTTGGTAGTTAGTCCTAAACTTTATGGTGATGGGGCAATTATGAGAGCTAATACCTATGCAGCTTTGAAAGAGTTAGACCATTATACCAATGAAAGTAATTCCTTTCAAGCCTGTTATGATAAACAAAATTTCGTCAACATTGATGAAAAACGTTCTCCTTTTGATTTTGCCTACTTAGTTTCTAATCGCACTGTGGGAGATTACCGGATTGATAACAAAGGTAAATTATGTAACGTCATTGCTTACAAGATTTTCTTGGATTTTGCCGATGAGTTATCTCCTCGCATCAAAAGCAATCGGGATAACTATAAAAACTCGATGATTAGTCCAGATAATCATCCTTTTCAGATGTGTCAAGGTTATATGTCCTTTGGACTAGCGAGGATTTATTTTACTCGCGACCGAATTGTGCAGATTGGTCTCAATCGTTTTACTCTCAAATTAATTAATTTTTGGTTAGAGGGATATGGTCAAAGTCCCAGTGGACAAGAGTTATTAAGTAAGTTTCTAGCTAATTGGAGTACCCAAGGTAATAAGGATTATTTTACTGCCAGATTGGAAGAAGCAACCCTAGAGAATAATAAAACTTTTTCTAAGACTTTAACCTCTTGGAAAAATTCCCTAGAGGAAGAAATATCTAATAGTCAAGATTTGGAGAATTTACCCCAAACCGTCAAGCAATCCCTAGAAAAAGAGTTTCGCAAAGTACAAGGGGGAGAAACAGATAGCAGTCGCGGAATCTGGTTAACTCTGACCCAACAGACTCAACCCAAGTTAATCGAAAAATTTAAGTCAGATATTGACCAATTTTTGGAGATTCTTCTTAATCCTGATAGCTTAGAATTTTCTTTGGAAAATAGCCTATCTTTTTTGGTCGCTTTACAAGTACAGATTAATACCTACAAGGGGAATCTAGAGGAATTATCTCAGGATAATAAAGGGTTTCATTCCTCGGAAAAAATTGATAACATTTGGCGAAATGTTAAACAAACTCTCGAAGATATAAACGGGAAAAAGTCTGTCTTCAAGATGTTCAGTAAAAATGCCAATAGCGAGAAAATCAAAGCTGAGTTAAGAGACTACGTTCAAAGCGGACAAAAATTAATTCAGCAGAACTTTAATTTCAGCATCAATGGGGAATCTAGAAAGATTGTCGAAGCGATTCTCAAGCATATTTCCAGTCGAATGCTGCAGATACAACAACTGAAAGAAAACCTACATCAGCTAATCGCAGAATACGATAAATACGAACAGGAGTTAATGCAGTTAAATCTCGATGAGATGACTGGTGAAGGTATTTTCCCAGAAGAGAATATTGATAACTGTATCCCTGACAGTAACTCCCGAACTCAATACATTTCCGTTAGCCAAAAAGTCACCAATAATTTAGGCTATAATGCTTCACTATTCAGTTTATTTAGCCAATCTTTTGTTATTGATAATGAAACTCTCAAAGAGACCCTAACAGCAACAATCGAGAAACAGTTTCAATCAGTAAGCACTAATAAAATTGATGCAGTAATTAAGCGATTTATGGGTCAATATAAACCCCATGATTTTCCTGAACGCTTGGGGCAAATTCTGCGGGAAGCTGATTTAATGTTACCGATAAATGTTAATGATGCTTACTATCGCTTGCATAAAGATAAAGCATTGCTAATTGGGACTAATGAGGATAATTCACCCACCATGCAAAGATTCAAGAAGATTCTCGAATCTGATTTAAATATTAATCTGGGGACTTCTTTTGAATCAATTCAAACGGACGAAGAAATCCTAATTACCTACGAATTTGGTGGGTTTCCCCTAAGAATCATTACTGATTTATCTGGGTTGCAAAAAATTTATCAAGACCAAAAGAGAATCAGCATTTTACACAATGATTACAGGATAGAATTTGCTGATATTATCCCACCACCTGCCAAATTAATTGAGGAATTAGAGTTTATTTTCTATCCCGCAATTGCTCTAGGTTTACTAGAATATTATCAGGAAGATGAGACTTATCAATTAGTCATCGAAGGCGATTTATTTAACAACAAGTCTATCATTGATATTAGCGGTAATTGGCGACTTGCTTTAGAACAATTTGCTTCTCGTAAAGACATGGAAACTGCTTTACAGATACTGCTTAATCAGGCAAAAAATGAGATTTTAGCTAATCCTACTCGATTATTTACTAACGAGGGTGATTATTTCCAGAACGTCAGCTATTTTCTCAACAGTGTCAAAAATTTACCCTCCTATCACCCCAATTATCGCTACAAAGATAAGGTAGCTGGACAAGATGGAAATGCTCAACAGGAGGCAAAAGAAGGAATTATCACCCGTTTTGTTAATCAACTAAAAATGGAACTAGAAAAACGTGCTGCTGAACAGAAAAAACTAGAAAAACAACAGCAAAAGCAACAAACTTTATTGGGAACAAACAATAACAGTAGTCAACCCAGTTTACCCGCAGAAGTTAGCACTGCTGATGAATGGTAAAATTTATCAATCTTAATAATGTTTCCCCAGCTATCTGAGGAAACATTAACCCCCAACTCTCTCTATCAACCACAATTCGAGGTATCCAATAACTATCATGGCATTATTTAACCTTTTTCCTCCCTATCTGATTGTTTTAACTCTAGTCTTGGTTATTTTTCCCACCGTCTTAGCTGTGAGAATCCGGATTGCTCTCTATAAACATATCCAAAAGTCAACCGCAAAAGTCAACCGCTTAATTCGGGGAGAAAGTCGCGGGGTTCAACCTAAAATTATTTCTAATCTAGAGAATAGATTTAAGATAGCCAGTAGTCAACTAGATGATGTTAATACCGCAGCTTTGGTGGATGGTTTATACCATGAAGAAAAATTTACTTTCATGTCTAAATCCCTCAGCTGCGAGAAATGGGATTATTTTGTGAGAGTGTTACCCAATCTCCTCCTCGCTTTTGGTTTGTTGGGAACTTTCTTCGGAATTACTCTCAATCTGACGGGAATCAGCACACTTATCGATATCAATAATCTCGATGTGCAAAGTTTAGGAGAAAAGCTCAAAACTCCCCTAGAAAGTATGGGGATTGCTTTTATCACTAGCTTAATTGGTTTAGCTTGTAGTTCTTTACTGACTGTGATTAACTTAATCTTTAATACCAACCTTGCTAAAGTAAATCTAATTAGTTCCCTAGAAGACTATTTAGATAACATCTTGCAGCCGACTGTAGAAGGGAATAGTCGCTTGAATAAAGCGGTTGATAGCATGGTGGAGAAACAGCAAGCATTTCTGACTAACTTTCATAATGAGGTGACGAGAGTATTAGAATCTTCTTTAAGAGAAGTTGCTAAAGAAATTGCTGAACGTAATCAGGAAACTGCTAAATTAGTCACCCAGGTTTGTGAAAGATTAACTGAAACCGCAGGAACTTTATCTACCGGTGCATCGACTTTTCAGCGTTCAGCTTTTGAACTTAACGAGCAAGTACCAATTATCACGCAAGCAAACCGAGAGTTTACACAATCCTCTCAGGAACTAAAAAATAGTGTGCTGCTTTTTAAACAAGCATCAGAGTTAATTGAAAAAAGTAACTTCTCTGGTAATATGGAAAGGTTTACCGCTAGTTTAGCAGAGACTCAAGCGAGATTTTCTCAATCCACTGCACTACTAGAGCAGAATATCGGGGAGATTATCAGCAGTAATAAAAGAGCTAACGATTTAGCAGAACAAGTGTATTTAAATATCCAAGAATCTTCTCAAAAATTACAGGATAGTGCGCTAGGTTTTCTGGAAGCTTCCGAAAAAATCGAAAGTAGTCAATTTGCTGATAAGTTAGTGCAAGCAACCGCAGATTTAATGACTGCTCATCAACAGTTCGCTAATTCTACTACAGATTTAAACCAATCAACTCAATCTCTAGCTTCTTTAACTCAAGACTTCCACCGTTCAATGACAACTATGGTTGAGTTGGGAATAAAAATTACTGACTTGAATCAAAAATCTGAGACAATCCTAGAGCAAAATCAGCAACGCTCAGTCACCGAACAAGAAAAGTTATCTAACATTCAGGGAGAATTAGTAAAATTAATCGAAACCGTGAAAACTTATCAAGACAGTTTTAACTCCGAGTCGAAACAATTAGGAAACCAGCTTATCAATAGTCTCGATGAAAAACTCTCCCAAACCTCTGATAAAATCCTCACTGCTTCTCATGGGATTGAGCGCTCTAGTAATAATCTCGATGTGACTAATGCTAACTTGTCTCAGTTAATTGATACAGTGACAGAGCAAGTTACTCAAGTCAAGGAAAGCTTACAGTCTGAGTTAAAACTTTTAAGCAATAACTTAGCGACAGTAGTGGATGATAAATTAACTAAGAACTCAGAACAATTAAAAGCAGTTTCCCAATCTATTGAGAAAACAGCCAATCAATTTGGCAGCCTTAAATCAGATTTTTCTCAAGTAATTAACGCAGTGAACACCAACACCAGTAAATTAACTGCTAACTTAGAATCTTTGCAAGATAAGTTAGAGAAAGTCGTCGCTAAGAAGGGGATTAACACCATATTTGATAACTTCACCAACAAATTCTAAGCAACTATGTCTAGACGCACCTACTACCGAGATGAAGATAAATCGGTGGATGTTTATCCCGCATTCACCGATTTAATGTCCAATGCTTTCATGATTCTGAGTTTATTTCTCCTCTTGGCACTTTTTCAGTCTTATAATCTCATCAGCAAACTGGAGGAAGCTAACCGAAAACTGCAAACAGCAACCCCCATAGTTATCGATGAAAAATCAGGAAAATTTAAATTTCAGTCGGGAAGTGCGGAATTAAGTCCTGCTTTAAAAACCTATATTCGTCAGCGCATTATTCCCGCTATCGAAACCATTACCAAAGACAGAGAAATCGACTTTATTCAAGTAATTGGACACACCGACGGACAAGGAATACAACAGACAAGTAATCTCGATAAAAATATCGAATCGGTTGCCAGCAGAAAACAATCTGTTAAAATGCTAGTACCCGGTTCTAACACTGATTTAGGATTAATGCGCGCTTTAGCAGTAGTGCAAGAAATCGAAAACACCGGTAAACTCAAAAACGTCAAATTTCGAGCTTTTTCCGCAGGACAGTTATACCTCCCATCGGGTAAATTAGCCGCGGTTAATCGTGACGCAGATGCAAGCAGACGCAGAATTGAAATCCGTTTTATTCCCCCCGGTAAAAAACAATAAGACAAAAAAATCTAGAAATTTGTTTTTTTATCTTTTGCTTGTTACACTGAGGAAAGAACGAAATTCAAATCAATATCTATGGAACAAAACACTTTAGAGGGGACTTGGGAAGAAATTTTACAGCATAGTGCTAAATTAGCAGGTCAGCGAGTGAGATTGACCATTCTATCTAATCAATCTTCCAATTCCTCCACTCCAGAAACCCTAGACCAAAAATTAAAAGGAAGAGTTGGACGAGTTTATTTTCAGCCATCAGATTTATCTGAGCGAGTAGAAGAAGTTTTTACAAACATTTTAGATGATAAAGACTAATCAGCATTACACCAATGACTCTTTGCGACGCTTCTCCACTTATTGCCTTAATTAATGAAGCTGATAAAAATCATCAGCGTTGTGTTGACATTTTATCTTCGCTATCGGCCCTCCTTGTCACGACTTGCGCTTGTTTTACCGAAGCAATGTATTTATTGCGTCGATATGGTGGTTGGTTCGCACAACAAGAATTATGGGGTTATGTGGTAGATGAAATACTGGTAATACACCATCATAATTCAGATGAACTAAAAAGAATGGAAACCTTAATGATACAATATCAAGATGTTCCTATGGATTTAGCAGATGCTTCTTTAGTAGCCATAGCTGAAGTTCTTAAAATCCCGAAAAGATGCCGTCAGATTAATACTCTGCAAACTAAAACTTTCTTGCTGATAGGTTTGCAAAATCCATAAACCCTGTTCACCCCGGCGAAAAGTTTCCACTCGTTGGTGTTTACTATTCACTAAGACATATTCCTGCAAACTTTCTAGAGTTTGATAATCATTAAATTTATCACCCCTGTCAAAAGCTTCTGTGGAATCGGAGAGAACTTCGATAATCAATTTAGGAAAACTTTTGTAGGTAGCAGTTTCTCTATCTCTGTCATCGCAGGTGACAAGAATATCAGGATAATAAAAGTGATTGCGTTTCTCTAATCTGATTTTCACATCGGTAAAATAAACCCGACAATCGGAACCCCGCAAATGATTACGAATGATAAAAGTGAAATTGAGTCCGATAATATTATGAATATCAGTCGTCCCTGCCATGGCGTAAATTTGCCCATCGATATACTCGTGTTTAATGGGACTTTTTTCAATCCCGAAAAGATGCCGTCAGATTAATACTCTGCAAACTAAAACTTTCTTGCTGATAGGTTTGCAAAATCCATAAACCCTGTTCACCCCGTCGAAAAGTTTCCACTCGTTGGTGTTTACTATTCACTAAGACATACTCCTGCAAACTTTCTAGAGTTTGATAATCATTAAATTTATCACCCCTGTCAAAAGCTTCTGTGGAATCGGAGAGAACTTCAATAATCAATTTAGGAAAACTTTTGTAGGTAGCAGTTTCTCTATCTCTGTCATCGCAGGTGACAATAATATCAGGATAATAAAAGTGATTGCGTTTCTCTAATCTGACTTTCACATCGGTAAAATAAACCCGACAATCGGAACCCCGCAAATGATTACGAATAATTGTGTATATATTCCCCGAAACAATATTATGAATATCAGTCGTCCCTGCCATGGCGTAAATTTGTCCCTCGATATACTCGTGTTTAATGGGACTTTTTTCTTCAAACTGAAGATATTCTTCTGGAGTGAGATTATTATAGTTAGATAAAGCAATCATCGTTTTTTCTGCTAGTTACAACTATATTAAGTACCTAAGCAAAATTAATTATACATCTAAGCCGTTAGCATTCCCTGATTATCCCTCACTGTTCACTGATAACTGAAAAGTCTTCTCTCTCCGAGTCTCGACTAGGAAATTAACTTTGCAGGACTAGATACCTGTTGAAATACTGTCTAGGAGAACCAGCAAAAAGAGCGATCGAATGGTTAATCTATATGTTATTACCCTTGTAACCCTCTATAACTACTGCTATGACAACCCTAATTGACTATTCAAATATTCAATCTTTACCCGAAGTTTGGTCAATAGTTGCCCAACGTTTCCCCAATATTATCGCCCTACAGGATCCCCACAGTAAACCGGAAGTAATTCTCACCTATCGGCAACTTTATCAACAAATTCAGCAATTTGCCGCCGCTTTACAAGCATTAGGAGTCACAGAAACCGAAAATGTCGCTTTATTTGCCGATAATAGTCCCCGGTGGTTTATTGCCGACCAAGGTTCCATGGCAGCCGGGGCCGCCAATGCGGTACGATCTGCTCAAGCAGATGCAGAGGAATTAGCCTATATTCTGGCCGATAGTGACAGTCAGACGCTGATTGTCGAAAATAACAAAACTTTAGGGAAATTACTGGCGAAAATCCCTGAATTGCCCCTGAAATTAATCGTGCTGCTCACCGACGAAGACCCCGCTACTGGGGCGATTTCCGTGCAGACCTTAAATTTCAAGCAACTAATGGCGATCGGGGCTGAGAACACCCTTAAACCCATCACCAAGAGCGAAAATGATCTGGCTACCCTCATCTACACATCGGGGACGACGGGACAACCAAAAGGGGTGATGTTAAGTCACGGTAATCTGCTGCATCAGGTACGCAACTTAAATGCTATCTTTCAACCGGCTCCCGGCGATCGAGTTTTAAGTATACTACCTTCATGGCATTCCTACGAGCGCAGCTGTGAGTATTTCATTCTAGCTCAAGGTTGTACCCAGATTTATACCAGTATTCGCACTTTTAAGTCCGATTTAAAGCAATTTAGTCCCCAATTAATGGTGGGAGTTCCCCGTCTTTGGGAATCTCTTTACGAGGGTATCCAAAAACAATTTAGCGAACAACCGGCTAAAAAACAGAAATTGGTGCGATTTTTTCTAGAAAAGTCGGAAAAGTACGTTCTTGCTAAACGTATCGCTGATAATCTCAGTCTTGATCACCTTCACGCTTCCCCCGGAGAAAGACTCAAAGCAAGAATTCAATCCCTCTTACTCTATCCCCTCCATGCCATCGGTGACAAGCTAGTTTATAGCAAAATTCGCCAAGCAGTGGGAAATAAAGTTAAAATCTTGGTTAGTGGCGGTGGTTCCTTAGCCAGACATCTAGATACTTTCTATGAGATTGCGGGAATCCCGATCTTAGTTGGTTATGGACTGACAGAAACTTCTCCCGTCGCTACCGTCCGTCGTATCGATCATAACCTGCGCGGGTCTGCCGGTCGTCCCGTCTTTCAGACAGAAATCTGTATTGTCGATTTACACAGCAAAGAAGTCTTACCGACGGAAAAACACGGTTTAGTCTTGATTCGTGGTCCGCAGGTGATGCAGGGATATTATAAAAAACCAGAAGCAACCGAAAAAGCGATTTCTCCCGATGGTTGGTTTGATAGCGGTGATATTGGTTGGTTAACCGCTGCCGGGGATTTAGTTTTAACCGGACGGGCCAAAGATACAATTGTTTTGAGCAATGGTGAAAATATCGAACCGCAACCGATTGAAGATGCTTGTTTACGCAGTCCCTTTATCTCCCAAATTATGCTAGTGGGACAGGATCAAAAAGCTTTGGGGGCTTTGATCGTGCCTAATCTTGATATACTGGCCAATTGGGCCCAAGAACAGAAAATATCCTTAAATTTACCCGATCTTCACAGCGATCGCTCAACGATTCTTTCTAGCGATCTCTACAGCAAAAAAGTCTTAGATCTCTACCAACAAGAATTAAAGCGCGAGGTAAGAAATCGACCCAGTTATCGTGCCGATGACCAGATTAAAACCTTTGAGTTAATTTTAGAGCCTTTTTCCCAAGAAAACGGCATGATGACCCAAACTTTAAAGATTAAACGACCGGTAGTAACGCAACGCTATCGCGATATGATTAACGAGATGTTTGCCAAGTAAATATTTCCGGCAAATATTCTCCAACCTCTTGACAAAAAGACCTTTTTAGGATAAGCAAATCATGGATGACGCACAAACCAGTTTATTACTGAAGCGCCCGGTGACAATTAAAGTCATCGTGACTCCGCGCTGGAAAGAAGAAGCACAACAGCAATTACAAGCACAAATGGCTCAAATTGACGCACAAATTCAACAATTAGAAACCCAAGGACAAAGAGCGATCGCCGAAATTCAGCGTCAGAGTCTTATCCCCTTACCCCCCGCGGCTGCCCAACAGATTGACAATATTCAAATCCAAGTCAATCAACAGAAAAGTGAGTTTCTCGAACAAAAAAACCAGTATCTGCAACAATTGCAACAGGTACAACTCTTGGAACTCAATCAAGAAGTAGCCCAAGCACAACTAGAAAGCTTTTTCCGCGTCGAAAAAGGCGATAACTTAGTGGCAAAAATGAATGTAGAACTCGTCCTTAGAGATGGCATAGTCGAAGAAATTCGCGGCGAAATTTAAAGCTAGGGTGAGCAGTTACCGGTCATTGTCAACTTAAAGGCTAAAATCGGCAATAGCAAGGGTTATTCTCCCTTGCTAACCCAGAAAACCGCCCCTAGCTCACATCACCCCTGACATGGCTTGATCAGGCCTGAAAAATATATTAAGATTCTTTATCGATCGCCTGGACACACTCGCCTATATTGTCGTATAACTTCCTCTCTCCATCGACTCACCCTTAATTAGGGTTTGCTGAAAAAGTTTTTCGTGGGGGTAGGGTGTGGGGTGTGGGGTGTAGGGTTTTACCGATTTTGAGGGGGTCAATTACCTAATTTTCAGGGAAAAAGTCCCGGAATTTTCCCCCCGATCACCCCCATATCTGGTACTTTTTGATTGACAAAAAGTCTAAAAGTCTTACCCAACAAGGTTTTAGATTTATTCAGCAAGCTCTGATTAAATACTATAAATATAGAATCTCTATGCTTTCTTTCTTACCCACTATTCTTTTAGCTCAGTCCGCCTCGGTCTTGCCCCAGATAGAGAGGAAATTAATCACCCAATATCAGGAAGTGCGTCAGTTGCCCGGTCAACTAAATGATGTGCTGGTTTTTAATAGCAATAGTCCCGAAGTCGTAGAAAAAGAGGGAATTCTCCTCTCCACTTTCCCCGGCAAAGGAAAACGTTATCCCGTAGCCCATCTCAATCATCCCCTACAAGGACGTTTTGACGTTTTTACCCACCACATCGCCCGTCAAACCGATCCCAATCGCGACCTACACCAGGGCCTGATCGTTACTAATCCCACCTCCAAAAACCTCGTTATCCGCATCCTACAAGGAGTCAGTTACGTCACCTCCGCCGATGCCCCTTTTGTCGATTTACCCTCTCTGGTGGAAGATCCCAATGGCCGGGTTTTTTCCGGTCCCGGTTCCCGTTTAGCCGGCGATATCATGCGTCGTCGCCATGATACCCAATTTCCCACCCAGATCGTCATTCCCCCAGGCCAAAGTCGGATGCTATTCGATCTGGTTATCCCCAGAAGTAGCGCCCGCTCGACCCTCCTACGTCTCTACAGCGATGGCCCTGTCTATATGGCCAATTTAGCCCTCTACGAAGTTCCCCAAAAAGTCAAAATCGAAGATCGGGAAATAGAAACCTTTCGTCCCCCTACCCTAGAGGAATGGCGTACCCTATTAGTTAGAGGTGATTTAGCCGCTCCTCGTGATTTTCCCCCCACCCCCCCCGATCAATGGTTCCCCGGAAGAAGAAATTTTTATGGTCGCGTGGCTGGAATTTCTGTCGGTTCGGAATGGGCAACCCGCATTGTCGATCCCAAAGGGGGAATTAATCTCACCATTCCTCAACCCGGTCAAGCTTTTGCCTATCCTTTAAGTACGGTGACAGCAGCTACTTTCGGAACCAGACAAATCCAAAGCGCCCCCATGTTAGTGCGTTATCCCGATACGGCTTTCAAAGCTCACGGTAACTACGGTGTTCACTACTATCTGACTTTACCTCTATATAACAACACTAGCAAAACGCAGGTGGTGGCTTTGAGTATTCAAACCCCAATTAAAGAAGACAATTATCTCGATCGCTTGCTATTTGTTGAACCCGTCCAGGGACCGGTATTTTTCCGGGGTGCAGTGCGCGTTACCTATCGTAACGCCCTGGGACGCACCGAGGAACGTTTTTTCCATCTCGTTCAACGGGAAGGACAACAGGGAGAAGCTTTAGTACAGGTGGAACTTCCCCCCGGAGCCAGACGCGACATTAATCTCGATTTTCTCTATCCCCCCGATGCCACACCTCCCCAAGTTTTGAGCGTTAAAACTTTGGAATAGATAGGGTTGGCTGAATAAATCTAAAAACCTTGCTGGATAAGACTTTTAGACTTTTTGTCAATCAAAAAGTACCGGACATGGGAGTGAGCGGGGGGAAAATTCAGGGACTTTTTCCCTGAAAATTAGGTAATTGACCACCTCAAAATCGGCAAATCCCCACACCCCACACCCTGTCCCCACGAAAAACTTTTTCAGCAGACCCTAATTAGGAGTGATCCCTTGACTTTGGCGGCGGCTTGGGTTATGATTCTCTTATAATGGGATGGTTGTGTCTATCATGAAGTGCTTAGATTCCCATTATGAATAAAGTCTTTTAAAAATATTATCCCAAAATCTCACGACAAAAGCAAGGAAAATTTCGCCGTCAATTGTTAAGTTTT
>MTBT01000308.1 GCA_002282935.1 Microcystis sp. LSC13-02 | reverse complement strand
CCAATCACTCCAAGGGTCGGCACTTTTTGAGGGAAAAAAAGTCTAAAAACCTTGTTGGATAAGGTTTTTAGATTTATTCAGCAAACCCTAACTACGTCCCCGAAATCCCACTTATGCGGTAGATAGTCAACAGCTGATTAAGGTGATTGATCCTCGTGGAGAAGTTTTAAGCGATCGCTCAAGGTTTTGGTTAAGCGGACAGTTTCCCGTTTTAGCGAATTTTGTTGATAATCAAGCACATTAATCCCTTGACCGATGTTTACAGTCGCTTTGCTTCCCCATCCGGGGTAAGGCTGATTATAACTAATGCTTACTGGTAAAATCTTTATATCTGCATCGGATTTCATCGTCTTAACTTCCAACGCAATCCGCGCTACCCCCGGTTTAAGAGGATGAACCACTCGATCGCGACAGATACCCCCTTCCGGAAAAATCGCCACCATTTCCCCCGCAGCCAACAGTTCGACGCTATGGACCAGACTACCCATACCGGGGTGATCGGTATTGACAGGAAAACCCCCCAAACGTCGGATAAACCAACCTTGTACCCCTTTCATCTCGTTAGCGGAAACCATAAAGCGCAAATCGCGTCTACTAACTAAGCGTCCCACCGCGTAGGGTAAAATCAGCGCATCCCAACGGGAACGATGGGTAGGTGCAAGGATGACACCCCCCGTTAGGGGAATATTTTCCTGTCCTGTGACGGTTATTTTGCTGAAAAAAGCTGGTAAAACTAGATAATTTCCCAGAAAATAACAAAAGCGAATTAAACAGGGATTAATTCGGGAATTGACAGCAGGACTTTTTCTAATGGTGAGGGACTCGTCAACGATAGTGCTTTGAGACATCCGAAGTGTTAGGAAAGATCGAGACTTTCTGACCACTTCTACTTTAGTCTAGTTGTCTGGGGGATGGCTATCTTGTCCTGACCAGTTCGGCAATTGTCTTGGGGGATTAATGGTTAGGATTGCGGTTCTACTCCCGATCCTACCGGTGCGATCGAGTTTAATTGCAAAGAGGGATGATCTTCTTTCACTTGCTGTAAATTCCACTCATTTTTGAATAATAAGACAGGACGACCCCAGTAATCTTTGACAGTTAGAGTATTAAAGAGTTTACCTGCTTTTTCTAAAGCGGCCCAACCCCCGGCTACCCAACGGGCTAAACTATAGGCTAGGGGTTCGAGGGTAGTTTCGGCTCCGTACTCGCTTAAAAGACGGAATTGCACCACTTCAAACTGTAATTGACCGACAGCGGCTAAAATCGGGTCGCGTTTAAATTCATCGATCGAGGATAATATCTGTACGGCCCCTTCTTCCTGTAATTCCGAGACTCCTTTTTGAAACTGTTTGAACTTGGAAGGGTTAGGATTTCTGAGATAGGCGAATAATTCCGGAGAAAAACAGGGAATCCCTTCGTATTCGAGCTTTTTACCCATATAAATCGTATCACCGATCGCAAAGACCCCGGGGTTATTCAATCCGATCACATCTCCGGGATAAGCTTCTTCTATAACTGCCCGATCTTGGGCAAAAAGTTTCTGAGGACGGGATAAACGGATAGTTTTACCGGTTCTAGCGTGGTTTACTACCATATCCTTCTCGAATTTCCCCGTACATACCCGCACAAAGGCCACCCGGTCGCGATGTTTGGGGTCCATGTTTGCTTGCAGTTTGAAGACAAAACCGGTGAAATCGGGATAGGTGGGATCAAGGACACCGAGGGAGGAATTGCGTCCTCTGGGGGGTAATCCATAGTCGAGGAAGGATTCTAGGAATAATTTCACCCCAAAATTGGTCATGGCGCTACCAAAAAAGATCGGGGTCATTTCTCCTGCGTGGACTGCTGGCAAATCCAATTGGGCCCCCAATTCCGAGAGCAGTTCTATATCCTCTTTTAACTGGTAATACAGGTCTTTTTCGAGATAATCCTCAATTTTGGGGTCGCCAAGCTCGATCACGGTTTCCTGCGCCTCCTGAGAGCCGTGGGAGCGACGTTCAAACAGGTGTATGGTCTGGGTAGCCCGATCGAAGACTCCCCGAAAGCGATCGCCAATTCCGATCGGCCAATTGACGGGATAGGTCTGTAATCCTAATTCTCGCTCGATTTCGTCCAATAAATCCAGAGGTTCGCGGCCGGGGCGGTCCATTTTGTTAACAAAGGTAAAGATGGGTAACTGCCGCAGTTTGCACACTTCAAAGAGTTTTCTGGTTTGGGGTTCCAAACCTTTGGCCGCGTCGATTAACATCACCGCATTATCGGCAGCGGCTAGGGTACGATAGGTATCTTCGCTAAAATCTTGGTGGCCGGGAGTATCGAGGAGATTAATCTGAAAATCACGATAATCGAACTGTAAAACCGTGGAAGTAATCGAAATTCCCCGTTGTTTTTCCATTTCCATCCAGTCGGAGGTGGCTTTGCGTTGGTCGCGTCTTGCTTTGACTGCACCCGCTTGATGGATTGCACCCCCGTATAGTAACAGTTTTTCGGTCAGGGTGGTCTTTCCCGCGTCAGGGTGGGAGATAATGGCAAAATTTCGCCGTTTTTCCAAGACAGCTTCGCTGGTTTCTAGTTCTTTTTCAATTTCGGTCGTCATTCTAATTTCGATCGCTTTCCTATCTTTCTATTCTAGTTTAGCTGGGGAGTTAATCCTCTCAAAAAATCGATCGCTCTGGGAAAAGTCATTAAAAAAAGTCTATGCTAGGATAATTTAAAATCCACAACTGATAGTGTTATGAGTGATAATACCAAACAAATTTATAACTACACTGTTATTCTAGAAAAAGAGTCAGACGGTGGTTATCACGCTTTTTGTCCTGCGCTTAAAGGTTGTCATTCTCAAGGAGACACTTTTGAAGAAACGATTGTCAATATTACAGAAGCTATGGAATTGTACCTCGAAAGTTTGATAGCTGATCATCAACCCATTCCCAAAGAAGATTTGATTTTTAAGCCTTTAAATATTTTAGTATGAGTCAGTATCCCGCAGTTAAAGTCAAGGAGTTTATTAAAGTTATTGAAAAATTGGGCTTTTATTTGGATCGTCAAAAAGGTAGCCATGCTATTTACAAAAGTACTGGTGGATGTAGGGTTGTGATCCCTATTCATTCAGGAAAAGATATTAAGCAAGGTACTCTCATGGGTATGATTCAAGATATTGGTCTTGATAAAGAAACATTTTTCGAGTTGTTACGAAAATAAGAGTTAAAAGATAGTCGAAGCGATAACAGCAATTGTACTTTCAGAGGAACGAAGCAATGTTATCAGAATATGAAAGATGCAATGCAATCCTTGTTATCAAAGTAATTTCAGTTCCGGTGCTGATTCGGATCATCTTTCAATTTGACAACGCCTAAAATGTAGATAAAATGTGAATTATAATCTGTAGAAATGTCTCATACACTTTCTTGATAATTGATCCGTGGCACAAAAAGAATCCTTAGATATCAAATATCGTTTTGGTAAAGCTATCAGAAGACGTAGAAGGGAACGTGACTTATCTCAAGAAATCTTAGCCGAAAAAGCGGAACTACACCGAACTTATATTTCCAGTATCGAACTTGGT
Organism: Microcystis sp. LSC13-02; assembly: GCA_002282935.1. GTDB lineage: Bacteria > Cyanobacteriota > Cyanobacteriia > Cyanobacteriales > Microcystaceae > Microcystis. The sequence continues at coordinate 11,712 of MTBT01000308.1, read as the reverse complement.
AAGTGTAATGTATCTTTAGAAAATATCGAAAAGTTAGCCAAGGCACTTGATATATCTATTACTGATCTTTTTGCTGATTTATAAATTTGATGAATTGCAATTCAGTATGGATAATAGCCAGTTAGTGATAGAAATTCAAAAGCTAATTAAAAACTCAATAGAAAACTATTTTAAAAAACCCAAGCCTAGGAATCATCATATTTTAGATTATTTATTTCCAGAGGAGAGACAGATTAGTTCTGTGATGACTGGACTAACGACAAGCATGGGAACTACTTTCTGGGAGAAATTAGCAAACTTTTTAGCCAAAGATAATGGATTTCGTATTTTATATAAGCAGGATAAAAAACTTTTACAACCTAGTCCATTTCCTCAATAATTAAGAAGTAAACTCGATAATTTAAAAAGTCTCAGAAAATCGAAAGAACAAAAAATATCCATGACAGAGTGCATTGAAAGACTTAGAGTAGTAGCTAAGAAAATAAATAGGAATAACCTCAATTATATCGATCCTCCTTCTGGTCATGGAGTAGATATTTATTTAATCAAAGACAATATTGAGTATGTGTTTGATTTAAAAGCTACACATCCTAATAGGGGAGATGGTTCTAGATTTAGCGACCAGTTGTTAGATTGGTATTGTTATCGGCTGTCCCGTGAACCTTTAGCAAGTATTCACACAAGAATTGTTATTCCTTTTAATCCTTTCTTGCCTAAAACATGGTGGGAATCACAGGGAAATAAAATGTATCCTCTAGAGGAAAATCATGATATATGGGTTGAAAATGAATTTTGGGATTTTTGTTCTGGTAAAATCAATACTTGGTCATTAATTAAAGAAGCTTTTATCGATCTTCAAGAAGATAAAGCATTTATCAATAAGTATAAACAAAAGTTTCGTAATTATCTAGACAATTAATTTGGTAAAATTATTTCTAGTAAATTTCTTGCTACTGCCTCCACCACTGGTACAGGAACAGCGTTTCCGAATTGTTTTTTAGCGATAGCCGGCTGTAGATGATAGATAAAATTATCTGGGAATCCTTGTAATTTACGCGCATCTTGGGGAGTAATTTCTCGAAACTTTTTGGGTTTATAGATTTTCTTTAAAAACAATTGTTTGTATTCTTGGGGATGCGTAGCGGTAATTGAAATAGTAGCAATATAATCTTTAGCACCCGTAGCGGTTAGGGTAGGAATAATATCGGCCGTCGGTAAAATAATCCGATAAATGCCGTTAATTCCTGTCATGTTTTTTGAGTTAATAAATTCATACTTACCCTCCCTCGTTTGCCAACAAATCCCCAGAGAAACTAACTGATTTAGTTCCTCGATTTTTAGATCGGGTATAATTTCCAAAAAAGTAGAAAAAGCCACGGGATGACCATCTTTTTCGCCATACTTTTTACTGCGTCTTAATTTCAGCAAAGCTAAACAGATACTTTTTTGTCGTTCCGTAGTTTTGATAATATCCCAAGAATGAATAGTTGTGTGGCCATTTCTTAAATCAGAAAAAATAAAAAAGTCATTTAATTCATCTTCTTTTTGAAAACGAGTTCTCGATGGAGGAACAAAACCATTAAATAAAGTATCCGCAGATAACTTGACTTTCTCGACGGGTTGAATATTCTTGATGTCTTCTAAAATATCCAAAACCTTCGGATGGATACCCAAAGGTAAGGGAAATTTAAGCCGCTCATAGTTGTCTATATCTTTTCTAATTCCTACGATAAAAACTCTCTCGCGATTCTGGGGTAAACCAAAATCGTAGGCATTTAATAACTGCCAGTAAACTTGATAACCACCGCTGGTTAATTCATCGATAATTAATTCTAAATTCTCCTGATTGCGAGGACTAGCCAACCCACTGACATTCTCGAAAATAAAGCTTTTCGGTTGACTTTTCTGGACTAATTTAATCACATCAAACCAGAGTTTTCCCCGGGGGTCATCAAATCCTCGTAAACATCCCGCTACCGACCAAGGTTGACAGGGAACACCGCCGACAATAAGATCAAGATTATCGGGTAAATTGCTAATTTTACTCACATCTCCGAAAGCAATTTCATCGCTGTTGAGATAGCTAATAAAATTTTGTTGATAAACTTGGATTGCCTGTTGATCAATTTCTGAATAGCCTAAACAACGTCCTTCCAATTTCTCCAAAGCGATTCTAAACCCACCGATTCCCGCGAATAAATCGACAAAACGATACTGGGGATGGGTGATAACTAGATGTAGGGGTAATTGGGTTTGTGTGCTGACTTTAACTGTGGTTTTCAAGGGTAAATAATTCCTTTTCACCATCTGGGAATATGTGTGTCTGTATTAATTATTTTAGTATAACTTAAGAGTTTTTTTCTGGGTATTTTCAGCCGATAGAGGCACGACAATAATAGACCTCTTGTAACCCACATTCCGCACTTCAAATTGTAGTAAGCTGTACTGAATTTAAACTGCGTATTCAAAATTTTAGTACAAATGCTCAAACTTCCTCTCCCTGCTCCTTCTCCCTTGCAGTCTTAACGAGCAATTTAGATAGTCAACAGCTTATGGCTGGTAGCATATAAAATGAAAATAACATAAGTATTTATACTTATGTTCTTGGGGCAGAAAAAGTGAGAAACTAAAAAAGTTCTCAAAAAATAAGCTAAGACGTATTTAAACCGCTTATTCTTAGATTAGCCGAATCTCCCCCAATCCCTTTACTGTTGCCTCTTGCCTCGTCTGGCCCAAGCAATTTAAATTACGAACAGCTTATTCAAGTCAAGAAAAATGTCAAAGATAGAAGTAAAAAATCTAGACCACTTTCGTTTTAGATCGAAAACAATTGACAAAAATCGCCAAATGTCTTTCTCTATAAGGGTTTCATCCCTCGAACCAGTTTTTGCTTCAAAGCCAGCTGAACAAGATTTCTTTGACCGAATTTGGTTCTCTCGCATCCGTGTCTTAACCTGTCGGTGATTCACCAAGATGTGTCAGGCAGTCAGATAAAAAAGTTGTTTCTGGGCGGGGAATCCCTACAATAGGAAACAGGAAAATTAGTAGTAGATGAAAACCGATGGGTCAGTTTTTTAAACAAACTTTCGCTAGTTGCTTGGGAACTTTATTGGGATTATTGGTATTTTCGTCCCTAGGTGTGGGGGGATTAGCATTTTTACTGCTTTCTTTCCTTAATTCTAGCGATAGCTCCTCAGTTAAGGAAAAATCGGTCTTAGTTTTTAACTTAGCCACCAATATCAGCGATGCTCCCCCTAGTTCTAGTTTAGCCGATAGTTTGACCAGTGAGAGTCGGACCACTTTAAATTTACGACAGGTGATAGCGGCGATCGAAAAGGCTGCCCTTGATGATAATATTGTCGGTCTGTTACTCTACGGTCGCAGCACTGTCGGTGAATATGGCTATGCTACCCTGACGGAAGTGCGGCAAGCTTTGGCAAAATTTCGCCAATCGGGTAAAAAAATTATCGCCTACGATGTGGAATGGACGGAAAAGGAATATTATCTCGCTTCCGTTGCTGAAAAGGTGATTATTAATCCCGTGGGGAGAATGGAAATTAATGGTTTAAGTAGTCAACAAACCTTTTTTGCCGATGCACTAGAAAAATATGGTGTCGGGGTGCAAGTGGTAAAAGTGGGTTCTTTTAAAGGTGCGGTGGAACCCTATACGCGTCAGGATTTAAGTGTCCAGAATCGTCAGCAGCTGCAAACCCTACTCGATACAATTTGGTCTAATTATAGTGCCACAGTGGCCAAAAGTCGCAATTTAACCCCCCAACAAGTGCAAACTATTTCTGATACTCAAGGTATTCTGGAAGCAACCACAGCGAAAAAGGCGGGTTTTGTTGATGAAGTGGCCCATTTAGATCGAGTAATTGTTTTAGCAAAGGAGTTGACAAGGGAAGCAAAAAATAAAACTAATGAGGAGGAAAACTCTGGCTCTTTTTCGCAAATTTCTTTAGCTAATTATGCTAGTTCTCTCGCTGATGAGGGGGGAGATAGTAGCGATCAAATAGCGATAGTTTATGCAGAAGGGACAATTGTGGATGGTCAGGGAGATAGAGGCGAAATCGGTGGGGATAAATTGGCGAAGGAACTGCGAAAATTACAAGGGAAGGAGGAGGTGAAAGCGGTAGTTTTAAGGATTAATAGTCCGGGGGGAAGTGCCACCGCTTCTGAGGTGATTCTGCGAGAAATTAAGCGTTTAGATGCGAAAAAACCAGTAATTATTTCTATGGGTGATGTGGCTGCTTCTGGGGGTTATTGGATTGCGATGGGGGGTCAAAGAATTTTTGCAGATAATGATACGATTACTGGTTCGATCGGTGTGTTTGGATTATTGTTAAATATCCAGAAGATTGCTAATAATAATGGCATCGATTGGGATACGGTGAAAACTGGACAATTAGCCGATCTATCTACTATTACCAGACCGAAAAATCCCCAAGAATTAGAAATTTATCAAGCGGCAGTTAATCGGTTCTATGATTTATTTATCGAGACGGTAGCCAAGGGGCGAAAATTATCCCCAGATAAGGTAAGAAGTGTGGCCCAAGGTCGCGTCTGGACGGGAAAAGATGCGGTTAAAATTGGTTTAGTTGATCAAATCGGTGGACTAGAAGCGGCAGTACAATACGCAGCCAAAACAGCTAAATTAGGAGATGATTGGAGTCTTAAAGAATATCCTCGATCGCAAAGTTGGCAAGAAGAACTTTTTTCTAATTTATGGCAAACCTATCTTCCTCCTCTAACTAAAAATAATCACCCTTTGACGCAGGAATGGCAAAATTTTCAGCAGGAATTATTGAAGTTACCTACATTTAATGATCCCCATAGTGTTTATGCTAAGTTACTTTTTAATCTCGATTTTCGCTGATATTAGGTAAAAATAATGCTCGCTAATTCTGAAATTGTTTGACAAAAATTTCTATGAATCGCCCTAATAGCGTTATTCTCGGTTTAGCCTATATTTTGGGATTGTTATCTACAGGTCTGGTAGATTTTAGTCCGCAGTTAAACCGATGGCAAGAAGTGGTAATTAGAATTGTTATTCTTAGTCTAATTACCCTATTAACCACGATTTTTATCCGTCGTTTTTGGTGGCAAAGTCCCCCTAGAAAAATTTGGCTGATGGGGGGATTAATAGCTATATTTGCGGTTGTTTATCTAGAAATTCGTACTCCTTACCCCAGCGCAAACGATATCAGTCATCTTTTAAAAAATAATGTGGTTAACTCTATTAAAATCACGGGCAGTATTATATCAGAAATTCGTCTCAATCGCCGAGAAAATTTACAATTTTGGTTAGAAGTAAAAGAATTTAGCCTCAAGAATTTACCGACAGAAAAATCCGCAGGTAAACTCTACGTTACTCTACCAAATCTAGCAGAAAATCAGGTTTACCCCGGACAAGAAATAACAATTAAAGGATTACTTTATCGTCCCCGTCGTGCCAATAATCCCAGTGCTTTTGACTTTGCTAATTATCTAGCGCGTCAGGGTGCTTTTGCTGGTTTAAAAGGGGAAATAATTATCGATAAAAAATCACCTACTTGGGGAATTTGGCAGATTCGTCAGCGCATTGTTGAGGCACAAATTCAGGGAATAGGCCAGGAAAAAGGGACTTTATTAAGTTCGATTACCCTCGGACGACAAGCGGTTAATTTGCCAGCAAAAATCACTGATTTATTTATTAAAACTGGATTAGCTCACATTTTAGCAGCTTCTGGCTTTCATGTGGCTATTTTGTTGGGGTTTGTTTTAACTATTACTCGCAATTTATCCCCCAAACAACAGTTTATTATTGCCATTACTATCTTAATAATTTACGGCACTTTAACCGGGTTACAACCTTCAGTCTTGAGGGCGATTTTGATGGGAATTGGGGCATTAATCGGTCTGCTTTATAATCGACAAGTTAATAGTTTAGGTTCCCTGTTACTAGCGGCTACAATTCTATTATTATGGCAACCTCTCTGGATTTGGGATTTAGGATTTCAGTTAAGTTTTTTAGCGACTTTGGGATTAATTATTACCGTTCCTTTACTGAAAAATAAAATTGACTATTTCCCTAATTTAATCGCTGAACCTATAGCTATTAGTCTAGCTGCTACTCTCTGGACTATGCCTTTATTAATGTTTACGTTTAACTCGATCGCTCTTTATAGTATCCCCATTAATATTATCACAACTCCTCTAGTTACCCTGATTAGTTTAGGAGGAGTTTTTACTGCCTTTTTAGGCTTAATTTATCCCCCTTTGGGCAGTATCAGCGCTAGTATTCTCTATTACCCTCTAGAGTTATTACTGCAAATTACCACCTTTTTTAGTCTGCTTCCTTTTAGTACCTACTCCACAGGTAAATTATCTTTAGGAGTGATGTTAATTATTTATATTTGCCTTACCTTAATCTGCTTTAATATCTGGTTTCGTCAACGGTGGCATTTAATCGGTTTATTTATCCTCACTTTAATTTTAATACCGATTATTTATCAGCATTTAACTTTAACTCAGGTGACAGTTTTAGCCACCAAATCGCAACCGGTAATAATTATTCAAAATCGAGGAAATACTCTCTTAATTAATGGGGAGGAACCCGCAACAGCACGTTATACAGTTTTGCCCTTTTTGCGACAGGAGGGAATTAATCAAATACAAGGAGCAATAACCGTCAATAATTCGGCGCAATTCTCAACTATCAGTGAGAGCATACCGATCAAAAAAACTCTTAATTTATCCCAGTCAGAAAAATTTAATCTTGGCGAAATTACTGGACAATTGATCGAGAAAAATTTATTTAAATTTCAGGTAAAAAATCAATCTTGGCTATGGATTGTCAACCCGAAAATTCCCGTTAATTTATCCCAAGAATTTAGCCCCCTAGTGTTATTATGGCAGGGAAGCAATCTAGACAAACAATGGTTAGAGTCAATTCGACCCCAAACAGCGATCGCTGTCACCACCAATCTCTCCCGCAATGTCAGAAATCAACTGAGAAAAGCCGGTATTAAGACTTATTGGACTGGGAGAGATGGAGCGATTCAATGGACAGCCAAAAATGGATTTCAACCCTTTCTAATTAATGAGTGATGTGTACTACCAAAACTGAACAGGGAGCATGATGCACCACATAATTACTGACACTACCTAAGATTAACTCAGATAAACCCGATCGACCGTGACGACCAACAATAATTAAATCTATCCCCTCTTGCTGGGCAACTTGACAAATTTTCTGTCCCGGATCACCAATATAATAATCAGCCCGGGCTGTGATATTATCTTCCTTAGCTCGATCGACTAAACCGTTTAACCAAGCTTGTAATTCCGCCTGCATTTCTTCGGTGATTTGTTGTTCTAAGGCGATCATATCGGGGGGATAACCGCCACCATAACCGATCAGATTACCATAAATAAAAGTTTCCGTGTAGGGAGTCAAAGGTTTAGACAGACTATAGACAATCCGCAACTCACTAGCGTAGGTTTTCGCTAAGAGGATAGCCGTATTCAATACCTCTGGAGTGACATCTTGATAATCCACAGCCACGAGAATTTTATTATAGAGTTTGTTGGTATCCCGATCGACTGAGATTGTTTCCGTATTATTCATAGAATTGCCTCCTCGATAGCAGATAAGCTCAGGGATAAAAACCATTGCCAGCAATACACCCGGGAAATAGCAGAAAATTGCTGAAAGCTGATGACTGATAGTTGACGCTCCCCTACCTCTAGTGTGACATTTTTCGGATGATGTAGCTAAATCCCCAAAAAAATTAACAATTTACCCCACTGTCACCCCTGTCCTAACTTATAGCAGTTATCTTAATGGTGAGGTATGAGGTTTTCGTTTTGGGGAGACTCCGAGACGATACCCTATAGGGTTATACTTCATCTTTATGAGAAACGCCGTATTTATAGTTTTAACCGATAAATTGCTTGATCGGTGTTGATACGCTAGATTTTTTAGAAAAGTATTGATCTTGAGATACAATATGATTGAGATTTTTTGCGGCAGCGGAGCGACTCAAATGAATGAAGATAGCAAAAATTATGAGATGCAAATTCTGGCAATGATGATCAATCAGTATTTAGATGATATGGTATCTCTGAGTGAAGAAAAACTAAATCAGCTAGAAGCAAATTGCGATCAGATTGTTTGGGATTTAGCCACAAGAATTTACAAGGAAAGTGGTCATAAAGTAGAATTTCATATAATACGAAACTTAATTAATTCTAGAATTGAAGTTATGAGGTATCAGTTATTTTTCAGTAAATCCAGTCTATTAGAATCAAAGAGAATCGATGAAGAGAAAGCTATGAAAATAGCAGAAGAAAAAGCTAATGCTATTATTAATGATAAAAAAATTGATGATACCGAGAAAATAACGATATTACAAGAATTGGCTGGAGATGAACGAAAACTGGCAATTTTTATCAAAGTTCAAGAGATAATTAGTTATCAATTAGAGGTGGAAAAGTCTGAGATACATATTGATGATGAACTATTTTATTTACAATCTAGTAGTTATAGTTCTTATAGCTTTTATACGTCTAGTTCTTCCTTTGATAGTTGGTCTGACTTATTATCAAATTGGGGAGGAGATGAACTTGATAAGATTGAATTAATAATGGTTTTAGAAGAAGAATTCGATCTTGAACTTTCAGACGAAAAATGCCAAGAATTTACAACAGTGAAAAAGCTAGTTGATTATCTTGCTGAAAATTTAGGCAAGTAACAATCTTAATTTTTACCAAAATATCTCAAGTTATCAGCCAAATATAGCTATAATCCAATTAGAGCGAGTTCTAAACCAACAACTTATGATTAGTCGCTACATTGTCCCATGGCTCCCGATGATCGTAATAGGAATTAGTAACGGTATTCTCAGGGAAAGCACCTACGGAAAATATCTCGATGAACTGCGCGCTCATCAAATTTCTACCCTGACAGGAATCCTCTTTTTTAGCCTTTATATTGGCACTCTTGTCTATTTTTGGGGTCTAGAATCGTCCAGCCAAGCAATTACTATCGGTTTAATTTGGTTACTATTAACAGTAGGTTTTGAATTTCTGTTCGGCCATTTTATTGCCGGTCACTCTTGGTCAAGATTAGGACAAGATTATAATCTTTTAGCGGGACGAGTTTGGATTTTTGTTCTCTTGGTCATTACTTTTGCTCCCTTACTATTTTATCAACTTTTTTCTTAATTATGAAAGCTATTATCATTAATCGCTATGGCGATAGTAATGTTCTCCAATACACAGAAATAGAAAAGCCAATTCCCCAAGCGAAAGAAGTCTTAATTAAGATTATGGCAGCGGGAATTAATCCGATTGATTGGAAGATTCGTCGGGGAATGCTCAAAATAGCCACAGGTAATAAATTTCCCCTGCAATTAGGTTTTGATTATGGGGGAATTATCGTTGAAAAAGGCAGTCAGGTGGAACAATTCCAGATCGGAGATGAGGTTTTTGGTTTTCTCAATCAATTACCGGGTAGAACCTATGCTGAATATGCAATTATTCCTGCTTCCCTATTAGTTAAAAAACCGCATAATCAGAGTTTTATTCAAGCTGCCGCCACCCCTTTAGCCGCTTCTACCGCGTTGCAAGTCTTGCGGGATTTTGGCGGTATTCAAGCAGGAAATCGGATTTTAGTTAATGGTGCATCGGGAGGAGTGGGTAGCTTTGCCGTGCAGATAGGGAAAATTTTCTCCGCGCAAGTAGATGGAGTTTGTAGTAGTAAAAATATCGATTATGTCACCTCTTTAGGAGCAGATAAAGTTATCGATTATACCCAAGAAGATTGGAGAAAAACTGAGCAGAAATATGATCTAATCTTCGATGCTGTGGCTAAGTCTTCTTTTTGGCACTGTCGTCAGCTTTTAAAACCCCAAGGAACCTATATAACCACCCTACCAAATCCAGGGATTATCCTCTTAAATTATCTCACTGCTTGGTTGCCCCAAAAAGGGAAACTGATATTTTTTGCTCAGGCACAAGCGTCCGACTGGCAATTTCTCAAAGAAGCGATCGAATCAGGAAAATTAACTGTTAGAATCGATCGCACCTATACTTTTTCCCAGGTGGTAGAAGCTCATAATTATAGTGAATCGGAAAGAGTGCGAGGAAAAATAGTCTTGATCCCCGATTAAGGATAAATAGTTAGGGTCGGCTGAATAATGGTAAAACCCTTTTAAAATAAAGCTTTTGACCTGTTAAAGTCCGATGTTAGTGCAAGAAAATAGGAAAACAAGGGCAACAAAGCCTGAAACGACCGGCTACTGACTCCTGACTCCTGACTCCTACCACCACCGAAAAACTTTTTCAGCAGACCCTAGTTAGGGATTTTCCCGATTTTTTGGGGAACGAGTAAATAGTTTTAAGTAGGTAGAAACAGAGAATTCTTTAATTGGAAAGGTGATAAAAGTCAAGGGATTAATAGTAATAATAATATTGCGGCTATCCCTCTGTACCGCCTTGATAATCTGTTTAGCCACCCAATCAGCGGACATAATACCCACAGGATTTAAATTACTCTTAAAAGGACCAAGAATTAGCTTTCTCACCACACAGGGAGCATCTAAACGACGCAGGGTAATCATATCACCGATCGCTCGTTTACTGAGTTCGTAGAGGGGACTAAAGGCAGGATTAACCTCTGCTTCCGAAGTATTCACCCAGACTTCCTTGCGGGCAATTTCCTCGTTAGTGCGGACAGTTTTGAAGAATAATTCCATTAAACGCCAGACGGAAAAAGTATTCACTTCGTAGGCTAATTCGATCGCTTCTGGGGTTCTTTGGCCGTGGACATTAACGCCATGATTTAAAATCAGTATATCTACAGACTTAAATAGGTTCTCAAGTTGCGTTTCTTCACCGATTTGCCATTTCACGGTTTTTACAGGTAGGGATTCGCCGTTAATTTCAATAGCGATCGCATTCTCCCCGGAAGTGAGCGCGATCACCTTGGCTCCTTTCAGTTGTAGGTACTTTAAAAGCGATCGCCCTAAGGTTCCATTCGCTCCGGTAATGGCGATCGTTTTGCCCTTGAGAGAAAGTGCCGTCCCCATCAATTTATCCATAAAGGTGAAAGTTCCACAATAATAAGCCTTTTGGTTATCAAAATGGTGTCGCCAGTGGTAGGTACGATTCACGCGCCATGGAGCGGGTAAACTCTCAAATTGCCCCGGACGATGGGTTAAATCGGTTAATTCGTCCAGATTTGCCATACCTAAACCTCGACCGATCGCCGTACTGAGAAAAGCCATAGTATAAAGCGATCCTAACCAACCCAACCAAGGGCGATCGAACCCCCAAGAGTAGGCCAGTAGTACAGGTAAAACACTAGAAGCCAACATGACCAAGGCCTCCGGTACATCATTGTACCAGTGCGCCTTGCGATAAATTTCCTCGCTCATTACCGACAGATCGGGACGAAAAACCCGATGATGCCAGACGTGCAGACGATAAAGGGGCTGCCAATGGTGGGCCAGAGCATGATAGGAATCACGCACGATCTCCACCCAAATAATTGAGCCACAAATCAGTCCGACACAGAGGAGCAGGTTTGACATAGGGGATAAATGTTAAATTTTCTCAACAAATTTGACGCTCCCATCGCACTCATGCGAGGGATTCCCTGTTCATCCAGTTACCTTATCTACCAAGCTTTCACCTAATAGACAGTGGATAGTCTGTCCGAGGGCTTGA
>MTBT01000307.1 GCA_002282935.1 Microcystis sp. LSC13-02 | reverse complement strand
TTCTGAAAGGTCGCGAAAGTCTGTGGACTTTGTGTAAGACAGTACATGGTTTTTTAACCGTGGTATGCAACGGTGGTTGAAGCAGAAACTTCAATCGTGAGGTTTAGGAATCGCCGCACTTTTAGGGCGGCGAGGATGTCAACACCCAACTCGTCAGGAGGTCACACAATTTGAGTCAAAAAGTACGGGTCGCTATTTTAGGAGCCACCGGGGCCGTGGGAACGGAATTACTAGAATTATTAGCTAGTCGTCAATTTCCTCTCGCTAGTCTAAAATTACTCGCTTCCGAGCGTTCTGCTGGAAAAACCCTCAATTTTCGGGGCGAAAGTCTCCTAATCGAAGCGGTAAACGAGCGCTCTTTTCAGGACGTGGATATCGTTCTTGCTTCTGCGGGGGGGTCCACCTCAAAAGCTTGGGCGAAAACTATTGTCGAGTCTGGTGCGACAATTATCGATAACTCCAGCGCTTTTCGCATGAATCCCGAAGTGCCTCTGGTTGTCCCGGAAATTAATCCCGACAGTGTGGACAATCACCGGGGCATTATCGCTAATCCCAACTGTACGACAATTCTTTTAGGAGTGGCGATCTGGCCTCTTCACCAAGTACAGGCGATCGAGCGAGTAGTAGTTTCTACTTATCAGTCCGCTAGTGGTGCTGGAGCGCGAGCGATGGAGGAGGTAAAAGAGCAAGCACAAGCAATTCTTGACAATCGGCAACCTCCGACCAATTCTTTCCCCTATCCCCTCGCTTTTAATCTTTTTCCCCACAATACCCCGATTAATGGTCAAGGGTACTGCGAGGAAGAAATGAAAATGGTGAATGAGACACGCAAGATTTTTGCTTGTCCGGGGTTGCGGGTTAGCGCCACCTGTGTACGGGTTCCCGTTCTGCGGGCCCATTCGGAATCGGTTAACCTAGAATTTAGTCGGCCTTTTTCTGTAGTGAAAGCCAGAGAAATTCTTCAGTCCGCTCCGGGGGTAAAATTAGTGGAAGATTGGGACGCTAATTATTTTCCCATGCCAATTGATGCCACCGGCCGCGATGAAGTATTAGTGGGACGCATTCGTCAAGATATCTCCCATCCTAACGGTCTAGAATTGTGGCTATGCGGCGATCAAATTCGCAAGGGTGCGGCTTTAAATGCTGTACAAATTGCCGAACTTTTAGTCAAGAAAAATCTCGTCGGTTCAAGATTAGCAACAGTTTGATAATTAAGCTATCAGCCATCAGCTAGATCAAGGCGATGATAATTAGAAAAATAGCTAATTAATCGAATAAGTAAAGTCTGGTTGTTGATGGCTCAAAAACTGATAACTCGATTTGTTAGGCTAAAAGCTTCGATGTACTTAGTTGATAACCTTCTTTTTAGGTAAGTGAGTGGGTGGAATTAAATATAAGATGAACGTAGGTTGGGTTGAAGCATGAAACCCAACGCCTGCATGGGTTACGAAGTGCGCTAACCCATCCTACAAATAATTAATTGTGCCTCCCTACTTAGGAGGATTGCCAGATTCTTTCTTTTGCCTCTTGCAAGAGTGCCTCTTGCCTTCAGAAGCTGATAACTGATAACTGATAACTGATCAATGAGTGAAACAACATATTTTGGACGAGTAATTACGGCGATGGTGACACCCTTCACCGTCGAGGGTCAAGTTAATTATGGGATGGTGGAAAAATTGGCCGATTATCTAGTTACTCACGGTAGCGATGGTATAGTGGTCTGTGGGACGACGGGAGAATCACCCACCCTAAGTTGGCAGGAAGAATACGAACTATTTAGTATTGTCAAAAAAGCGGTTAATGGTCGGGGAAAAGTGATCGCGGGGACGGGTTCTAATTCCACTTCCGAAGCGATCGAAGCTACCCAACAGGCTGCTAAACTGGGTTTAGATGGTTCTTTGCAAGTGGTTCCCTACTACAATAAACCTCCCCAAGAGGGTTTATACGAGCATTTTCGCACCATTGCCGAAGCTTGTCCCGATCTGCCGGTGATGCTTTATAATATCCCCGGTCGTACGGGTCAAAATATGACCCCAGAAACGATTATTAAACTGGCAGCAGTTGATAATATTATGGCGGTAAAAGAAGCTAGTGGTAATTTAGAACAAACCTGTAAGATTTACTGTCATACCCCTGAAAATTTCGCTATTTATTCCGGCGATGATTTTCTCACCTTACCCCTGATGACCTGTGGTGCGGTGGGGGTGGTCAGTGTTGCTAGTCATCTGGTGGGAGAAGAAATCCAAGGGATGATTCAAGCTTTATTAACCGGAGATGCGGCCAAAGCGATCGAGATTAACTTGAAATTATTTCCCCTGTTTAAAGGTTTATTTTGTGCCACTAATCCAATTCCAATTAAAGCGGCCTTAAATCTAGTCGGTTGGGAAGTGGGGGGATTGCGATCTCCTTTATGTTCCTTAAGTCCCGAACTAGAGGAAGGATTAGCAAAAATTATGCAAGAATTGTCTTTGATTTAGAAAAATACTAGAAAATTTGGCTAACTAAACTAGGATTTTTTCGAGAAATAGGTTATAATATTAATAGCTTAACTAGAAAATAAATATAGTTTATAACGGCTAGAAAGTATTGATATAAGTTAACTTAGCTAGGGTTTGTTCCCCTAGTCAGACTTATTCTAACTATTCATTTTTTGAGATTTCCCGTCCACAAAACCCACCTGAAAAATCATCATAACTTACCATCAAAGGATACCTAATGAATCAAGATAAAACCCAAGCAAAACTAAAGATCATTCCCCTAGGAGGATTACACGAAATCGGCAAAAACACCTGTGTTTTTGAGTACGATGATGAGATTATTCTCCTGGATGCTGGTTTAGCTTTTCCTTCCGATGATATGCACGGGGTCAATGTAGTGCTTCCCGATATGACTTATCTAAGAGAAAATCGCCATAAAATTAAGGGTATGATCGTCACCCACGGTCACGAAGATCATATCGGTGGCATTCCCTACCATCTCAAACAATTTGATGTACCAATTATCTACGGTCCGCGTCTAGCCATGGCCTTATTGCGGGATAAATTGGAGGAAGCAGGATTAGCAAATCGTACCAAATTAGAAACCGTTGTTCCCCGGCAAATGGTGCGTTTAGGTAAATCTTTCATGGTGGAATATATCCGCAATACCCACTCGATCGCCGATAGTTTTTGTGTAGCAATTCACACTCCTTTGGGGGTAGTTATTCACACAGGAGATTTTAAAATTGACCATACTCCCGTGGATGGCGAATTCTTTGATCTACAAAAAATTGCCGAACATGGCGAGAAAGGGGTGCTATGTTTATTGAGTGATTCCACTAATGCGGAAGTACCCGGTTATACTCCTTCGGAAGCTGCCGTTTATCCCGGTTTAGAGCGGGTTTTTAACCAAGCAACGGGACGGATTATGATCACTACCTTTGCTTCCTCGGTGCATCGGATTAATCTGGTGTTGAAATTGGCCCAGAAATTTAACCGGAAAGTGGTGGTAGTGGGTCGATCGATGTTAAATGTCATCGCTCATGCGCGCAATTTGGGGTATATAAAATGTCCCGATGATCTATTTGAACCCTTGAAAGCGACCCGCAATTTAGCCGATGAGAAAATCGTCATTTTAACCACAGGCTCCCAGGGGGAACCTTTAGCGGCCATGACGCGGATTTCTAAGGGTGAACATCCTCATATTCGCGTGCGTCAGGGGGATACGATTGTCTTTTCCGCTAATCCGATTCCGGGTAATACGATCGCTGTGGTCAATACAATTGATCGCCTGATGATGCAGGGTGCTAACGTGGTTTACGGACGGGATAAGGGAATTCACGTTTCTGGCCATGGTTCCCAAGAAGACCATAAATTGATGTTATCTTTGACGCGGCCGAAGTTTTTTGTGCCAGTGCATGGAGAACACCGAATGCTGGTCAAACACGCTCAGATGGCCCAAAGTATGGGGATTCCCGCCGAAAATATGGTGATTGTCAAAAATGGTGATACGATCGAGTTAACTGGCGATCGCATTGCGGTCGGCGCGCCAGTGCCTTCGGGAATCGAGTTAGTCGATCAAGCGGGTGTGGTCCACGAACACATTATGCAGGAAAGACAACAATTAGCCGAAGATGGTGTGATTACGATCGCATCCTTCGTTAACGCTGAGGGACAATTAAGCGCACCTCCAGAGATTAATTTGCGCGGTGTGGTGACAAAAGTGGAAATCCCGCTGCTGAATCAGTTAATTATTCGGGCGATCGAACGCTGTTTAAGCGATCGCATCGGGGAATTTAAAACCGCGACGGGGGCCACGGATTGGGTCGGTTTGCGGGCCGAAATCGAGACGACTTTGCAACGTTTAATCAAACGGGAGTTACAGAGTCAACCCTTAGTGATTTTCCTCCTGCAAGCGGCGGCAACGGAACCAGCGAACAATCGTACTTATCGCCGCCGTCGTCCCGCAGCTACCATGGCCTCCTAATAGCAGTGAGCAGTAATCAGTGAGCAGTAATCAGTGAAAAGATGGCAAGAAACTGCTATTTAATACTGCTCACTTAACACATACTGCTCACTTAAAACTCAAATCTGATAACTGTTAACTTACCCACTGATAACTTACCCACTGATAACTGATAACTGATAACTGATCATGTTGCATCCTGCCGATTTGCGATCGCTGCTGACCGCCGTTGCCAGGGGAGAAATCAACCCGGAGAAAGCCTTAGATAAACTTAAACATCTGGCCTTTGAACCGGTGGAAGACTTCGCTAAAATTGACCATCATCGTCAATTAAGAACGGGATTTCCGGAGGTTATCTGGGGGCCGGGTAAAACCACCGCTCAAATCGCCCAAATTATCGGTGTATTGCGTCAAAATAGTCCCGTGGTTATGGCCACCCGCATTGAAGCAGAGATAGCGGCCCAGCTACAGGAACAGGTAACGGACTTAGTTTATTATCCCTTAGCCCGCATCTGTGCCATTGCCGCAGCTGCCCCAGAAAATCCCCCAAAAGGGATAATTTCCATCCTAACGGCGGGAACTGCCGATATTCCCGTAGCGGAGGAGGCGGCGGTTACTGCTCAATTATGCGGTTTTTCCGTGCAGCGTCTCTGGGATGTGGGAGTAGCGGGAATTCATCGCCTCTTGAATCATCGCCATCTACTGGATGCCGCCGATGTGTTAATTGTTGTTGCGGGAATGGAAGGAGCCTTACCAAGTGTGGTAGCGGGATTAGTCGATCGCCCGGTGATCGCCGTTCCCACCAGTATCGGTTACGGAACCAGTTTCGGTGGTATTGCTCCTTTGTTAACTATGCTCAATTCCTGTGCGGTCGGTATCGGTGTGGTTAATATCGATAATGGTTTTGGGGCCGCCATGTTAGCTGGCCAAATTTTACGCACGGCGGCCAGATTAGCCTAGATTTTCCTTCAACTCAGGCTGAATATCCTATACAGTTGGTATAGGGATAAACTACTTTGAAAAAGAAGCCGATATGCACCTAAGTGAAATTACTCATCCCAACCAGTTACATGGTTTATCACTCCGTCAATTAGAAGATATTGCCCGTCAGATTCGCGAAAAACACCTCCAGACGATCGCCGCTACCGGTGGACATTTGGGACCGGGGTTAGGAGTCGTAGAACTAACGATCGCCCTTTACCAAACCCTCGATCTCGATCGCGATAAAGTCCTTTGGGACGTGGGACACCAAGCTTATCCGCACAAACTCCTCACCGGTCGCTATAACGATTTTCACACCCTCCGCCAAAAAAACGGTGTTGCGGGCTATCTAAAACGTTGCGAGAGCAAATTTGACCATTTTGGGGCTGGACACGCCTCTACGAGCATTTCTGCGGGGTTAGGAATGGCTTTAGCCCGGGATGCCAAGGGGGAAGATTTCAAGGTGGTATCGATCATCGGGGATGGCGCTTTAACCGGGGGTATGGCCCTAGAAGCGATTAACCATGCTGGACATTTACCGAACACCAACATCATGGTTATCCTCAACGATAACGAGATGTCCATTTCCCCTAACGTCGGGGCAATTTCCCGCTATCTCAATAAAGTTCGTCTTAGCGAACCCGTCCAGTTTATCGCTGATAATCTCGAGGAACAATTGAAAAATCTACCCTTCTTCGGGGACTCCCTCACTCCGGAAATGGAACGAGTCAAAGAAGGAATGAAACGGTTAGCAGTTCCCAAAGTCGGCGCTGTTATCGAAGAATTGGGCTTTAAATATTTTGGCCCGATTGATGGTCATAATATTCCCGAATTAATCGCCACTTTTAAACAGGCCCATAAGGTCCACGGACCGGTTTTCGTCCACGTTGCCACCGTTAAAGGCAAAGGCTACGAATGGGCCGAAAAAGATCAAGTGGGTTATCATGCCCAAAATCCCTTTAATTTAGCTACGGGTAAACCGATTCCCTCCACTAAACCGAAACCCCCCGCTTATTCCAAAGTTTTCGGGCATACTCTCACTAAATTAGCGGAAAATGACCCGCGCATTATCGGCATCACCGCCGCCATGGCTACCGGGACGGGATTAGACAAATTTCAGGCAAAACTGCCGAAACAGTACATCGATGTGGGTATTGCTGAACAACACGCCGTTACTCTCGCCGGTGGTCTTGCTTGCGAAGGAATGCGCCCGGTTGTCACCATTTACTCTACTTTCCTGCAGCGGGCTTTTGATCAGATTATTCACGATATCTGCATTCAAAATCTACCGGTTTTCTTCTGCATGGACCGGGCCGGTATTGTTGGGGCCGATGGACCGACGCACCAGGGGATGTACGATATCGCCTACCTGCGTTGTATCCCCAATATGACCATTATGGCCCCGAAAGATGAGGCGGAACTGCAAAGAATGGTCGTGACGGGGATTAATCATACCAGCGGCCCCATTGCCATGCGTTACCCCCGGGGCAACGGTTTAGGGGTTCCCCTGATGGAGGAAGGTTGGGAAGCTTTACCCATCGGTAAGGGCGAAATTCTCCGCAGTGGTGATGATATTCTTCTGTTGGGATACGGCACGATGGTTAACACTTCCCTACAGGTGGCTGAAATTCTCAGCGAACACGGTATCGAAGCCACAGTGGTTAATGCTCGTTTTGTCAAGCCCCTTGATACAGAACTTATCTTTCCTCTTGCCCAACGTCTTGGTAAAGTGGTGACTTTGGAAGAAGGTTGTTTGATGGGTGGTTTTGGTTCTGCGGTTTTGGAAGCTTTACAGGATGCTAATATTCTGGTTCCGGTCAAACGTTTCGGGGTTCCTGATAAATTAGTGGACCACGCCAAACCAGAGGAATCCTTCGCTGATTTGGGTTTAACCAGTCCCCAGATTGCCGAACAGGTTTTAGCGGCATTTTTTAGCCAAAAACAAACCGCTAAGGTTGGTTAAAATCTAGAGATTAGCTTGTCCAGTTTTCCCGAAAAATTAGGGAAGACTGGTTTTTTTTGCTCTAGATAGTCAATGGAGACTGCCGGCAATAAATAGTGAGGGGAACGAACCACAGAGACACAAAGGACACAAAGATCGATCACTACTATAGAAGTTAAATTTATCACACAAAGAATAGGAGAGTCCAGTAGCTTTAAGAGCATCAGCCATGAGTTGGTCATCAATGACAGTGTTAGTTCTCGTAGTATCCCTAGTTGTGTATAGTAGATTAAACCCCTTGCATAATTAATTTGTGAGGGTTCAAAAATGAGAAAAAAGGTTAAATTTTGTCAAGAAATTGCTTGAAGTTTTGTAAAGTAACTTGACTTAAAGACAGAATTGTGTACAATCGTTCATCGGTAATTTTACCCGGAGTGCTGTGTATGGTTTCATCAGTTCATCTTATGGCTTCTGGCTGGGATTTAGCAGTTTTTGTTTTAAAGCTAACCTTTGAGCAAGAGCAGAATAGGAGGATATGTCAACCATGTTAACCACTGATCTAGAGATAAGACTAGCAGCTTTAGAAGCTGAAGTAGCACTGCTTAAGCGTTTGCTACCTACTGTCAGCGAAACTCCCTGGTGGGAAAAAATTGTCGGCACTTTTGCTGA
>MTBT01000306.1 GCA_002282935.1 Microcystis sp. LSC13-02 | reverse complement strand
TTCCCTACCGCTTCTAATTCATTACCTTAAGTTTAAGGATGTTCCAGTTCCCTACACTTTTGCTTGATTCATCTTTACATCTGACAACGCCGACAGTGGATAAAGCAAGAGGTGTAATAGCGAGTTTCACTGGGAAATCTCCTTAAATAGAATTAGGTCAAGTTAAGTTGGTGCTATGCACCCCAGTGCATTTTATTTGTTTTTTTGACCGTGTCTGTTACTTTTGATACAGTTTTTTTATTGTTTTATGGTATGGGAATAGGGAGACACGGGGACAGCACCGCTCAACTAAACTTACTCAAACCTGTTTAAAAGCCTGAAAGCTTAGTCATTCGGATTAAGCAGGGAGCGGGTTAAACGGCAAACCCGTTATTCCCTGGTCAACGACATCGGGAATTACTTTCGTGAACCACTCTCGAGGTAGTTGAGAGCTTCCTGCTTCAATGGGATGCGCTTTCTACCTCGAAAGATAGCCAGTCTTGCCTTCCCGACCCCGGCATCCGTCCTAGTGCCTAAGACCCATACTTTTCCTGGCAACAGGACCGGCCGAAGCTCGGTTATCGCTTAAGGAATGGTGGTCAAGATCTGTTTATCGGAGCATCGGTTTTTGAGAATTGTCTATGTGTTGGGCATTCATCCCATCGCTAAAAGCGAGGGACTTCTAGCGAGGGACTTCTGCTGACACTAAGTTAAATTCTTTTTCCCAAACTAACACCCGCTAAACCAAAGGCTAACAGAGCAAGCAAGGAAGAAGGTTCGGGGATTTTGGTTCCTGCAGCAAACTGAATCTCTGAGAAGCCAATGCGATTGTTATTGGTGGGGTTATTGAACGCCCCAAAGTTACTCAGATTAGTAAATCTAACATTAGTCGCAGCGACTGAGGCAAAACTGAACGCCTGCGGGGTCTGATTGGTACCTGGGGTACCAAAAGTTCCTTGCGTAAAGGAAGTAGGAGCGCCACTCAGGGTACTCCAAGTTGTTCCACCGTTGTTGGAGTATTCAATCGTCACATTGTTAATTCCCTGACGGGTAAGCTCCTCACTACCACCGCCAAGGTTCCAGAAAGTAAACCCAGATAGATTATAGCTACCATTGAGATTAAAAGTGATAGTACCTGAGGGAATTGTGGTGCCCTGCGTGTTACTTAAAATATCTGACCGCCAAGAATTACCAATCAGCGACTCCCCGTGATCTCCCGTAAGACTCGGAGTGTTACCGGGCAGCCCCTGGCCGTTGACGGCATCGTTTAGAGCCCACTGAGTTGATATGGTCGTTCCGGCAGTGACTCCAGGAATTAGAGTAGCGGCTTGGGCGTTTTGTGTTACACTCAACATTAAGCCAAAAGTGGCAGTGGATAAAACAAGGGTTTTAATAGCGAATTCCATTGGAAGCTCTCCTTAGTTAAAGGCTAGGTACAGTCAAAAGGATACAACGCATCCTCCTATATGATATTTGTTTTTTTGCCAATGTCCACTACTTTTGATGTAGATTTTTTTACTATTCTATGGTACGAGAATCGGGGGACACGGGGAAAACGCCCATCTGGTGACGCAGTTAGTGGGACTTCAACTCCAATCCCCGCTTGGGATTTACTTCGACCAAGCCCAAAATCGCTGAAACCCAGATATATCAAGGAAAATCATAAATCGAGGTTAAACCTTTGTCCCGTAATGGTTTAAGCCTTTTTTGCTGACCGAAAACGCCTAAGTCCCATTAAAAAAGTCAGAAGCCAGAAATCGGCTGGGGAAGAAATTCTGTCTTCTGCCTTCATAGCGGGCAATCTGCCTACTGATGAGATTCTAGCCTCGTGGTTTTGCTATTGTCCCCATCCGAGAATAAATCATCGCTAAATAGATCATCAAGGGGCAGTTCTTCGTCAGAAGGTAAGGATTCTAGATTAGCCATTTCTTCATTATCCAACATACTAAAGAAATCTAGTTCTTCTTGGTCACTCGCAACAGAAGCAACATTTTGGCGGTTAGATGCAACTGTAGGGGTTTCTTCCGCAAAATAATCGAATAATTCGGGGTTATTGCTGTCATCGGTATCAGCAAATAAGTCATCTAGAAAATTTTGGTTATCAGCGAATTTTTCGGTGTCGGGGGCTAATAAATCAGAGAAACTGGTGTCACTGCTAACGGTTTCTTGAATCTGACCGTAATTACCCGATAATTCTTCTAGACTACCGATAGTTCTCGTTTCTTCCTCTAATGTTAAACTGTTGAGAAATTCTATCTCAGCAGCGGACATCTCCCAGTCAGAGATTGCTTGTTCTTCCATGACGGGAAAATCTTCGCTCTCAGTCATTTCTGGAGAAACTAAGGTTTCTTCTCTGCTGTTTAAACCGTCAAATGTCTGCTCGGAAACTGGTGTTTCTAGGGGCATTTCAGGGGCAAATTCTAGTTCCAATACTAGGGTTTCTTCGGTGATAAAACCATCAAAAGGATTCATCTCACTGCTGAATTCTGATTCTGAAACCGGCGTTTCTAGGGGCGTTTCAGGGGCAAATTCTGGTGGCAATACTAGGGTTTCTTCGGTGATAAAATCATCAAAAGGATTTATTTCTTCGGCACTGGGGCTATCGGGGAAATCATCCCAGGGTTCGACGATTTCAGTGGTTCGATCATCCACTACTGCTTGGCGGGCGTTTTGTAATTCCAACAGTTGGCTTTGATAACCCTGTTCTAGTTGTTGAATTTGCGACTGATAGCCCTTTTCTAATTCTAGAATCTGCTCCTGTTGACTTTGACGCAGGGCTTCCATTTCCCCTTGCTTCCCGTCTATGATCTCTTGTATTTGACTTTGATAGCTTTGGCGCAATTCCTCGATTTTAGCTTCGTATTCCGGTTGAAGTGGCTGAATTTGAGTTTTATCGGCGACTTCCACGGCTTGAGCGGGATTTGCGCTGGCTATCTCTTGCAAACGTCCTTGGCTATCTTCTAACTCTTCTTGCAATTTAGCCACTTCTTCTCTATAGGTGGCTTCGATATTGCGAATCCGTTCTTCGGAGAGAGCGAGTTGTTTTAACTGTCCTTTGCTGTCTTTTAACTCCTTTTCGGTTTCACCTAAAGCCGCCCGAATTTTCTCATATTTCTGTAGTGCTTCCCTGATTTTTCCCTCTTGCAGGGCATATAAAGCCCCACCCCCGATCGCACCTCCACCGACAAAACCGATTAAAATATCGAAGATATTCATTATGGGATTCCTCCTATAGGAAAATTTACTTCTAATATGCCCAATCTCGGAGAATAATTCACAAGGGGCAAATGTGGTCAGTGTTTTCCGCCGCTCTCTATGCCGATTGCTTTTGATTGTGGCAGCAATTATCAGAAAAAGAAAGCAAATATTCAGTTTTTTATCGGCAAATGTTCACCTTTAGGGCAGTTATCTCGATGGTGAGGTACAAAGTCTCTGGTTTTAGGGAGTCGGTTGTCGATGTCAAATCCAGTCATACCTCGTCTTTGTGAGAAACGCCGTCGGTGGTGTTCGGCAAGACATTTCACTGAAGCTGTATTTCCAGATAAGCTTGATAAACGCCGCGCACGTTGTACCAATTGAGAAAAATGCGGGCAATTTCTAGGGCTAATTGCGGTTTACCTCGATCGATCAACCATTGTAACAGAGGGGAGAGGCTGCGTTCATTCAGGGTTCCTCCCAGGGAAAGTAAACCCCACAACAGTCGATGAATCCAAGTCATTTGAATCATCATCCGCACTTCCCAGGTGGGATGTTTTTGATAAAAAAGCACTCCCATTCGTCCTCGTTGAATTTCCTTATCGATGAGATTGGGAATTTGAGCGAGATTAAAGGGGGGATGCCAATGATAACCAACGGCTTCAGGACATTTGATTAATTTTAGTCCTAATTGCTTCAATCTCACCCCTAATTCCAAATCTTCCCAACCGTAGAGTTGAAACTGGGTATCAAATAATCCCGCCGCTAATAACCATTTTTTAGCGATCGCCACGTTGCCCGTGGCAAAATAGGCGGCGGAGAAATCGGTGATTTTATAGGGTTCACTGGTGGGATGCTCGAAGTTACAGGTATTAATGACACTGCCGTAGGTAAATAAGCAATCGCTGCCGAGACTTTCTGCCCCGGCGGTTAAAGCGTCGGCGTGGGCTTGCAAAAAATTTTCTGTCACTACCAGATCGCTATCGATAAAAATAATCGTATCACCACTAGCTTTTTCTACCCCCAGATTCCTAGCGATCGCTGGTCCGCCGTGATCCTGTTGCCACAGTTGCAGATGGGGTAAATTGCCTTTGTGACTTTCTAGCCAAGCGATCGTCGCATCGGTAGAGCCATCATCGACCAGGACTATTTCGTAGTTTTCCACTTTATTATCGGTTAAACGCTGATTTTCTAGGGCTAGTAAACATTTTTTTAAAATTGCTTGGCGATTGTAGGTAGGGATAACAACACTAATCAGCACGGGCATTCGGGGGTCAAGATTACCGTTTTAGCTTACCAAATAACCTCGGTTCCTTGATTAGACCTCCTGCAAAAATCAACAATCTTTATTCAGGAGGCACTCATGCACTCATGCACTCATGCAAAAGGCAGCTTTGTTCTCCCCACACCCTAGACCCCACACCCCAGACCCCACACCCCAGACCCCACACCCCACACACCCTACACTACACCCCGCCGAAGGAACCCCGGAAGGAGGATTAAGGTCAACTGGGAACATTGATTTGAAAAAATCGGTGATCATGTTATTCTCTGAGTGTGTTGTGTGAGGAAAGGAATCGCCCATGGTAGCTTCTCTATCGTATCAAAATGGACAAAAAGTTCGATCGCATCCCCTGTTATCCTTAACGGGTTTAATCGAATTACCGCCATCCCCCCTGTTTGGCACGGACGGAATTCGCGGCCAAGTGGGAGAATTATTAACTGCCCCCCTAGCACTACAAATCGGATTTTGGGCAGGACAGGTATTTAAAAATCAGGCTGGTGTCACCAAACCGGTGATTATCGGTCAAGATTCGCGTAATTCCAGTGATATGTTAGCCAATGCTATCACTGCTGGTTTAACTTGGGCGGGAATAGAAGTCTGGCAACTGGGATTATGTCCCACTCCCTGCGTCGCCTATTTAACCAGAGAAAGCGAAGCGATGGGGGGGATCATGATTTCTGCCAGTCATAATCCTCCCGAAGACAACGGCATTAAATTTTTTGACAGCAGCGGTTTAAAATTATCCGGCACTTTAGCCGGACAGATAGAAGCGGGTTTAAGGGGCAATTTAGAATTAGCGGATAACTCAGTAAATTGGGGAAAAGCGACTTTTTGTCCCGAATTAATCCAAAAATACTATCAAGCTGTGATTGCTTCCGTCGGGAAGGATATTAACCTATCGGGATTAAAAATAGTTTTGGATCTAGCTTGGGGGGCAGCCGTTAACCTAGCACCTTTAGTATTCCAAACCTTGGGGGCGGAAGTTATCTGCCTACACGATCGAGCCGATGGCGATCGCATTAACGTTAATTGTGGTTCTACCCATTTAGAAAGCTTACAGGCGGCGGTGATTAATCAGCAAGCGGATTTAGGGTTTGCCTTCGATGGCGATGCCGATCGGGTCTTGGCCGTGGATAGTCAAGGTAGAGTAGTAGATGGCGATTATATCCTCTATTTTTGGGGTCGTTCCCTCTTAGAAGCCGGACAGCTACCGGATGGGTTATTAGTAGCAACGGTGATGGCTAATTTAGGTTTTGAACGCGCTTGGCAAAAACTGGGGGGTCAATTATTGCGGACTGCCGTGGGCGATCAGCACGTTCAGGCGCAAATGTGGGAAACTGGAGCCATGCTAGGGGGTGAACAATCCGGTCATATCCTCTGCCATCATTACGGGGTTTCCGGGGATGGAATGCAAACCGCTCTACATTTAGCGGCTTTAGTACAGAAATCGGCGGTTTCCTTGGCTAACTTAGTCGATCATAGCTTTGTCACCTATCCGCAGATTTTACGCAATGTGCGGGTGGAAGATAGAGAAGTGCGACGTAATTGGCAGCAATGTGAACCTTTGCGGCGAGAAATCCGCAAAGCTGAGACAGCTATGGCAGAAAAAGGCAGAATTTTGGTGCGCGCTTCCGGGACAGAACCCTTAATTCGGGTGATGGTGGAAGCAGAAACCCTAGAATTAGCCAATTTTTGGACAGAAAGGCTAGTGGAAGCGGTGCGAAGCTATCTTTTGTAGTCGATCGAGGGGGACAGGGATTATAATGCCCTTAGCCTAGCCTAGCAAGGGATGATTATGACCGGACTAAGTATCGATCGCCAGAAAAAAAAGAATAAACAGGGCCAAACAAAAGCTGATAGTCCCCCGCTTAACATCAAGGAGAAACTTGCCCTCAAAAAAGAAGAAAGGCAAAAGAAACAAAAGTTAACGGGGTTGATTATTTTTGCCATTTGTGTGGGAATTTTGCTCGGATTACCCCTCAGCTTATTATTTGATGCCAAGATAGGAGCTGCAGTAAGTTTAGTCTTGATTTTAGGAGTTTTCTCCTTTAGCTATCCTCGCATGGCTCTTTGGGCATTTATTATCTATGTCCCCTTCACTGGCACTATTATCTATTGGTTGGGAGGTAGTCCCATCCTGCAGATCAGTAAAGATATCTTTTATCTACCCGCTTTAATCGCCTTAGTTTTAGAATGTCGAAAAAAGCAATTACCAATTATTGTCCCCAAACAATTAGGTACAACCCTATTATTAATCTTTGTTTTTTGTGTAGTCTGTTTATTAGCAGTCAATTTACAGAGACAATTTCTGCCTACTTGCGATTCCGTGGCTGGGATGAGTATCTTTAGGGATGGTCGTTTGCGCGGGATTCCCTGTCGGGAAAGTGAGACTTTTCTGCAAGGAATATTAGGATTTAAAGTTTTGCTAGGTTATGTCCCCTTGATCTTCTGCACTTATTACTTAATCAAAGATAAACCGACCCTATTATTTTTTAGTCGTCTCTTAGTGACTTTAGCGATTATTTGTTGTGTCCTAGGACTAATGCAATACTGGATGCTGAAAACAGGTCGTTGTGTAGGAACTAGAGGCTACGTGGCTGATACACTATTTAAAGCCACCTTAGAGGCGAGGTGTTTGATCGGTGGGGCATTAGTGTATAGTCCGGAAGTGAATATGATCCGCCTACCGGGTACTTTTGTTTCCCCCTGGCACTGGGCTTGGTTTTTGGTCTCTAGTGCCGTAATTTGTTATGCCAGTGCCCTTAGTGAAATTTCCCAAAAATGGCGACTAGCAGCCCTAGTGGGTTTAACCCTAGTTTTTATTAATGCAGTGATCTCTGGGCAAAGATTAGCTTTCTTTGCTGTACCGACGATTATTGGTCTGATGACGATTCTTACAGGACAAATCGCTAACTTAAAAAGATTTTTGCCGATCATTTTTGCCGCCACTTTACTTCTAGCTATCGGTTTTTCTTTTCTTAACCCCGATTTTGTCCAACAACGCTACGATAGCGCCGTCAGCCGTTGGCAACAGAGTCCCCCCACCGCTTTTCTTCAAGAACAGTTGGATTTTGCTATCCGTAATCAGGGCGGTATTTTAGGTCGTGGACTCGGTGTCGCCACAGCTTCTGCTAGGGTTTTCGGTGATATTTCCTTTGTGGAAACCTATCATAGTAAAGTTTTATTCGAGTTGGGATACATTGGTTTTGCCTTGTACATGATATTCATGACCCATCTAGTTTATCTGGCCTTCCGCACCTATCGTTCCCTCAAAGATCCGACTCTGCGAGGTTTTGCCGGTAGTTATTGGGTTTTGCTGCTCTTTGTTGCCTATCTTCCCTATTGGTATGCCCTCGATACGGATCCTGTGGGCGTTTATTACTGGATATTTGCGGGCGTAATTTTTAGATTACCCGTGATCGAAAAACAGGAAAAAGAAGCCAAAATTCTGGCGGGAGAAACCGCCACAAAATCCTCCAAAAAGAGCTTAAATTTTAAACGCAAAGGTGTTTCTTTGGCTTGAAATATGGGTGTTAGGGGTTGGGTTTTGGGTTTTAGGGGGGTCACTGCGTGCGCGTTGCGGGGGGTTTTAGTTGAAATTCCCCCATCCCCTATCCCCTATCCCCTATCCCCTATCCCCTATCCCCTAATCCCTACCTATCCCCTGCTATGAATTTTCCCTCGATTTCTGTCATCATACCCACCTATCGGCGCGAAGATCCTCTTAAAGATACCCTCGATGACCTACTCAAACAAGATTACCCCGATTTTGAGGTATTAGTTATCGACCAGACCGCTACCCACAGCCCCGCCATACAATCCTATCTGGAAAATCTGGCTAATCAGCACAAAATTAGCTGGTATCGGCTGGATTGGGCGAGTTTACCTGGTGCGAGAAATTATGGAGTCCGTCGCGCCCAAGGCGATATCGTTCTTTTTATCGATGATGATGTGCGGCTACCGGATAATTATCTCAAAGCACATAGTGAGAATTTTGTCAAGAACCCTGAGATAGGTGTAGTGGCAGGTCGGGTATTCGATCGCATGAAATTGGGTGACTCCCAAAAAATGGCGACAGATACCGGCAAACCCTACGAAATCGACTTTTTACCCCCCCAAGCCATGGATCCGGGCATTGCTTGGTATTACATCGATCTTGTCCACACCACTAAACCCCAGCAGGTAATCTCGGCCCGGGGCTGTAATATGTCTTTCCGGAAGGATATATTTACGAAATACGGCATTTGGTTCGATGAACGCTTTCGTGGCAGTGCCGTGCGCGAGGAATCGGATTTTTGCTTAAGGTTACGCCGGACTCCCTATCATGTATGGTACGATCCCACCGCTTATCTGATTCATTTAGGGGAAGAAACCGGCGGCTGTCATGATATTAGCACTCGTTCTTTGAGTTATCAGACGACTTTTTATCATAATCACTTTCTGATGGCTCTGAAAAATCTCACTCCCGCTCAACAATTGCGACTCTACGCTAAATTATTTGATTGTCACGTTCTTGGCAATCCTCCCTGTAATAAGGGTGGTTCTCCGATTAAAATCCTCTCTAGGGGAATTTTTTATAGTTTAGGTTTTCTTGATGCTCTGAAAACTCAAGTAAAGTCCCTCTGGAATGATGGCCAAATTTATACAAAACTAGATCATCTATGAAAATTTTAGTCGCTAGTCATACCTATGTCGTTGATCTCAACTGTGAGAAACTGCGCGCCCTGACAAGATTAAATCCCAATATTGAAGTTACTATTGTTGTTCCCCAACGTTGGCAACCAGGAGGAGTCCAAAATAAAATCATTGAAAGTCAACCGAAAATAGCCGACAATTTCCGAGTCATTCCTATCTCTAATTTTAGCCAGAATAACCAAGCTTTATTAACTTTTGGCACTGATATAATTCCTTTATTGCAAAAATTTAGACCTGATATTATTCAAGTGGAACAGGGTTCTAAATCTCTCGCTTATGCTCAATTTATTACTCTGAATCGTCTCTTAAATCTCCGGGCTAAAAATGTATTTTTTACTTGGTGGAATCTTCCCTATACTCCTAAATTTCCCATCTCTTGGTTAGAAGCTTATAACCTGAAAAATACCGATGGTTTAATCGCTGGTAATCAGGACGGGGTAGATGTTTTAAAAGAACGGGGTTACAGGGGTAAATACACCGTTTTACCACAATTAGGAGTGGATGAAGTTCTTTTTTCCCCCAGCAAGCAACCCGATTTAGCCCGATCTTTAGGCATTGAAAACGATGAATTCGTGATTGGTTTTATCGGTCGTTTTGTGGAAGAGAAAGGCATTCTAAAGCTGATTAAAGCTGTAGCTAAATTAACAGGTAAGTGGAAATTATTACTGTTAGGTCGGGGAATCCTGAAAGATAAAATAGTCAGCGAAGCTACAGCCGCAGGAATAAGCGATCGCTTGATGATAGTGGAAAGTGTTCCCCATGATCAAGTAGTTAATTATATTAACCTGATGAACACTTTAGTTTTGCCTTCAGAAATCACCTATCAGGTCAAAACCTTAACGGCCGTCGGTTGGAAAGAACAATTCGGTCATGTCTTAATTGAAGCTATGGCCTGTCAGGTTCCTGTTATTGGTTCTGATTCGGGAGAAATCCCCTTTGTTATTGCTGATACGGGTTTAATTTTTCCCGAAAAAGATGGGGAGGCACTGGCTAAATCTATACAAACTCTCTTAGATAATCCCAGCTTCGCTCAAGAATTAGGCCAGAGGGGTTATCAGAGAGTAATGACCAATTATACTAATAAAGCCCTCGCTCAAAAACAATTGGATTTCTATCAACAATTACTCCCTCGGTGATGGGGGATGGGGAACAGGAAGAAAAAAGCTGCTCACTGCTCACTGATAACTGGTTTTGACATCCTCACCGCCGTAAACGGACGGTGATTCCCAAACCTCACGATTTGGGTTTCTGCTTCTTTCCCTTGCGGGGTTCCGCACCGGCC
>MTBT01000305.1 GCA_002282935.1 Microcystis sp. LSC13-02 | reverse complement strand
TGTGGACTTTGTGTAAGACAGTACATGGTTTTTTAACCGTGGTATGCAACGGTGGTTGAAGCAGAAACTTAAATCGTGAGGTTTAGGAATCACCGTCCGTTTACGGCGGTGAGGATGTCAACAATTAACCTGACAACAACCCAGTTCAGTGGCCGTTATCAAAATCACAGAACCTTGCCCGACTCGTCTAGACGAGCCTATTGAGCGACAGGGTGGCCACTTTGTAAACTGGTCAAGGGAAAAAAAATGAGATCACATCTTTCCCTAAGTAATTAAATTGTGTATAATAGCAAAAGAATAGCAAGGCTATATGCGTCGTCAAACTGTGTAGTCAACCTATAAGGTGTGAGGAAAAAACCATCATGTTAAGAATGTTCTGGAAATCATTGCTGGTTAGTCCAGCGATTTTAGGGGCTACCCTGGTAGCTTCCGCTAATGCTAGTAGCTTCGATCCCGCCAAATCTACCAGTGTTTCTACCGAATTTAACAATCTAGAAATCGCTCAAGTTCAGGACAACGCTGCAGGAACTGGCGAACTAATCAATCAGATCGAACAGTACGGTAACGAAGGTCAAGTTGCACCCGTACAGGGCAACACCATCGATCAAGTCACCAGCGTTAACCAACTGCGGGATGTTTCCCCCACCGCTTGGGCTTTCGAGGCTTTAAGAAGTTTAGTTGAACGCTATGGTTGTATTGTTGGTTATCCCGATCGCACCTTCCGCGGCGACCGAGCTTTAACCCGTTGGGAATTTGCGGCTGGTTTAAACGCTTGCTTAAACGTGATGGAGCGTTTAATTCAAGATGGTGTCAACGTCCTCAAGGAAGACTTAGATGCCCTCAAGCGCTTGATGGATGAGTTCCAGGCCGAATTAGCGGCGTTGGGAGCTAGAGTTGATAACTTAGAAAGCCGGGTGTCTTTCCTCGAAAATAACCAATTCTCCACCACCACCAAATTAGCTGGGGAAGTTATCTTCGCTGTCACCGATACGGTCGGTGCCGGTAGCCCTGCCTCCCAGGCCGCCATGCAATACCGCGCTCGTTTGCTGTTAAACACGAGCTTCACCGGTCAGGACGTATTGAAAACTCGTTTAGCGGCGGGTAGTGCCACTCCCTTCGGATTTGATTACAAATCGACCACCACTCTGCAAAATGGTGATCCCGCTTCCGTCAGATTCGATAATCTGCAAAGCCCTTCCCTATTCCAAACTTGGACCGCGGCCGGTAACGGTAGCAATGTAGTTCTCGACTGGTTGGCCTACTATACCCCGATTGACTTAGGTTATTTTGGTCGCTTCAGTACCTACGTCGCCGCTTGGGGTGGTATTTGGAATGACTTCGTTCCCACCACTAACCCCTTCTTTGAAGACTTCGACGGTGGTAATGGTGCGCTATCTACCTTCGCTTCCGAAAACCCCATCTACCGTATCGGTGGTGGTTCTGGGGGTGGTGTTAGCCTACAGTTAGGCTTCCTCCAAAGCATTGTCGGTCCGACCTCCCTATCCTTGGGTTACTTAGCCGGTGGTGGTGGCTCTAGTTCTGCGGCCAATCCTAACCCGGGTAATGGTCTCTTTAACGGAGATTACGCCGCTTTAGCACAGATTAACGCTAACCTCTTTAACTTCCTCAACGTCGGCTTCACCTACGTTAACGCTTACCAAGGTGCCGATACCGCCATCTTCGGTAACGGTGGTTCCTTCGGTGTAACGGGGACTTCCGCCGCTAACCTTTCCCAAACTCAGTTAAATACCCTGCTCAACGTCAACGGCAACGATCCTGATAGCGTCACCCTACAGGATGAAGTCGGTTTCTTCAACTTCGGAGCCAAAGTATCCAATAGCTACGGTTTAACCGGTGCAGTGGATCTTGGTTTCGCCAGCTTGAGTGCCTTCGGTTCCTACTCCACCGTGCGCTTACTCGGTCTCGGTGATGCGGAAGTGTGGACCTACGGTGCTGGTATTGCCTTCCCCGACTTAGGTAAAGAAGGAAATATCTTAGGTCTATTTGCTGGTGCGCAGCCCTACATCGGTCACTTAAGCTTCCGAGACATGGGGCTAAAAGTATCTAACATCGTTCCCTACCACGTTGAATTGTTCTACAAGTACCAAGTCACCGACAATATTTCTATCACCCCCGGTGTCATCTGGATTTCTGCACCTGAACAGTTCAAAGGCACTGGTAACGAGTGGATTGGCACTCTCCGCGGAACCTTTACCTTCTAGGATTTCCTAAATTAAACCCGAAACCCCACCCATGGTGGGGTTTTGTTTTAGGCAAATAGACGCTGATATTCTATCTGGATACAAGCATCCTTGACGAAAAACGTTAACAATATCCACAGGTTCGGGGATAGCCTCTAGAGAAGGATAGCAGCTTTGACCGTCAATTTGCTTGACCATAGGATTGACCGGATAGACTCGATAACCCACCGCTTGCAGGAATTTGGCCACCTGATAACTGGCGCGGCTCGATTTCTCGGAATGCCCGACCACTGCGATAATTTTACTATTGCTGAAAATGGTTTTGAGCGCACCATCGTCTCCTTTAATATTCGGCATTGTCCCACCTATCTTAGAACAGAGTTTCGTTTCTCATAAAGATGAAGTGTAACCTAATTTGGTATCGACTTTTGACTCCAGCTTTAGCCACTCTAGAAAACTGACAGGAATGTTTAACTTTTCTACAGGAAAAACAGTTATTACAAATCAAAATCAATCCCTCGGTATCTGTAGGAAAATTTACCCGATGGTTGCCACTAAATACTCTGACTTTAGTTACCGCAAAACCTGATGAATTATCTTAGTATTATCATTCCGACTCTTAATGAGGAGTTAGGAATTGCAGCAACGTTAAAACAGATAGGTGCAGGAGTAGAAATTATTGTTGTCGATGGGGGAAGTACGGATAAAACTAGAGAAATAGCCGAACAATTGGGAGCTAAAGTAATTATTTCACCCAGAAAAGGTCGTGCATTTCAGATGAATTTAGGAGCAAAAATAGCGAAAGGAGATATTTTGTTATTTCTGCATGGAGATACTTTACTACCCCATGAATTTCAAGAACAAATTATCAATACTTTATCCCAATCTGGGATAGTAGCAGCAGCCTTTGAATTAAAATTTGGGCGGTTTTCCTGAGTTGCCAATTATGGAAGATTTTGAATTAATACAAAGATTGAAAAAAAGGGGTAAAATAGCCATAGTTTCTGCATCGGTGATTACCTCGGCAAGACGTTGGCAAAAATTAGGAGTCTGGAAAACTACCTTAGTTAATCAATTAGTTATTATTGGTTATTATTTTAAAATTCCGCCGCGCTTGTTGAAAAGTTTTTATCGTTTATGGTCATAAAGGCTTGCTTAAAAAGTATTTTAGGTCATTGTGTAATGTCGGAGCGCAACGCTTGCGCCCAAAATGTGACGTTGTCAACATTTTTCAGCCAATATCCAAGAGAGCCAAATACAATTATACAATCGAAGAAACCCTACCAAAGAAGATGTTTCCATGAGCCAAACATTAACAAAAATAATCAAAAATGCGGGGGGGGGTAAGCATTACTTATTTGTAGCAGGGGCAGCTCTAGCTATCCTAGCTCCTTTCCAAGCCGCCCAAGCTGTAATTATCGATTTTCAAAGCTTAGAACAAAATAACTCAGTCGTTAATTATGCCGGTTTTACCTATACCGAAGACGGTTTTACCCTAGATAGCCTGTCTACTTCTGAGCCCTTTGCATTTTTTGGCACTCAGGAATCTCGTTACCCCGGTTCCACCGCCTTATTCAATAATGAGATTGATGGAATCACCAGATTAACCCAAAATGGCGGAGGCTTATTTGACTTAAATTCTATTCAACTAACTAGCCTCAATGGTGATGATAGTGTGACTGTCAATTTTACAGGAACAAAAGCCGATTCTAGTACCGTTACCCAAGCTTTTACTACCGATGCAATTCTCAGTACCCTAGAAACTTTTACCTTTAATTCTAGCTTCACTAATTTAGTATCTGTTGAATGGATTCAGGCATTCCCGTTTCATCAGTTTGATAACATCAATGTCACACCGGTTCCCGAACCTTCAGCAATTTTAGGATTATTAGGTTTAGGACTTTTGGGCATCGGTTCTCAATTCAAACAAAAACGATAAATTGACAAAGTATGGGGATGGGATTTTTCCATCCCCACTTGAGGAAAAATGCGGTCTAGAAACCTTCCAAATTTAACTCTTAATTTTAGTGATTGTTCACATTCAAAGACTCTTTCGGTTAAAGATAGTGACTCTTTTTTGTATCCACAATTGGAACAGGTTTTGCTACTGGGAAACCATCTATCAGCGAGGAATTGATAAAATCCCATGTCCTGAACAGCTTTAGCTAACTTACGATTAGCTAACATTCCAGAAACATTTAAGTCCTCAATTACTATCTTACCGTGGTTCTTGGACAGATAAGTGGTGAGTTTATGCAATGTATCCTTACGGATGTTAGCTATCTTAAAATGAAGTTTAGCAATTTGCTTCTGAGCTTTTTTCCAATTGTTTGAGCCTTTGACTTTATGTCGGTTCAGGTATTGAAGTCTAGCTAACTTTTTCTCGTGTTTACGATAGCTTTTACTTCCTTTGATAACTTCACCAGTTGAAAGAGTGGCTAGGTTTTTAACCCCTAAATCAACTCCTATTCCGTCGATATATTTATCGGTTGTTTGCCGTTCAACATCAATCTTAAAACTAATAAACCATCTATTAGCCAAAAAGCTAATAGTTACGGATTTTGGCTGGCATCCATGAGGTAATCGCTCGTAAGTTTTTAACCAACCAATCCCAGGAACTTTTATCTTTTGATGAGCAACGTTAATGCTACCATCCAGAGTAAAACTATCCGGTTTACCTTTTTTCTTAAACTTTGGTGGTTTGGCTATCTTTTTGAAGCATCGTTTCCACGCATTGGATAAAGCTCTTAACGCTCATTGAGGAGCGCATTTAGACACCTCATAATACCATTGATTTTCAGGTTTAACTAATGCTACCAACCATTGGTGAAGGTCAATAGCAGTAGGAAACTTAATTTTATCATTTGGGTTAGCTTTGTTGTGGTCTAAGATTTGCTTGGTTAAAGCTAATCCCCAGTTCCAAGCATGACGTGGGGTTCCTGCGTGTTGAGATAATAATGAGCGTTGTTGATTATTCAGTTTTAATTCCGTCTTGAATCCTAGTAGCAACGTCCCTTAACTCCTCTACGATTTTTCTATTTTTGTGACTTCTGGAGCCATACAACCTAGCAGAAAATACAGTAATAATTTCTAAGACATCTTGTGCTAAATCCTCCTCAAATGTACTGTCTTCAGTTCGATTGATAATGACAACTTCAGTTCCAAAGTGTTCACACAGACTAAAGATTAATTCACTACCAAATCTAAGTAGTCTATCTTTATGAGTTAAGACTAATCTCTCTACTTTACTATCAACAATCAATCTGATTAATCGCTTTAATCCTTTCTTGTTGTAGTTAAGTCCAGAACCTAGGTCGTCTATGATTTCAACTTGCCAACCATTTTGAGCGCAAAACAGTTCGACAACTTCTTTTTGATGTTCCAAATCCTTCCTTTGGTCATGACTAGAAACACGGCAATAGCCAACAGTATAAGAGAGATTCTCTTTTACTCCAAGCAACTGAGAAATGGTATAACGCCGATGTCCGTTAGCGGTTCTTTCGGGTATTAGTTTACCTTCGGACTCCCAACGTCTTAAAGTTGATACGCTTACACCTTTTAATTTAGCCGCTTCTGATATGGTTAACTTGCTCATAAGACTATGATAGCACAGATTATGAGCAAGTTTAAATAATATTAGTTAGATTTTTGGTTTCTGTTACTTACTCCAGATTCGCCTGCTTTGTTGAACCTTTTGTATCGCAACCTTTTAAGTCTTCAACTAGAAGATACCAGTGCCGTGGTTGCCATAACCACTCTATTTCTTTGGGGGACATTTGGCATAATCTTTATACCACCTACCTTTGAACCTCTTTGTCACCCCTTGAGCTTACTGCCATATTTTAAAATTATCAAAAGCGCACACTCCCGGAAAGCCATTTATTTTTTACAATAGAAGATTCCCTAGATTATTTTTGCGGGAGGCAATCGGTGATTCTCAATTTTTCCTTAAGGATTGTAGCGGCCAAAGGCAGACTATTCTGTAAGTTTTCACTCTACAAAACCTATCGGGTGGTCAGTACTGCCCCCGTCGATGTCCTCTGGCAAAAATTAATCAATGTGGCCGATGTCTCTTGGCATCCTTTGATTGCCAAGGCTGATGTTCCCTTGGGTTTAATCGCTAAACCGGGGTTAATCTATCAAGCTGTCACCCGTCTGACTCCCATTCCTATCCGGGTTTTTGTGGAAAATGTCCGCCCCGGTGAACTCCTCAGCCTAAGAGTTCTCGCTATCCCCGGCATGGAACAGAAAATGACCTACCAAGTGGAATCAACCCTCTGTGGTAGTTATATTTCCTATTCTGTCACTCTGCGGGGTTGGCTGTCCCCCTTTATCTGGTGGTTAAGTCGTCCCTATTTAGCCAAAGTCGCCGCCCAACTAGCCCACGCGGCGGAAGAATTAACGGCATAAAACTGGGGGCAGGGTGTGGGGTGTGGGGTGTGGGGAGAATACATAAAAGCTGTCTCGGAGTCTCCTGACGACCGGCTCCCCAAAACGAAAACTTCCTAGTTCACTAATAAATAATCTGCCAAAGGTCAAGATCTAAGTCACAATAGTATATGGATAGACTTAAACAAAATTTTATTCAGCTGCATTGGTACATATAGTCTACTGATATCATCCCGACGAGTTGAGCGCAACAACCTCAATCCGCCGGGATGAACTATCTCTAGAGACTTTACTGATGAAGTAAGCTCTACAGGAGGGAATTATGGGGGAATTAAACACAGCCGAACTTCTAGTTAAATGTCTAGAGAATGAAGGGGTCGAGTATATTTTTGGGCTACCCGGGGAAGAAAACCTCGATGTTTTGGAAGCCCTGAAAAACTCCTCGATCAAATTTATCACCACCCGTCACGAACAGGGTGCGGCTTTTATGGCCGATGTCTATGGACGCTTGACGGGAAAAGCGGGGGTTTGTCTCTCCACTTTAGGACCGGGGGCGACTAACCTGATGACAGGGGTAGCCGATGCTAACCTCGATGGGGCGCCCTTAGTGGCCATCACCGGCCAGGTGGGAACTGATCGGATGCACATTGAATCCCATCAATACCTAGATCTGGTGGCCATGTTCGCCCCGGTGACGAAATGGAATAAACAAATCGTGCGGCCGGGTATCACCCCAGAAGTGGTACGGAGAGCCTTTAAAACCGCCCAAAGTGAGAAACCGGGGGCAGTTCATATCGATCTTCCCGAAAATATCGCCGCTATGGCTGCCGATGGTTATCCCTTGCCCCTCGATAGTCAGGAAAAAGTTTACGCTTCCTATCGGACTTTGAACATGGCGGCGGCGGTGATTTCTAAAGCGAAAAATCCCTTGATTTTGGCGGGAAATGGGGCAATTCGCGCTAATGCTAGTGAGGCTTTAACGGAATTCGCCACGGCCTTGAATATCCCTGTGGCTAACACTTTTATGGGTAAGGGGGTGATTCCCTATACCCATCCTCTGGCTCTTTGGGCGGTAGGATTACAGCAACGGGATTTGATTAGTTGTGCCTTCGAGCGCAGTGATTTAATTATCGCTGTTGGTTACGATTTAATCGAGTATTCCCCGAAAAAATGGAATCCAGACGGGAAATTACCGATTATTCACATCGGCATGACTCCGGCGGAAATTGACAGCAGTTATGCCCCGGTGGTGGAAGTGGTGGGTGATATCACCGATTCTCTCATCGATATCCTCAAACGGGCTGATCGCCAGAATAAACCAACTCCTGTCACCGCGGGATTAAAGACGGAAATTCGGGCCGATTACGAAACTTATGCCAATGATACGGGTTTTCCGATCAAGCCACAAAAATTGATCTACGATCTGCGTCAGGTGATGGGACCGGAAGATATCGCTATTTGCGACGTGGGCGCTCATAAAATGTGGATGGCGCGCCAGTATCACTGCGATTGTCCCAATACTTGCATTATTTCTAACGGTTTCGCCGCTATGGGTATTGCTATCCCCGGTGCGATCGCCGCTAAGTTAGTTCATCCCGATAAACGCATTGTAGCGGTGACGGGGGACGGCGGTTTTATGATGAATTGTCAGGAATTGGAGACAGCTTTGCGGGTGGGAACTCCCTTCGTCACTCTCATCTTTAATGATGGCGGTTACGGTTTAATCGAATGGAAGCAGTTTAACCATTTTGGGACATCTTCTTTTATTAAGTTTGGTAATCCCGATTTTGTTAAATTTGCTGAAAGTATGGGATTAAAAGGCTATCGGGTGGAATCTACTCAGGATTTGATCCCGATACTAGAGGATGCTTTCCGGCAAGAGGTTCCCACTGTTATTGATGTTCCCGTCGATTACGGTGAAAATCTGCGTCTTTCCCAAAAATCGGGCGATCTAAGCTGTCAGATTTGGGAATAGAAGTTGATAGCGGCAAGCAACCCCCGAAAGCTTGCCGTTATCTTCTCGAAAAAAATCCCCTAACTAAATCTCAGCTAGGGGGAAGTAATTAGGTTGGCTTTGGTAACGTTAGAAAACCCAATCTAGAATAACCATTCTAGAACCGCCTCATCTTTAGTGTTGGTATTGCGAGAGGGGGTTTCCCGGGTAAATTTCATGTGGATAGAACGATTTTGTTCACCATCGGCGGCCACGGCCATAATCGGATAATCGATTAAACCGTCTTGGAAGGACATCTGATAGCGGAAAGTGCCATCGGAATTGAGTTTAATCGGACGACCACCGATAGTTACGGTGGCATCGGGTTCCGTAGCACCATAGACGATTAATTCTGCATCGGCAACTAACCAGAATTTGCGCGGACGTTGTAGGGTTTCCGAAGCACCCATACCGATACCGGAAGCAGTTATGCCGATACCGGAAGCGGTTAGTCCCGATACCGTGGGAACTGCCCACATACCAACCCCGGAGGGGAATACATAAGAACTGATCACTTCCGAGATTGGTACGGAACCAGCGACGTGCTGCATGGAACCAAACAAGGAACCGGCCACCCGTAGGGCCTCGATATCGCCGACACTCTCGAAAATTTGGTCGTAGATGGGGCTAGTTCCCGTGATTCCTGCGCTGCTGCCGTAGCGTTTGCTGGGGGGAACGAGTTCGTAAACAGTTTTGCCCACCAGTTCTTCTTCCCAGTTAACGGTGACAAAGATATCTTCAATCCAGTCGGAAGGATAGACGGGAGGAATCCGCACTAAAGGAGAACGGGCCAAAACTAACCAACGACCATCAGCACAACGATAACCGATATCGATAACATAATCTCGATCGCTGACCGGAACCGGTAAATACCATTCTCGGGCTAATTCATCACAGAGATATTCTTGGACGCTATGCGCGCCTTGGCTATTGAGATCGATATCGGTGACATCATAAAGACGTAGGGCTAACTGTTGTCCCCCTTGACGACGTAGAGCTTCTTTTGATTCGTTGGGGATATCCCAGTAAGCATAGGCCCACTGAGGATCGCGAGGTAGGAGGGTAATGCGATTTTCACCGTAGCCACCGGGCAGATCTCCTAAACCATCATCCACCGAACCTAGGACATCTTCGATCGGGTTAGCTTGACCTAATTCAAATTTTGCTGCTTCCACTGGTTTTTCCTCTTTAATAGTAGATTTAAAATTGCCGCTTACTCCCATAGCTTGGGTAATTGCCTCGATTAATTGCGTTTTCCGCATCCGACTGTAACGAGAGATGCTGTATTGACTGGCAACTCGTCGTAGTTGCCGCAAGGTCATCTCATCTAAGGGGGGGTATTCTGGAACCATGAGTTGACACTCTCCGATTAGTTACGACGGCAGATGTTTTTGAGCATTTGCAAAAGCAGTGATCTGGGTAATCCTTCTAACTACTCATCGATTGCTGTGTGAACGAGAGATCCACTCGATGGGGATCAAGGGAATCGCTTGTTATAAATACCTATTAAACAGTAAGATTCCGATTTTGACCAAGTACCTTGTCATGATTTCTTGACAAAATCGCCAAACCCTTGATCCCCAAAAGATTTTCATGTCAGGAAGTTTTGATATTCTGTCCAGCATTGACACTGTATCTGAGAAATTTTAGTACAAATGCTCGGACTTCCTCTCCCTGCTCCCCACTGTTTACTGATCACTGATCACTGATCACTGATTTGTACTCCGATCCCGATCGCCTGTAATCTGATATTGAGACTTTTAGTTAAGGAGACTGAACCGCTTGGCTACCCGTGTGATTATTGTTCGTCATGGACAAAGCAGTTATAACGCAGAGCAGAAAATACAAGGTCGCAGTGATGGCTCGGTTTTGACGGAAAAAGGCCATCTGGACGCGGAAAAAGTAGGAAATGCCCTCAGTCAAATCGATATCGCCGCTTTTTACTGTAGTCCTCTCCAAAGAGCCAAATCTACTGCTGAGGTGATTCAGTCTCGTTTAAATAACTCTCCCGTCATTCAACCCACTTCGCAGTTACTAGAAATCGATCTGCCTATCTGGGAAAATATGGTCAAAGAGGAGGTAAAAGCTCAATACCCCCAAGAATATCGGGATTGGCACCAAAAACCTCACGAATTTAAGATGATACTGCCCGATGGTCAAGAACATTATCCCGTTCTCTCCCTCTATCAACAGGCCCAGGATTTTTGGCGAGAAATTATTCCCCAACACGAGGGCCAAACTATCCTCATTGTTGCCCATAACGGCATTAATCGCTGTTTAATCCTCAGTGCGATCGGTATTCCAGTTTCCTTATACCATTCCCTGCAACAATCTAACTGTTGCGTTAATGTTCTCAATTTTACAGGTGATTTTGGTGATCCTGTGCAGGTGGAATCCCTCAATCAAACGGCACACTTAGGGATAGCTTTACCCCCACCGCGTCCTCCTTTCCAAGGTTCCAGGCTGCTGCTTGTGCGTCACGGAGAAACCCAATGGAATCGGGATAAACGTTTTCAAGGTGTGCGCGATATTCCTCTCAATGATAACGGCAAAGCTCAAGCTGAGAAAGCCGCCGAATTTCTGCGAGAAACGGCGATCGATCACGCTGTCACCAGTCCTTTGTCCCGTCCCAAGGAAACTGCCCAAATTATCCTGCAATATCACCCCGATGTCACCTTAGATACCCAAGTGGATCTGACGGAAATCTGTCACGGACTTTGGGAAGGTAAATTAGAGGAGGAAATTGAAGCGAGTTTCCCCGGTATGTTAGAAGACTGGAAAAATGCCCCGGAAACCGTGCAAATGCCGGAAGGGGAGAATTTACAGGAAGTTTGGGATCGAGCGATCGCTTGTTGGCGGCAAATCGTTAAAACCTATAGTAATAGCGATAGTCCTAAGACAATTATGGTAGTGGCCCACGATGCCATTAATAAGGTGATTCTTTGTTATTTATTGGGTTTAAAACCCGCCAATTTCTGGAATATTAAACAGGGAAATGGCGCGGTTAGTGTGATCGATTATGCCAAAGGAGTTGACTCTCAACCGGTCCTGCAAGCAGTTAATATTACCTCTCATCTAGGATCGGGAATACTCGATCGCAC
This sequence comes from Microcystis sp. LSC13-02, assembly GCA_002282935.1. Classification (GTDB taxonomy): domain Bacteria; phylum Cyanobacteriota; class Cyanobacteriia; order Cyanobacteriales; family Microcystaceae; genus Microcystis. The sequence continues at coordinate 175 of MTBT01000305.1, read as the reverse complement.
GGCAGCTGGCGCTTTATAACAGTTATCAGTGATCAGTTATCAGTTAGCAGTTAGCAGATTTGAGTTTTAAGTGAGCAGTATTAAATAGGGTCTGCTGAATAAAGCTAAAAACCTTACAGGAAAAGGCTTTTAGCTAGATTGAGAGTCGCTCAGGTGCCCCTGAATCTGCTAAAAT
>MTBT01000304.1 GCA_002282935.1 Microcystis sp. LSC13-02 | reverse complement strand
TTCTCCTTAATTTTGACAATCCACTCATATTGTTCGGTATTATCTGCCATCGGTTGACCATCGCTATCGGGGAAAAGAAGATCGTCGTCAATATCAAGATAACTAACCATTGTCTTTTATTTTTAATAGATGTTTTTTTTCTGATTATAGCAAGATTTTTATCGATCATGAAAGCTGAAATTAAAATATATTAATAGGAATTATCAATTATTAATTAAGAATTGGGTAGATGGGGTGTGGGGTGTGGGAAGAAAAAGCTGAAAAAGGTCTTAAGCGGCGGTTATATCTATTAAAGTCTATATTTATCAAAAAATTAATTGACTAGAATCTATAAAAACGTTAGGATTGATGGTGACAAATAGTTGTTATTGAGAAGGGGATAAGAACTTGATACAGGCAACCCTGCACCAGTTAAGGGTTTTTGAGGCTACCGCTCGACACAGTAGCTTTACCAAGGCGGCCGAGGAGTTATTTATCACTCAACCTACCGTCTCAACCCAAGTCAAACAACTCACCAAAGCCGTGGGTTTACCGCTATTCGAGCAAATCGGCAAACGTTTATTTTTAACCGAAGCGGGTAAGGAATTACTGTTCACCTGTCAAGAGATTTTTAATAAATTGGACAACTTTCAAATGAAAGTGGCCGATATTAAAGGAACTAGACAGGGAAAGCTGACTTTAGGCGTAATTACTACCGCTAAATACTTTGTACCGCGATTACTGGGGGCATTCTGTCAACAGTATCCCGGTATTGACATCGCCCTGCAAGTGACTAATCATCAGAAACTGCAAGAGCGAATGTTAAACAACGAGGATGACCTCTATATTCTCAGTCAACCGCCGGAAGAAGTGGAACTTTGTTCTCAGTCTTTCCTCGAAAATCCCCTAGTGGTGGTGGCGCGACGAGATCATCCATTGGTGGGTAAAAAAAATCTCCCCCTTGAATCCCTCAACCAGCAACCTTTTATTATGCGCGAATCGGGATCTGGAACCCGCCAAGCGGTACAAAAATTATTTAATCTCCACGATATTAAGGTGAAGGTGCGCTTGGAATTAGGCAGTAACGAGGCGATTAAACAGGCTATTTCTGGCGGTTTAGGACTATCGGTACTATCTAAGCATACTCTCATCTCGGAAGGGGAAAACGGCGAATTAGCCATCCTCGACGTGGAACATTTTCCGATTCAGCACAATTGGTACGTTTGTTACTTGGCAGGAAAACAACTTTCCGTGATTGCTGATGCTTTTTTAAAATACCTGCTGGAAGCTAGTCAAACTATCCCGATTAATGCCCCGTTAAAAAATGGTGACAGCTTATTAGTGAGCCATTAAACCTTAAACTTTAATTCAGGATCATTTTTTTTCTTGAGGTGTTTATATGTTCGAGTCCTTCAGCCAGACTATCTGGTTGGTACCTCTTTACGCCTTTGCGGGCGCACTTCTCGCTCTACCTTGGTCTCCCGGTATTATCCGGCAAACCGGCCCGCGACCGGCCGGTTATCTGAACTTGATCATGACTTTCTTGGCTTTTTTCCATAGCCTTTTTGCTTTGATCGCCGTTTGGGGTCGTCCGCCTCAATCTATAGCATTTAATTGGCTAAATGCCGCAAATTTAAGCATATCTTTAGATGTGCAGATTTCAGCTGTTAATATTGGGGCGTTACTGCTAATTACCGGCTTAAACCTCGCCGCTCAGGTATATGCGATCGCCTATCTAGAAATGGATTGGGGTTGGGCAAGGTTTTATTCTCTCGTCGCCCTCTTTGAGGGTGGTATGTGCGCCCTCGTTATCTGTAATTCGCTATTTTTCAGCTATTGTGTGCTAGAAGTTCTCACCCTCGGCACTTATCTGCTGATTGGTTTCTGGTTCAATCAATCTCTGGTGGTGACGGGGGCGCGGGATGCTTTTCTGACTAAACGGATTGGCGATTTAATCCTGTTGATGGGAGTAGTGGCCCTTTTACCCCTTGCGGGAACATGGAACTTTGACCAATTGGCAGAATGGGCGGCCACAGCCAATTTAAACCCCAATGTGGCTAATTTACTCTGTTTAGCCCTGATTGCTGGTCCGATGGGCAAATGCGCTCAATTTCCTCTACATTTATGGCTAGATGAGGCCATGGAAGGACCGATGCCAGCGACAATTCTGCGGAATACCGTCGTCGTTTCCACTGGTGCTTGGTTATTGGTGAAATTAGAGCCGGTGCTACAATTATCGCCCTTAACCTTGCAGGTGATGACCATTGTTGGCTCTGTCACTGCCATCGGTGCGGGGTTAATTGCGATCGCCCAGATCGATGTCAAGCGCTCCCTTTCCTATTCCGTCAGTGCCTACATGGGACTGATTTTTATCGCTGTTGCCACCGGACAAACGGAAACCGCTTTAGTGTTGCTCTTTACATACGCGATCGCTATGTCCCTGTTAGTCATGGTGGTGGGTAACATCATTTGGAATAATATCAGCCAAGATTTAAGCCAATACGGCGGTTTATGGTCCCGTCGTCCCGTTTCTGGTATTTGTTATCTCGTTGGTGCCGCTAGTTTAGTCGCACTGCCTCCCTTTGGTGGTTTTTGGGCATTAGCGCGCATGGGCGATCGCCTCTCGCAAGTCAGTGGTTTACTGTTATTAGTGCTATTGTTGGTCAATGCCTTAACTGCTTTTAGTGTCACTAGAGAATTTTGCGTTTTCTTTGGCGGTAAAATCAAACCGATGACCCTGCGCTCTCCGGAAGCTCTTTGGCCCTTAGTTATACCCATGACTGTGACCATGGGTTTCGCCCTTCATCTGCCGATTTTATTGGCGCAATGGCATTTATTACCAAGTAACTTAAATCTGGGAGTGGCTTTTCTCTTGGTACTTTCCACCGCTGCTGGCGTAATTCCGGCAGCCTATGTTTACCTGAATGATAATATCCCCAAACCGATCGTTTTTCAACCCAAAGCCGTTCAAGATTTCTTTGCCAATGACCTTTATACAGCCCAATTGTATAAAGTTACCATCGTTTTTGTCGTCGGATTAATCTCGCAAATTATTAACTGGATCGATACCTTTCTGGTGGATGGTGTCGTTAACCTGGTGGGATTAGCCACGGTTTTTGGTGGTCAGAGTTTGAAATATAACGTTTCGGGCCAAACCCAATTTTACTTTCTGTCGATTATTTTGGGGGTCGCTTTGATCGGTATTATCATCTGTTGGCCGTTGTTATCACAAATTTCTCTAGTTTTCAGTTAAAGATTTGATAACTTAGGCTTTTCTTTAGTATCCCTTGCCCCGACAATAGGACTTGTCCTGATTAATGGAAACAACTAGCTATGTTCAATACCTCTCGTCGCCAATTAATCCGTTATGGTGGTGGTTTTTTGGGAACTGGTCTGGCCGCTACTATTTTAGGCTCGCAACTGTCCCAAACTAACGCCCAAACTGCTGTTAATTCTGAGTCATGGCTGACTGCTCAAAATAAAGGATTGACCCCCGACCAAGCTTTAACTATGCTCATGGAAGGCAATCAACGTTTCTGGGAACGAAGACAAAAAAGTCCTAACCGCGATCAAGCTCGACTCACAGAAGTGGCCGAAAGTCAAGCCCCTTTTGCGGCAATTTTGGGCTGTGCCGATTCTCGCGTGCCGGCAGAAATCGTTTTTGATCGCGGATTAGGAGATCTATTTGTTTGTCGGGTAGCGGGAAATTTAGCCACTTCCGAAGAAATTGGTAGCCTCGAATTCGGCACGTTGGTATTAGGAGCTAAGGTAATTATTGTTCTCGGCCATTCCCGTTGTGGAGCGGTAAAAGCCACCATTGAAGGGGGTCGTTTTCCCGGACAAATCGGTCGTTTAATCGATGGATTACAGGTGGGAGTTGATCGAGCCGAAAGACAACCCGGTTCTAACAAACTTGAGCGAGCAATTAAATCCAATGTTAACTATCAAGTAGAGAAATTAGGCAAATCCCCAGTTATCGGTGAATTAGTGGACGGCAAACAATTAAAAGTTGTCGGAGCCTACTATGATCTCGATAGCGGAAAAGTGAGTTTAATTTAGTCAATTCCAGATTAGTCATCGTGTTGGTTGGCTAATCGTTTTCTCATCCCAGTCATTGTAAATTCGATCGATACCAATATGCTCAGTACCCTGCTTTGGTTGCCAATAATTGGAGCAATTATCGTCGGTCTTTTCCCCGATAAATTTGCCCCAGCAAAATTACGTCAAATTACCCTCTTTTTTGTTGCCGCCGTCCTCTTTTGGTCTTTATATCTGCTGACCCAATATAACTTAACCAGCAATGGCTTTCAATTTTCTGAATACCGCGAATGGGCAAAACCAATCGGTTTAAGTTATAACCTCGGAGTCGATGGTTTGTCCTTACCGTTAATTATTTTAAACTGTTTCTTGACAGGAATAGCTATCTATAGTAGCGAAGAAAAAATAGATCGTCCCCGACTTTATTACATCCTAATCCTCCTGATTAACGCCGGGGTTTCTGGGGCATTAATGGCCAAAAACTTGCTGCTGTTCATCGTTTTCTATGAACTAGAATTAATCCCCTTTTATCTGATGATTGCTATCTGGGGAGGCGAAAAACGTGGCTATGCTTCGATTAAATTCCTTCTCTACACTGCTGTCTCCGGGTTATTAGTCCTAGCGGCATTTTTAGGCATCGGTTTCCTCAATGGCGGCACTTTTGACTATTCTTCCCTCTCGACCGCCGATTTCTCCCAAAAAACCCAATTACTGCTCTTAACTCTGCTGTTAGTGGGATTTGGAATCAAAATCCCCCTCGTACCTCTCCATACTTGGCTACCGGATGCCTATACGGAAGCTTCCCCCGCTACAGCAATTTTATTAGGTGGTATCCTCGCTAAACTCGGTACTTATGGCTTAGTTCGCTTTGGTCTGCAATTATTCCCCGAAACTTGGTCTTTAATCGCCCCCGGACTGGCAATTGTCGGCGTTATTAGCGTTATTTACGGGGCCTTGAGCGCTATTGCCCAAAAAGACATTAAACGCATGGTGGCCTACAGTTCGATCGGTCACATGGGCTATATACTGGTAGCAGCCGCCGCCGGCACGGGTTTAAGCGTCCTTGGTGCCGTCGCGCAAATGATTAGCCACGGTCTCATTCTCGCCCTCTTATTTTATCTGGTGGGCATTGTCGAACGCAAAGCCGGAACTAGAGATTTAGACGTTTTAAACGGTTTAATGAACCCAATTCGCGGTTTACCCCTGGTTAGCGCCCTGTTAATTCTCGCCGGTATGGCCAGCGCAGGTATCCCCGGATTAGTGGGATTTGTGGCGGAATTTATCGTTTTTCAGGGTAGTTTTTCCCGTTTCCCCGTGCAGACGGTTCTCTGTATCATCGCTTCCGGTTTAACGGCGGTTTACTTTGTTATCCTGCTTAATCGCACCTGTTTTGGTAAATTGGATAACAAACTTGCCTACTATCCCAAAGTCTTGAAATCGGAAACTATCCCCGCTTTTGTCCTAATGGTATTAATCGTCTTTTTAGGTATTCAACCCAATTATTTAGTCCGTTGGATTGAACCCACCACTAACTCGATGGTTGCCAGCTTATCGGGAGAAGCAAAACCTAGTTTTGTCTTCAAAAAATCTCCGCAAAAGTCCTCAAAAACCAACTGGTTGAATCGGGGTAAATTTTTGAGTAATAGTTAGTTATCCCTTGCTGTTTCCGAATTATTGTAACCGCCGCTAATTACTTTACCTAAAACTATGACTGGGACATTAATCAAAGCCAAACTTCCCCCTTCTACTCACGAATTTGCCGACATTATCCAGCGTTTAGAAGCGGGTGGATCCATGTTACCGGATACTCCCGAAAACCTGATGCAAATTATCGGCATTTATAAAGCTTATGCTGTACCGATGGATTTTTATTGGCGTGATCTTCTCTACATTGCCGAAAGAGTTTTCTTGGATCCTTTGCCCTTTTTTAAATATTTTCTGCCCCAAGAATACCTAGACCTACAAAATCATTACGCTGGCGATAATGCCGATTTACGCATCTGGCGCGGCACAGGTTCTGCTCACCCTGAATTGTTAGAATTCATGGATAAAGGTAAAACCCAAAAAATGCCCAGATTAATCCATCATCTTTGGCATGATCGCATTAATATGGAATTTGCCGAAGCTTGTATGCAAGCCATGTTGTGGCATGGCCGTGATATGGGTTGGGGTTTATTTGATGCCTATCTTGATTCAGAAGAATATCGCCAAAATGCCGACCGTGCCATTAAGGCCTATTTCAAGAAAAATCCCGTGATGATGAAACTTTATGACCTGTTCCCCGATATGTTCTTGGAACAGGTGCGGATGATGTCCTATTACTCCAATTTAGGACTATTCTGGGAAGTGATGGCTCCGGTGTTTTTCGAGATGTCCGATATCTACGATGAAGGCGGATTTAAAGGTGTTCCTGATGCTATGAATTTCCTCGTTAATGGCATTTTTGCCATCGCTGGCCGGCCAATTTATCATCACGTTTATATTGATGGTCAATGCTACGAAATTATCCCCAAATCAAAGGCTTTTACTTGGCTTTATGAAGCGGCTTTACCCTATGTGGAAGCAGTCTTTTATCGTACTGCTCCCTTCCGGGGTACAAAGTCCTATAATGCCCAAGCAAAACAGGTTCCCTACCAACAAAAAGACTTTCACTATGGCATTCTTTACGCTGATGTTTTCCCCGTGGGTACTGCGGGAATTCCCCCCACATTGTTAATGGATGATATGTATCATTTCTTGCCCCAATATCTGATCGATTACTATCAGCAACACTGCCGGGGGGAAGACGATATTTTGATTCAATTGGGCATTAGTTTTCAGCGATCAATGTATAATGTTACTTCGGCAGTTATTCAAGCTCTACGCACTGCTTTGCTCTATCCCCTCGACGATCCTAATCCCAAACATTTACTCAAAAATCGTCAATTCTTTGAGGCACAAATGGACAGATTTAAACGTCCCGAAGCGCGTCTTAGAGATATCCAAAGTCCTAATTATCGTTGAGGTTTTTTGATTACTTTTCTGGTGGGTTTATAGCCCACCTTTTTTGATATAATGAGATGACCGACACCCAACCTCAAAAAAGATGACCACTTTTCCCATCATCGATAATAACGAGTCCTGTGCGGATGAGGTAAAATTTCCCCCCAGGGATATCTGGAGTGAAGAACCCTCCTTGGAAAGCTACGCTCATTTACAACAAATTCTGATTTTACTTCAGTCTTTAGAATGGTTATGGCAAGATCGTAATGATTATTTTGCCGCCGCTAATTTGAGCATTTATTATAGTCCTAATCAGAAAAAATCCGAGGATTTTTGCGGGACAGATTTTTTTGTCGTTTTGGGAACAGAAAGACGCTTAGAGCGAAAAAGTTGGGTAGTTTGGGGAGAAGGGGGCAAATATCCCGATGTTATCGTGGAAATTTTGTCTCCTAGTATCGCCAAAATAGATCGCGGCGAGAAAAAACAAATTTATCAAGATATTTTTCGCACTCCCGATTATTTTTGGTTCGAGCCTGAAACCTTAGAATTACAAGGATTTCGGCTCATGGAAGGGCAATATCAAGCAATTGAACCGACGGACAGGGGTTGGCTATGGAGCGATCGCTTAGGCTTATTTCTGGGTATTTATCAACAACAATTACGCTATTTTAATAGGGAGGCTGAATTAATTCCTACCCCCGCAGAAGTGGCTAAACAGGAACGTCAAGAGAAGGTTTTAGCTTTACAACAAATAGAACAATTAAAATCTCGCTTACGGGAGTTAGGAGCCGATTTAGAAGGTATTTAGAGCCAGTTTTTTTCAGTGAAAATAGGAATATTTTCCGTAAATTACCCCACCCCTCACCCATTTAGATAGTCAACAGCTTAGTATTTTTTGCCTCTTGCCTGACTGGGAGTCACAAGTCTAAGCTAAGAATAGCTTGCCAACCCGTCCCGACCACCGGATAACTGATAGAATGAATGATTCTAACGCTAATTCTCCCGCTCAATCCTCAGAAGAGACAATAGATGAAAGCAATTGGGTAGATCTGGGGGAAGAGGAGAAACCCCTAGATAAACCCACTGCCAAACCTATCCAACCATCTCCTCTCAAGTCTATCGCTACCCTGATCACGGTGGAGACGGCTTTTTTGGCCAGTGCTACCAGTTTAATCTGGTTAATTGACTATTATTTTCCCCTCGGACCGTTATTAAGGGTTTTCTTCCCGATTCCTATCGCTTTAGCCTATTTACGTTGGGGCGCTCGTTGTGCTTCCATGACAGCATTAGTTTCTAGTTTACTTTTGTCGGTGTTGATGGGACCGACTCGCAGTATCGTCTTTTTGATTCCCCACGGCTTGATGGGGTTACAATTGGGGCTATGCTGGCGCCGGGGTGCGCGCTGGGAATTTTCTATCTTGACTGGGGGACTGTTGGGGGCTTTTGGTTTATTCTTTCGTTTTTGGCTATTTTCAATTCTTTTAGGCGAAAATCTTTGGTTATATGTGATTACCCAAGCGACTAATTTTATCGATTGGATTTTCACCCAGTTAGGGATTCTCGCTAGACCGACGCTGCTGCAAGTTCAATCCGTAGCAGTTGTGGGCATATTTGTCAATAGTTTATTATACCTATTTGCCGTGCATTTAGTGGCGTTATTAGTTCTTGATCGCCTTGGTAATCCGATTTCTCGTCCGCCCAAATGGGTGCAGGCCATACTAGATTATGAGTGATTATTTAGCGCTTTATCGTCAGTAAGCTAAGAGGTGTTTAAACCGCTTATTCTTAGATTAGCCGAATCTCCCCCAATCCCTTTAGTGCTGCCTCTTGCTTCGTCTCAACAAGCAATTTAAATTACGAACAGCTTATCTCCAGTCAACTTTTAATTGAGCGTTTAATCAAGGCAGTAATTTGGCCGTGGCCCGATGGTTAGAGGGGAAAGGTTATCGAATATACCGTTATCGTCCCTACCTGCAAGAATTGCTAGAAATCGAGTCAGAAGCGGATTTACGGGTAATTTTGAACGTTATCGCCTTGTCTGAACAGGAATTAAGGGATTAAGGAAACCGTCAATCCGGTCATCTCATAAATAATCCTAACTAGACTAGCGGGTTAATTAATTCTTTAGAAAGCAAAAAGGGGATAAAAAGGGAATTTTAGCCTGAAAAGTCAGCTAGATAGCTTTTTATGTCTATTTTATTGCCTATCATTGCTCCTGACTCCTTTCTTGCCCCGAAAAATTTATCTTGGTCAGGGGATCATCGTCTTGTCAGAGAGTGACCGAGTGAGTTATAGTCGTCTATAAGACTCGATTAAAGCATTTCTTAAAAGAATCGTGGTTTTTGGAAAATCGAAAAGTGCGCTATTTTCCCTTCCACAGAAACCTGTTGCCGAGGGGAGTAACCCAAAAACTCCTTTTTTCCTAGATTCTGATAGACAGAACTGGCGGAAACGGATAAAAAATGCTGTTATCGAGCAAGACTCAGGGATTAATTGAAAATCTCGTCTCCTGGCTGTGCTTACCTAATTGTGGGTCAAGCCGGCACTTGCCAAACAGACTTAACAACTGAAACCCAGACTCAGTTCCCACGTCTGAGAGGCAGATGAACATCAAGATGAGGCTTTAACGATGCGGACTCATCTTCTTAGAACTTTCTTAACAAGACCAGATTTCCAGAAGTAGCCTCAAAGCATAGACAAATAGCCCATGGTCCGTCGCTTTTGAAACCGAAAGATTGAGGAAATTGAATGCCAAAACAAATAATCATAGCCGAACAACACCATATAGCGGCTGTTTTTTGGGAAGATCAAATTCAGGAATTAGTTGTAGCCACAGGTAATCAGCAGGTGGGGGACATCTATCTAGGATTAGTAGAAAACGTCATCCCCGGGATAGATGCAGCCTTTGTGAATATTGGCGATGCGGAACGCAATGGCTTTATTCATGTCACCGACCTGGGCCCCTTAAGACTGAAAAAAACCGCCGGTGCTATCACGGAATTACTGGCCCCCCAGCAAAAAGTGCTGGTACAGGTAATGAAAGAACCCACCGGCAACAAGGGACCGCGGCTAACGGGAAATGTCACTCTCCCTGGTCGTTATCTGGTATTGATGCCCAATGGTCGCGGGGTGAATCTTTCCCGTCGCATCCGCAGTGAAGACGAGCGCTCCCGTTTACGAGCTTTAGGGATTTTGGTCAAACCGGCGGGGATGGGTTTGCTGGTACGCACCGAGGCCGAAGGCAAAGCGGAAGAAGCGATTATCGAGGATTTGGAATTTCTGCAAAAACAGTGGGAGAGCATCCAACAGATGGCCGTCAGCAGCCGGGCCCCGGCCCTGCTTAACCGCGATGATGACTTTATTCAAAGGGTTTTGCGGGATATGTACAGTGCCGATGTCAATCGCATTGTTGTGGATAACCCGGTGGCGGTAAAACGAGTTAAACAGCAATTGACGAACTGGGGCGGCGGCAAAGCTCTCGAAGGGGTTTATATCGACTCCCATCGGGAAACCCAGCCAATTCTCGACTATTTCCGGGTTAACGCCGCCATTCGCGAGGCCCTCAAACCCCGGGTTGATTTACCCTCTGGCGGCTACATTATCATCGAACCGACGGAAGCTCTAACGGTAATTGATGTTAACTCTGGTTCCTTTACCCGTTCGGCCACGGCCCGAGAAACCGTACTCTGGACTAATAGCGAGGCCGCCACAGAAATCGCCCGACAACTGCGCTTGAGAAATATCGGCGGTGTGGTGGTGGTGGACTTCATCGATATGGATTCCCGTCGCGACCAGTTGAAACTGCTGGAATTGTTTAATAAAGCCCTGAAAAGCGATAAGGCCCGGCCCCAGATTGCCCAATTATCGGAATTGGGGTTAGTGGAATTAACTCGTAAGCGTCAGGGGAAAAACATTTATGAATTATTCGGCAAAACCTGTGACCATTGCGGCGGACTGGGCCATTTAGCCCATCTACCCGGAGAGGGCAATGCCATCGCCCTAGAAACCCCCACCCTTAGCCGCGCGGAAAAAGAAACCTTTATCGTTGCTCCGACTAATACAAAGGTTCTACCCGATAAGAGCGCTCCTAGCGTTGCGGCGGCCGAACCCTATCTAGAAGTTTTCTCCGAATTTGAGGCCGAAGAAAACGCCCAAGGGATGGATCTTTCCTTCCATCCCAACTATCAAGAACAGGTTAATAATTCTCGCCGTCGCCGTCGCCGTCGTCCCTCGGAACTGTTACTAAAAGAGGAACGGGGCGAAAAAGCCTCTACTAACGGTGTTAACAACGAAATCGAGCCGGAATTAGAACCCCAACGCTTTGAGGAAAAACGAGAACGCCCCGCCCGTCTCTCGAAACGGGGAGAAGATGCCAGCGCCGTCAAAAATATCCCCGTCAGCGAACGGGAGCGGGTTTCCGTGGAAATGACCCAGGTAGAACAGGAAGTTTATTCTTTAATGGGCATTTCTCCCCTGATTCTGGTGGATAAGGAGTTTAAAGACCCGAAATCGGTGATTGTTTCCGTGAAACTGGCAGGGGAAAGGGAGGCGGAAAACCCAGAAATGCTTGCCACTCCTGAAATATCCTTGACTCCCACCCTAGAAGTCGAGGACACAGCCGCCGCTACCCCAGTAGAGGCGACGGAAACCAGCGAGGAAGCCGAAAATCGTTCCTTGGTGCGCCGTCGTCGTTCCACCACTAGCGAAGTTAGTCAGGAAATCAACCAAGAAGCTAGTCCACCAGTGACTTTTACGCCCGAACCGATTACGACCGAAACTCCAGTTTTTCTCGGCGAATTCATTCCTTTAGAGACCCCGGTGAGCACCGAGGTGACAGAGGAGCCACAAATAGAGCCTGAAACCGCGGTGCTGCGTCGTCGTCGTCGTCGTTCCTCCGCCACTGCCGAGCCGTAATGAGCGCAGAACCCTTAATTGCCGGTGTCGATGAAGTGGGGCGCGGGGCTTTATTTGGCCCCGTGGTGGCGGCGGTAGTGGTCACTGTCCCCTCTGGTTTTGCGCGGCTGTGGGAGTTGGGGGTGAAGGATAGTAAGCAACTTAGCCCCCAAAAACGGCAAAAGTTGAGCCGGCAAATACAACGGGATTTTGTTTGTCGCATCGGTTATGCTACCGTGAAAGAGATCGATCGCTTGAATATTTTTCATGCCTCCCTACTGGCGATGAGCAGAGCTATCGGGAAATTACCCCTTTCCCCCAGTCTCTGCTGGGTCGATGGTAAGCACATTATTAAAGATTTGTCAATCCCCCAAAAGGCGGTAATTCAGGGAGATCAACAATCCCCGGTAATTGCCGCGGCCAGTATCGTGGCGAAAGTCTGGCGCGATGACTTAATTATTCGTTGGGACAGACGCTATCCCGATTATGGACTCGCTCGTCACAAGGGTTATGGCACTGCTCAACACCTAGAAGCGATTGACAACCATGGGGTTACTTCTCAGCACCGGCGCTCTTTTAGTCCCTGTCAATCGAGGTTGGAGCATGACTGCCGAACAATTTGCTCAAGGGTTATCGAAATTTCTTGACCGATAGTTAACTCTTAATCAGCAAAATATCGAAAAAAATCCCCCCTTTTTACGAGAAACAAAAAGGGGAGAAAATATTAGATAGGGTCTGCTGAATAATGGTAAAACCCTTTTAAAATAAAGCTTTTGACCTGTTAAAGTCCGATGTTCATGCTGAAGGGCAACAAAGCCTGAAACGACCGGCTACTGACTCCTGACTCCTGACTCCTACCCCCACCGAAAAACTTTTTCAGCAGACCCTAGATAGCTTTACAATTCAGTCATCCATTCCGTATGGAAAAACTCACCTCTGGGTTTATCGGTACGTTCATAGGTATGAGCGCCAAAATAATCCCGTTGTGCTTGGGTGAGATTTTGCGGTAAATTGGCCCGACGATAACTATCAAAATAGTCCAAAGAAGAACTAAAAGCCGGGACGGGAATTCCCAACTTATTAGCCAAGACTAACACCTCACGCCATGCTTCTTGGCGATCGAGGATACTTTGCTTAAATTCCGGTGCTAACAACAAATTCGGCAGCCCCGGATTTTCCGCAAAAGCTTTGCGAATTTTATCCAAAAAACCGGCGCGAATAATACAGCCGCCCTTCCAAATCCGGGCCGATTCCGGCAGACTGATATTATAGTTAAACTCCTGAGAAGCTTTAGCGATTAAAGCCATACCCTGGGCATAGGAACACATTTTCGAGCAGTAAAGAGCATCACGCACTTTATCCACAAATAGTGCCGCATCCTCCGGATAGGTTTCCCCAGGTCCGGGTAACTCTTTTGCGGCTGCCACCCGTTCATCCTTATAAGCGGACATAACGCGAGCATTAACCGCAGCATAAATAGTCGGAATTGACACCCCCAACTCCAAGGAACTTAACACGGTCCAGCGTCCGGTTCCCTTTTGTCCCGCCGAATCCAGGATTAAATCTACCAAATGATGACCGGTTTCCGGGTCAACATACTTAAAGATATCGGCGGTAATTTCAATTAAATAAGAATTAAGCTCATCGGTGCGATTCCACTCGGCGAAAGTTTCCTGTAACTGCTGATTGCTTAGTCCTAGACCATTTTTCAGCACATCGTAGGCTTCCGCAATTAACTGCATATCGCCGTACTCGATGCCATTGTGAACCATTTTCACATAATGGCCCGCACCACCAGATCCCACATAGGTGACACAGGGACCATCATCGACTTGGGCGGCAATTTTGGTTAAAATCGGCTCTAATTCCCGATAGGCGAACTCTGTACCCCCCGGCATCAGGGAAGGACCGTGCAGAGCACCTTCTTCGCCACCACTGACCCCCATACCGACAAAACCGAGTTTAGTGGTCGATTCTAGGTCGCGGGTGCGTCTTTCTGTGTCCTCGTAGAGGGAGTTACCGCCATCGATAATCATATCTCCTTCTTCGAGAAGGGGTTTTAATTGTTCAATCACGGCATCCACCGGCGGGCCAGCTTTTACCATGACCAGAATTTTGCGGGGACGCTCTAAAATTTGGACGAATTCTTCTAAACTATAGGCCGCCTTGACATCCTTGCCGACGGCGCGAGTTTCCATAAATTCTTTAGTTTTGCTGGCGGTGCGATTGTAAACAGCGATAGGAAAACCCCGACTCTCCACATTGAGAGCGAGATTTTCTCCCATGACAGCTAGTCCGATAACACCGAAGGTACGTTTAGTCATAGAAATTCAGTCTCGGCTGATGCGTTCTTCCTCCCCTTTTAGCGCCTACTTTCCCTAAGATAGCTAAACTTTCCCTATTTCTTAAGCCTTGACTGATCAGTGATCAGTGATCAGTGATCAGTAATCAGTGATCAGTAATCAGATTTGGGTTTTCAGTGACCAGCATTGAGTGAGGAGTGTTACAGTGTTTCTCCTAAAGATGAAGTGTAACCTAATTTGCTATCGTCCCCAGACGACCAACTACTGTTGCCTGTTCCCTAAAACCAGAGACTTCGTACCTCACCATTAAGATAACTGCTATCAATGGCATTCACTGATGACTGAAAAACCCCCAACCCCAGAAAAATTAATGCTAATGTTAAATTAAATTAAGAAAATCCCCATTCTTCTTATATGCAGTTAACTTGGCTTGATAGTAATTCTTGGTTAATCGAAATCGGGGGAAAACGCCTGCTTCTCGATCCTTGGTTGGTAGGTTCCCTGACTTTTGGTAATTTAACTTGGCTATTTGAGGGCAAAAAAACCGCTAATCATGCCATTCCCGAACATATCGATCTGATTCTTCTCTCCCAAGGTTTAGAAGATCATGCTCATCCTCCTACTTTACAGGTACTCGATCGCCAAATTCCCGTGGTAGCTTCTCCGAATGCCGAAAAAGTCGTTAAATCCCTCAATTATACCCATCCCATCCCTTTAACCCACGGTTCTAGTTATATCTTTGACAATGCGATCAAAATTACTGCTGTCCCCGGTTCTCCAGTAGGGCCGACTCTGGTGGAAAATGGCTATATTATCAAGGAATTAGCGACCAATCAAACTATCTATTACGAACCCCACGGATATCACTCTCCTACCCTCGATTCTTTGGGTAAAATCGATGTGATTATCACTCCTTTGATTGACTTAAAAATACCTTTCCTCGGACCGGTAATCAAAGGACAAGAAAGCGCTTTAGCAGTCTGTCAACGCTTGCAGCCTCAATATATTATTTCTACGGCTGCCGGTGGTGATATTGAGTTTAAAGGTTTATTGATGGCGGTGTTAAGTGCTGGGGGTAGTCCCGAATCTTTTCAAGAATTATTAACATCCCATGCTTTGCCAACAAAAGTAATCGATCCTCGTCCTTGGCAACCTTTTACAGTGGAATTAGGCGAGTGCGTCCCCGGTTTAAGCTAATCTGAGTTAAGGGAAGAATAGGAAAAACACTGACTATTTCTTCCCGATTTTTATCTAAAAAAGTAGAATTTTTGTTATATCTTTGCTGGCTACAGATAACATTAATTGTTTGAAAAAACTGGCTCTCTTGAATATTGGATGTAAAATAGGGAGCATCCCCATTGTACTATGAGTAAGAATACTTGGTGCTTGCTGAATAACTGCGGTGGTAGATGGTAAAACTTCCAGTTTACACAGCCCGAAATCTTTGGGATTTTTAGTCCAGAAAACTATATAATTTAAAGTGGCTCTTCTCTGCTAAATTGTCTATGAATCAGTTGCCCTTATTTTCTCAGTCAAAATCAGTGCGAGACTTTTATCAACCTGATGCCGAAATAATTCTTTATCAAGGAGATAGCAATAATTTTATCAAGACTATACCAGATAATTCTGTGAGCTTGATTATTACTTCTCCTCCCTACAATTTAGGAAAAGACTACGAAAAAAAAATCTCTTTGGATACTTATCTGGAAACCCAAACCAAAATTATGCGAGAATTCTCTAGAATCTTGCAAGATAATGGCAGTATTTGCTGGCAGGTGGGAAATTTCGTTCAAGAGGGTGAAGTTTATCCTTTAGATATTTTTTATTATCAGCTATTTAAACAAATGGGTTTCTTTTTAAGAAATAGAATTGTCTGGCATTTTGGCCATGGATTACATACCTCTAAAAGATTTTCTGGCAGATATGAAACTATTTTATGGTTGACAAAAACCGATAAATATACCTTTAATCTTGATCCTGTGAGAATCCCCGCTAAATACCCTGGTAAGCGCCATTTTAAAGGTAAAAATATCGGTAAACCCTCTGGTAATCCTTTAGGGAAAAATCCCAGCGATGTTTGGGAGTTTTTAGCACAAGAATGGGATGAGTTACTATGGGATATTCCTAACGTTAAATCTAATCATCCAGAGAAAACTATCCATCCTTGTCAATATCCAATCGAATTAGTAGAAAGATGTGTTTTAGCCTTGACAAATGAGGGGGATTGGGTTTTTGATCCTTTTGCCGGGGTTGGAACTTCTCTGATTGCTAGTATTATGCACAATCGTCGAGTGATGGGGAGTGAAAAAGAAGCAGAATATGTGAAAATTGCCAGGGAAAGAATCGCCGCTTATTTGCAAGGAAATCTCAAAATTCGTCCTTTAGGAAAACCTATTCATCAGCCTACTGGCCAAGAAAAAGTCGCTCAAATTCCCGAAGAATGGCACAATAATATATAGGAAGGTAACAGCAATGATTATCGCTGGTATTTATTCATTTAATAACGGTCAAGAAGTTATTGAAAGTGAATACAGGAATGAATTAGAAGAAGTTAAGGATATTATCAGGGCGATTAATAGTGAGGATTGCAAAACAAAACGTAGTCAAGAAAAAACGATGGTAGACAGACTGCTTTACAGTCCCCGAGAACTTAATAATGTCTTCAAAGATGAATTTGAGCTAAGACAGTGGGAAAAATATAGAGTTCCTTGTAATTACCCAACTAAATATTATACGCCTGAATACATACAGAAACATTTATCTCAAAGAGCTGCATTTCGTGAAATGGATTTTATCAAAAGCAATGTGGGAGTTGAGGTGCAATTTGGTAAATATGCGTTTATGGTTTACAATGTGTGTGCAAAAATGACAATATTTCGGAATCTAAAAGTTATTAATGTTGGCATAGAAATTGTTCCAGTAAAATCATTTGCAGATGAAATGTCCACAGGAGTATCCTATTTTGAACAATTTGTCTGGGATTTGGAAAGCCGAGGAGTTTCTAATATCGATATTCCTGTTCTGATATTGGGTGTTGCAGAATAAAAGAGACTAGAAAATATGTAAAATTTTTGTCATTGTCACAAATTCTGGAAAGATGGGTTACGACGGATCGATCACTTATCCTTGAGTTTTAATGATTACTGCCGTCTAACCCATCCGACAATGATTGATAAGTTTTTTTGTCACCATTTTTAGAGAAAACTTTGCAGAATTGTGGCGGTTTCTTGACCAGTTTTTTCCCAACTAAAAAGCTCGGCGCGTTGACGACTGAGGGACTTTAATTTTAGGCGTAATTGTTCATCCATGGCGATTTGCTGCATTGCCTCTCTCATCTCATCGATACTATAGGGATTAATTAAAATTGCCGCCTCTCCTGTGACTTCCGGGAGAGAGGAAAGATTAGAAGTAATGACAGGAGTTCCACAGGCGATAGCTTCTAGTACAGGTAATCCGAAACCTTCCCAAAGAGAGGGATAAACTAAAGCAGTTGCTTGGTTTAAAAGTTGCGGCAATTCTTCATAGGAAACATAGTTTAAAAATTGCACTCGTTGAGAGATTGATAATGCTTCTACCTGTTGCTGTAGAGCCGGGGTAAAACGCGGGTCAAATTGACCGACAATTAATAATTGATATTCGGGGTCGATTTGGGAAAAAGCAGTAATTAAACGACCGAGATTTTTATGAGGATCATAACGACCAAGATAGAGAAAATAGGGACGAGTCGCCAGATTTAGAGGACGAAAATTGTGAGAATCATATCCAGAAAGAATCACGGTTATTTTGTCAAGAGGTATGTTAAAAAACTTATTAATATCCGAGGCAGTTGCTTGGGAAACAGCGATAATATGTGTGGCTTTTTTCAGGACTTGGGGTAAATAGTATTTATTATAAAAAGTTAGGGGAGAAAATTTCGGGAATCGCAGGGGAATTAAATCATGAACCGTGACAATATAGCGGCAATTTCCATAAATAGGTGCTTCGGGAATGGGGGTAAATAGCAGGGAAGATTTCAATTGTTGATAGGTTTGATAGAGTTGGGTTTCTGTCCAAATTAAGCGCTTAATATTGCCTTTGGTTCCCTGTTCTTGGGTGAGGTTTGCCGAGACAGGATAGGTGTTAAAATCTGGGTAACTATTAGAAGTGATAAGGGTAGGATTTAAGTTGGCTAATTGGGGAATGAGATTTTTAGTATAGGTAGTCAATCCAGTATATTTAGTACCCAGAAAAGCAAGATTGATTAATAATTGTTTATTTTTATTCATAGATATTGGCTAGTTATTATAAAAGAGAACGATAAGCTTTTATAGTAGCTTGTGCGGTTTTTTGCCAAGAGAATTTTGCCGCTTGTTTTTTTCCTTTCGTGATTAAGTCTTGACGGAGAGAGGTATCACTAATCACCTGATAGATTGCCGTGGCAATTTCTAGGGGATTATCGGGATTAATTAATATTGCCGAGTCTCCGGTGACTTCGGGTAAGGATGCAGTATTAGCAGTTACCACAGGACAACCTAAAGTCATCGCTTCTAAAACTGGTAATCCAAAACCTTCATAAAAAGAAGGATAGACAAAAACATCGGCTTTTTGATAATAATCCGCAACTAAGTCATCAGCAAGATAATCAAGATGTTGGATACTATCTCGAAAGGGAGACTGAGATATTTTATCGAAAATTGGTTGATACTTCCATCCTTTTTTGCCAATCAGAATCAGATTATGGTCTAATTTATACCTGTCCTTGAGATAATTAAAAGCATCGATAAGATTAATAATATTTTTTCTGGGTTCTAGGGTACTAACAAAGAGTAAATAGGGTTTAGTGATAGTTAGAGATGAGGGAAGATTTAGGGGAGAAGAATAACGACTTGCGAGGGGAGTAACAAAAATTTTCTCTGGGTTCACATCTAAATATTCAATAATATCTCGTTTGGTACTTGCAGAGTTAGCAATGACTAAATCTGTCCATTGTAGAGATTGTTTAATCCGTTGGGTGTAGGTTTTGACAATCCCCGTGACAAACTCAGGATATTTAATAAAAGTAACATCATGAATAGTCATAACTTTACGACTCTGACCACAAGGATACACCACATGATCCAATCCGTGGAGAATATCGGGAGAATCAAGAAAGTTTTCTAGATAGGGAATTAGAGGATTAGGAAATCGGGTTAATATATTGCTAAGACTGACGGGAATTGGTAAACATTTAACCTCTGGATAGGATTGCAGTTTTTCGGGTATAGAAAGATTACCCCGCAGCCAATTTTTTACCGACGGTTGAAAACAGAGGGACAGAGAAAAGTTTTCTTGGTTTTGTAATTTAGCTAATTCGGCAATCAGGTGATAAGCATATAATCCAATTCCACTAGGATTTTGTCTTATCGGTGTACCATCAACTAAAATTTTGAGCATTTGCGGTTAGATGAGATTGACGGGATAGATATTTTTAAAATTACAGATTCAATTGTCAATTTTGCTCGGTTAGGACAAGATTAAAATCGGCAACTTTCTGTTAATGTTAGAGTTTATGCCACTTCCGAACTACAATCTTTAGCAAGTTGAACAATCTTTAATCGCACCCGATGCTTATTGATGTCTAATTATCTACTAGAGACCGCTGCCGGTCTGTTCTTCTCGGAAGTAAAGCTGATATAATTGACAGCTAGGCTGGGCTAGATCGCCTTTTAACTGAATTAAACCCATACTTTCCAGTTTATAGGCAGTAATCGGTTCTAATCGCGCTCTCTTATCGGGAGAATTAACCACTGCCCCCATCGCTGTCAATAATTCCGGCTGTTTTTGCAGACTATCCCAGTGATGACGCAAGTGTGCCGCATAAATTCCCCCTTGGGTAGCAGCATTAGGGAGAATATTTTTTTCCCCGCGCACCCGCGCTTCCAGGGCCAAACGACTAAGATAGGGATGACCAGAGACTAAGGCAATTAAATCCCCGATAAAACGCTGATTATCCTCATTTTTAGGCAATCCGTAGCTACTGGCCAAGTTTTCCAGTTGTTCGAGACTAAAACCGGGTAATTTAATCGCACGACCGACATTAAAGGGAGATTGATTAGCGTCCAATTGAATATAGATTTCCGTGGAATTAGCAATCGCTAACCGCAAATTTTGCCAGATTTCCAAATTATTAGCTTCTTCGTGCCAACAGCGCAAAAGTGGCAGAAAATCCCTAGCGATGTCGGGATACTCGAAAATTCTGTCTAAATTATCTAGGGCCAAAAAAAGAGGCCCGTTAATCTGTTCCAAAAGATAGGACTGAAAATAGGTTTGACAACTGATTAAACTGCCAAATAGTTCCTCATCCCAATATTCATCTAATTGAGGCTTTAAACCCAATTCTCGGCTGACATTTGCCGAAAACCAGCGACAAAATCGGTCTAAACTGGCAAACATCGCCTTTTCTGCCACTTGACAATTAATATAAACTGTGCTATGTCCCCAACTATCTGCCTGAGCGAGCAGATGTTTAAGGAGAGAAGTTTTACCGGTCTTTTCGGGAGCTTTAATGCGAATAAGTGACCCCGGACGATTAATTTCTTGATAACAGTCGCTTTCGACGGGAGGGCGGCTAATATAAGTATCTATAACTGATTTTTCTGCTACTATCGGAGTGGGGTGATTTTTCCATTGAGGATATTTGAGATCTTTGAACCATTCTCGGAGGATTTGGAACTTACCCGGTCCTTTACTACCTAATTCTAGTTCGGGACAGCCATTATCTTTATCTGCCGAGAAATAGCTATAGATTTTAGTCATTTGTTTTTTATAGGTTTCATGGCTGGCGGCCTCAGCCATTTCCCAAATTTCCTCATCCGGTTTACGCCAATTTTCGTAGGCAAAACGAACTAAAAAAATCTCCTTTAATTTGCCTTGAACACCGTATTCTCTAGCTAGATGTTTAAGAAACTCGTCCCATCCCTGTGGTTTCATCCGGTTCTACTTTATTCTACTTATATTCTCTTTTTTTCCATGTTAACCCCTTTCTCCGTCTTGGCAATGGGACTGACATCCTAGAAGGAAAGCCCTATGCTAAAAATAGGTCAATTACCTGATGGTGTTTAAGGGAGTAAAGCCATGAAAATCTCGTTAACCTTGTTTGTTGTGGTCTCCTTGCTGTTAGGTTCAATTCCTCACACTTTAGCGGTTAATAGTCAAGATAACCATTTTGACCGTTCCTCTTCGCCGCTAATTTTACAAAACCGTGACTGTAAGGGTGATAAGGACGATGATTGCAATTAGTCCTGATTATCTCGGTTAAGGTTGTTAATCCCCCACCGATGAAAAAATCGTGGTCGGGATTTTTTTTATGAATTCGCCTGTAATTCCTCTAAACGTGCTAAAACTTCGGCACTGTGAATGGCAGGATTTACCCCTAAATAAATCTCTTTTAAAATCCCTTGGGTATCTATAAGATAGGTATGACGCAGGGAAACATAACCCATCCAAGAACCATAAGCTTTACTAACATCTCCAGTAGTATCTGCTAGTAAGGGAAATTTTAAACCCTCCGAGTCACAAAATTCCGCATGAGAATCGACATCATCGGCACTTACCCCTAAAATTTGCGTATTTTTAGCCATATATTTCGGCAAATCCTGCTGAAAACGCCGCGCTTCTAGGGTACAGCCCGGGGTAAAATCCTTGGGATAAAAATATAAAACTACCCACTTACCCCGATAATCCGATAGGGAAATATTGCCTTCTCCCGTGTTAGTCGGTAGGGTAAAATCGGGTGCCGGTTGATTTAAAGGGGGTTGGGGACCACCTAAAGCGTTAGCATCGGGAATAAAGGCAAAAAATGCCAGAATTACTGCAATTAAAAAACTCAACAGTTGACGACGAGACATAATCAGTTATCAGTTATCAGTTATCAGTTATCAGTTATCAGTTATCAGTTATTTTAGTAAAAAATCGTAGGGTTAGGGAACAATCGGTGGCTCTCTTATTCTTTGTGTGATAAGTTTAACTTATACAGGAGCGATCGATCTTTGTGTCCTTTCCCTCGTTCCTGTCACACCGGGAAAATCAACTGTCACCACATCTCCAGGGGAAAACGTCACCAATTAACCCCCTCCACATCAGAGAAAGTTTTGGCCGCATAGTTTAGGGAAAAATTGACAAGATCGATCTGATCCTCCTCAGTCCAGGTATCATTTTGATCGGTCGATGGTTGTTGTTGGCCGACAAGTTGATTGAGAATGATTGTGGCCAACCGCAAACGTTCCCCAGATGACAAGTGACAGCATGATAAAAAACTGATGACTGAATGCTTCTAGCTTAATATTCTTTACATAACTTGACAAGGAAAGGGCGAGGTAAAGGGGGAAAATAGATTGACACTTGCGAGGGATCAACTATAATGAATCTTATCATAACTATACGATGACTGGTAGTGGAGTATGGCTAAGAGAAGATTGGGCTTACTGAAGATTAACGGTGGGTGCGATGACTCTAATCGTAGGGGGGATGTTATCTTCGTTCATGGACTAGGGGATCATCCCATTACAGCTTGGTATCCCAACCCAGAAGAAATAAGAGACAAAGTTGATACAGAGCAATTTTGGAATCAAGAGTTACACGATCTCAACTTTTGGTTAAATTGGCTTGGTAAACATAGACCAGATTTAGGGATTTGGTCTTATGGATATGAAGCCATGCCTTTTAAAGAAAGTAGTGGTTTATCAATATTACCAATAGTCAAAGGTAAAATAGAGAGTTATACGGGAAAGGCTTCTCCCATCATAGATCAAGCAAGTGAGCTTTTAGAACTTTTGCGGCAAAGAGATATTTTGATCAAACCCAAAATTTTTGTTACTCATAGTTTAGGCGGTTTAATTGTCAAAGAGACACTTTATTTAGCTCATGATGATCTTAATAGTAATGACGAAATGAGGGAAATTATTGGACAAACCAAAGGAGTTGTTTTTTGTGCCACCCCTCATCAAGGTTCAGAGTTAGCTAATTTCAAGGAATTATTAGCTCAAATTGTAAGAACGTTTCGTCTTCTTGAAGAAAATGTGATTATTAGTGAACTTCGCTCAGATAATACTAACACCCAGTTATATAAATCAGGTAAATGGTATAGCGGTAATACAAAAACTTATGACATTGAAACAAAAGCCTTTTATGAAACCGAAGAAACAGAAATTCCTGCGATAGGAAAACGCTTAGTAGTGGATCGCTTCAGTAGTGATCCAAATGTTATAGGTGTTAGACCAACTGCCGTCAATGGAGCGGATCATTTTTCTATTGTTAAACCTCAAAGTGAGAATGACACGGTTTATATAGGGGTAAGAGAATTTATTGATAAATATTTACCCTGTCAAAAAAAAACTGAATACTCATCCATGAATATTAATCAGGAAGCTATAAAACTTTGGGAAGAAAAATTAAAGCATTTACAAATAGAAGAAGCTAAGGCTTCCGATTCAGAAAAAAGATTTACGATCAAACAAGCCATCAAAGAGTGTCAACAAAAAATTAGTGAATTAAAAGGAGAAAAAGTACAAGAAAATATAGAAAATGAAGATGAGCAAAAGTATCAGCTAGAACGAGCCAAAATTCCTAATCCCAATTATATTGAACTTTTAGGACGTGAACAAGAAATTGACAGAATCAAAGACGCTCTCAGTGACTCAAAAGGTAAACGCCTAGTGGGAATTACTGGACTGGGAGGGAATGGTAAGACCTCTCTGGCTATTGAAGTTGCCAGAGATTTCCGAGCAATGGGTTTTCGATATGTTGTCTGGCAAACCGCCTCAACAAAGTTCAATTCGACTCGTATGACTTTTGATTCAATTCTTGAAAATATTCCCAAGCAATTATTAGCTTCACTTAAAGACGATGTTAGCAACATGGATTCTCTTCTTGATTTGATAGGTTTAAAAGGTGAGATACGAGAAATCAAAACTAGAGAGTTATTATCTAGTCAGAGAGTTCTTTTAATTTTGGACAATATGGAAACTTCAGAATCTCAGAATGAAATTGCGGCGAGGCTTTCTTCAGTTTTAGGAAATAGTAAAGTTCTGTTTACCAGTCGCAACCGTTTTGATACTTTAGAGGTGGATGTTTGGGATTATTATTTACAAGGTTTGCAGGAAGAGGCATCAATCAAATTAATGAAGCAAGTTGCTCAGGAAAGAGACATTACTTTTTATTCTGATAATTCTGGAGAATTACTAAAATTTACTGGCAACAATAAAACTGGCTATTTACCCTTAGCGTTAAAATTAGTAACAGGTCAACTAAAAAACAAAACTATCGCAGAAATTGAACAAAGTTTATATAATGTTCGCCTAACAGAAGATGATGTTCAAGAAGATGATATGAACGTCTTTAAAAAATTTTGGTGGCGTATATTTTTCCCCTCTTTGAATATGTTATCTCCATCAGACTTGGATTTTATGTTATTTCTAGCATTGCTAAAAGAGCAAGAGGGAACTACCAACGATAGACTTTTATCTTTAACGCAACAAACACTAACAGAAGATCAGTTTTTTCAAGCTATTGATAATACTTGGCGTTTATGCTTCTTAGAAAGAGAGGAGTATTATGAACAGCGCTATTATTTACACGTTCTAACAAGTACGTTCTTTAACAAAATTCTAAACTATACAAGGAGAATAATTCAATGATAGAAAACAATGAACATGATATGCGTCAAGACTTGCAGGATTCACCACTTTTTGGTCATCTACAAAAGTCATCACAGAGATATTCTGATGTATTGACTGATGAAGAAAAGGAATTAATTGATCTTGAGCTTGAAGAAATGTTTACGCCTGAAGAATTACAAAAATTTAAACAAAAGCTAGAGTGGTTGTATAAAAGGTATCGTGAGGTTACTATGCCAACATATATTGGCAAATACAATGAGTTTACACTTGAAAATAATAACTATCTTGATCCCAAATTTTATCGAAAATCTCCTGAATTTTCTCCTGAAGATCGAAAAAATCTTGAAAATAACGCTTTTGACTTCTTTCAAACGGAGTTAAATAACATTAAACTAGCGATAAGCTATGCTAAGGAAGATGGACAATGGCAACGAATTGTTGAAATTTGTCAAAATTTACAAAGATTTCTCACAATTCGGACTTATTGGGAAGATTTAGAGGATATACTAAAAGAAGCAATATATGCCGCCAAGAACTCAGGAGAGCGTTTAACAGAAGCTTATTTAATTAATCAATTTGCTGAGTTACAACGTTTATTAGGAAAAGCCAAAGAGGGCTTAGATGAATGCGAAGAAAGTTTACATATTTTTCAAGAATTAAAAGATGAATATGGCGAGGCTAAGGCTTTATATACTTTAGGTTTTCTTAATCGTTCAATAGGAAATTGGAAAGAGTCTGCTGAAGCTTTGGAAAATTCAGTAAAACTTTTTAGAAAGATACAGGAAAGTCAAAATCTTGACATTAATGTAGAAGAATATATCGCCGAAGCCCTTGATGCTTTAGGATTAGTTTACCCCAATCTTGGAGAATTAGAGAGTGCAAAACAGGTTTTACAAGAGAGTCTTGAGCTTAAAGAAAAACTTAATAATCGCTTTGCATTAAGTAAAACAACCAACATTTTAGGCAAAGTTTATATCGAGCTTTATAACAGTCAGAAAAAAATTGAGTTTTTGCAAGAAGCACAAAAATTAATAAAATCCAGTTTGGAGATTAAAGAAGAGTTAAATGATCTTCAAGGACAAGGGACTTGTTTCAATGAACTCGGTAAAATTCAACGTCTAATGGGAAATTATGAGCAAGCACATGATTATTATCTTAAAAGTTTAAATTTTAAAAAGAAAGTATCATCAACGGGTGGTGGTCGTTCCGATAGACACGGAGAAGGGTTGACATATATGGAAATTGGTTTTTTATATCAAGAGCAAGGAAAAAAAGAAGAAGCACAAAACACTTTTCGGAAAGCTCTTGATTATTTAAACGTTTATTCACCCCAATATGAGGAGGTGTCTAAAATTCTTCGAGACAATCATTAGTCTGTCACTTTATTCTGATCTATCCAAATTTGAGGTTATTCAATGCAGCAAAAAAAATTAATGGTCATTGTTGATTCTATTGGTTTTAGTCTTCGCAGTATGCGTTCACAAAAAGACTATTTAGATTATCTTATTAATGATCAAAAACAAGACATTACAGTAGTTGTACTCGCTGATTCAGCTTTTAAAGAAGTAGCTATAGAAACTTTCTCTCGAACAGGTGCTAAAGTTTATTTTGAAGATTATAACGATAGTATTTCCAACGATGAAATGATTAATAAAATTGCCAATAAATACAATATTTTAATTTACAATATTGTTACCGAGCGTCATGCTGTAGATTTTTTGCGTCATAATTTAGGAGATAGTTACCCAACTGTCAAAGACAACGAAGGGATAGCTCATCCTGTTCCTAATAAATCTTGTCTTTTCGCTTCAGAAAAAACGATTGAAAAAGTTACGAAAAAACTTTTTTATGTTGCTCAATTAGCCAGAGATAATACGAATTGTCAAGAGGCTAAAGTTATCTTTTTACCCTTTTCAGGTTTAAAGACTTTTGGGACAGACTATGGTACAAATGACAGCGAAAAACAGAAAATTTCAGAATATATGTCTTTCCCCTTTGAAGATAGTATTCCTGCCATTGGCAAGATTCAAAAAGAATTAAAAGAACATAATATCATCGTTATTCCTATTATTATCCAATACGGAAATCTTGAAGAAATCCATCGGAAAGTTATTGAAATTAGCAAACAACATAATTTAAATCCTCTCCCTACATCTTTAGATATTGACTGGAATAGAGATTTTGGCTCACAAGTTGGCTTTTTTAATGCAATCAATCAATGGTCAGAAAAAACAGGTTTGCCAAATATAGCCATTGTGCATGGAAGTAGTTCTCTTCATTTAGTAGAAGAATGTGCAGATCCTCAAAGAATAATCGCTTTTTATGCAACTCACACAGAAAAACTGAACATAGAGGACGATGGCAGAATCTATCATTTAGCCGTAGCAGAAGCCAGTGGAGGTTGGTTAAGAGCTGTTCAACCTTTAACCCCCTATTCTCATAACTATAAACAAGTAGCTCAACAAATTACTGAACAGGCCCTACTACTTATTCAATCCTGGATTGATGGATAAATTTGCTTGAGCTTGATTCGAGCCTCCTTTGCGCTAAATCGCCAATCTACCCAAGTAATTATTGTGGCCAACCGCAAACGTTCCCCAGATGATAAGTGACAGACCACCATGATAAAAAACTGATGACTGAATGCTTCTAGCTTAATATTCTTTACATAACTTGACAAGGAAAGGGCGAGGTAAAGGGGGAAAATAGATCGAGCTTGTCTTCATCTGCCTAACGATCATGTCTATTGTCACCCTTAACCCCCTTCAATCCCATCAAGATTTAGTCATTGATCCAGCCAAAATCACGGGATTACGGGGAAAAATCACTATCCCCGGCGATAAATCTATATCCCATCGCTCCCTGATGTTAGGAGCGATCGCCGAAGGTGAAACCGTCATTCATGGGTTATTATTGGGCGAAGATCCCCGCAGTACCGCTAGTTGTTTTCGCTGCATGGGTGTGGAAATTTCCCAACTCAACAGCGAGAAAGTGATCGTCAAAGGTAGGGGTTTAGGCAATCTTGAGGAACCCCTAGAAATCCTCGATGCGGGCAATTCTGGCACGACGATCCGCTTAATGTTAGGATTATTGGCCGGTCATCGGGACCGTTTTTTTGTCGTTACCGGTGATGCTTCCCTGCGATCGCGTCCCATGTCCAGGGTGGTGAAACCCCTAAGGGAAATGGGGGCGCAAATTTGGGGCAGAAAAGCCAATTCTTTGGCCCCTTTAGCCGTTTCTGGGCAATCTCTGCAACCGATCCACTACTATTCTCCCGTTGCTTCTGCACAGGTGAAATCCTGTCTTCTCCTCGCAGGACTGTTAACGGAGGGGAAAACCACGATCACGGAACCCGCTTTATCTCGCGATCACAGTGAACGGATGCTGCGCGCTTTTGGGGCAAATATTGAGGTGGATGGGGAGACTAATAGCGTCACGGTGACGGGTTATCCCACTTTAACCGGACAAACGGTGATTGTACCGGGGGATATCAGTTCGGCAGCCTTTTGGTTGGTAGCGGGGGCAATTGTGCCTAATTCCGAGTTATTAATCGAAAATGTGGGCATAAACCCGACTAGAACTGGAGTTTTACAGGTTTTACAGGCAATGGGAGCAGATATCACCCTCGAAAATCCACGGGTGGTGACGGGGGAACCGGTGGCGGATCTGCGGGTGAAATCCAGTCCACTACAGGCAACCACGATCGCTGGTGAGATTATACCCCGTCTGATCGATGAAATTCCGATTTTGGCAGTAGCGGCGGTTTTTGCCCAAGGAACGACGATTATCAAGGATGCCGAGGAATTACGGGTGAAGGAAAGCGATCGCCTGACAGTGATGGCCACCCAACTTGATCGCCTAGGGGCAAAAGTAAGGGAATTACCCGATGGTTTAGAGATTACCGGCGGTACAGGCCTATTCGGCACGGAAGTGGACAGTTTTACCGATCATCGCATTGCTATGAGTCTAGCGATCGCTGCCCTCAATTCCCGTCAACCCACCACTATCCATCGCGCTGAAGCGGCCGGCATTTCTTACCCTGATTTTGTTAGCACCTTAAAGCAAATTTGTCAAGAGTAAAAATATTAAGTTTTTCTGCGAGCGGGCGAGCGGTAACTGGTACAATTGCAGAAATACCGAAAATCAGCAATTATCGAAAAACTAATGCGCGGGGGGTTTGGGGGCGGCGCCACGCCCCCAACGGGGGGTTTGGGGGGTAGAACCCCCCAAAGGCTTGGATTGAGTGGTAAAATCGGAAGCAATGACCAATTTTAGAAGATAGTTTCCCTTTAAAAATCCCAACTCAGTAGATTTACAAAAATGAGATGCAGCCTTTAAATACGTCTTAGCTTAAATCTTCTGATAGTTTTAAAATTGACAGAGTAGTGGGCCACCTGTGTGATAATCAAGTTCATCGGTCGAGGTAGCGAAAAATAGAAGCGTCCCTAATTCAAATTTTCCATAAAAACATCTCCCTATCTACCCCACTCCCGTCTTCTATTCCCCACCGATAATGGAAATCATCGCCCAATTAGAGAAAGTTTCCTATATTTATCCCGAATCCTCCAATCTTGTGCTGAAAAATATCTCTTTAGCAATTCATCGAGGAGAATTTTTAGGTATTATCGGGCCCACAGGTGCGGGAAAAACTACTCTCTGTTTAACTCTTAACGGTATTGTCCCCCAATTTTACGGAGGGCGTTTTTTTGGTTATGCAACAGTAGCAGGTTTAGACACTTTAACCCATCCGGTTAGCACCTTGGCCCGCTATGTGGGGGCAGTATTTGAAGATCCCGAAACGCAACTTTTAGCCACTTCTATAGAAAATGAAATCGCTTTTACCTTAGAAAATTTAAGGCTACCGCGAGAGGAAATTAAAGCGCGCATTCCCAAAGTTTTAGCGGCAGTCCGGTTAGAGGGAATGGAAAAAAAATCGCCGGGGGAACTATCGGGAGGACAAAAACAACGATTAGCGATCGCCGCTGCCCTCGCAGTTCAGCCCGCTTTGTTAATTCTCGATGAACCCACCTCCCAACTGGATCCGGTGGGATCCCAAGAAGTTTTCGCCACCATTAAGGAATTAAATCGCCATCTCGGTGTCACTATTGTCATGGTCTCCCACGCGGCCGAGGAAATGGCCGAATATGCCGATCGCCTTGTACTATTAAGGGAAGGTGCGATCGAAGCTATGGGAACCCCAGCAGAGATTTACTCCCAAGTACAACGTTTACAGGAAAATGCCCTGCGTCCCCCGCAAGTGGCCACTACTTTTGCTTTGATCGAGCAAAACATCGGGGCGCTCGCAACACGCTCGCTACGCGAGATCGAATCAATTCCTGTCACCCTAGACCGCGGTTTTGCCCGTTTAAACGAGCTTAAATCCTTTTACCATCAGATAACCCCAACCCCTCCCTTATCGTCGGTTTCTGACCCCTTAAACCCCATACTGAGGGTAAAAAATCTCTGCCATACCTATCCCGATGGTACTACCGCCTTGCGGGATGTGTCCCTCGATATTGCCGAAGGGGAATATCTGCTGATTATCGGTCAAAATGGGGCGGGAAAAAGCACTTTAGTCAAGCATTTTCTCAATCTTCTCTCGGCGACCACCGGTCAAGTTATGATTGATGGACGTTCGATCGATAGCTTTTCTGTCAGTGATTTAGCCCGTTTGATCGGTTATGTAGCCCAAAATCCCGATAATCAGATTTTTAACACCACTGTCGAGAAAGAAGTATCATTTGCCCCGACTAATCTCGGTTATCCTCCAGAAATCGTTACCCAACGCACGAAAGCAAGTCTAGAAGCCATGGGATTGCTAGAATATCGATCCTATCATCCTCTCTCCTTACCGAAAGGCGATCGAGCGCGGGTAGTGATTGCGGCAATTTTAGCCATGGAACCGCGCATAGTTGTGTTTGATGAACCGACCACCGGCCAAGATTACCAAGGGGCTAAGGCAATTTTAGAGGTGAGTCGTCAATTACACCAGATGGGCAAAACGGTGATTGTTATCACCCATCACCTCTATTTAATGCCAGAATACGCCGAAAGAGTAATTATTATGGGTCAAGGAACTATCCTTTTAGATGCCCCAATCCGGCAAGCTTATCATCAAACCGCTCTCTTAGCCAAAACCTATCTAACTCCACCCCAAGCAGTTTTATTAGCACAAAAATTAGGACAACTTTCCAGTTATCCTAATTCTCTTTTAACTCCCCAGGAAATTGCCGATTGTTTTCAGAGGATTTAGCAGTGGGGTTATTTAACTTTTTCTAAGATCAACTTCGAGCGCTTAACATTATCGGGTACAGGAATCGGATAATCACCATTAAAACAGGCAGTACAGAAGGTTTTCGGGTCTTCCTTCGTTGCTGTTAACATGGCATCATGACTGAGATAAGCTAAACTATCCACCCCGATTTGTGCCTGAATTTCCGCCACCGATTTAGTTGCCGCAATTAATTGCTCTTGGTTATCCGTATCAATACCATAAAAACAAGGATGAGTCACCGGAGGAGAAGATATTCTCATGTGAACTTCTCTTGCACCAGCATCGCGTAAAGCTTTAACTAATTTCCGGCTAGTGGTTCCCCGCACGATCGAATCATCAACAATAATAACTCTTTTTCCCTGTAAAACATCCTTTAAAGGATTCAATTTCATCTTAATTCCCGACTCTCTCATGTGTTGGGTTGGTTGAATAAAAGTCCGTCCCACATAACGATTTTTAATCA
This sequence comes from Microcystis sp. LSC13-02, assembly GCA_002282935.1. Taxonomy (GTDB): domain Bacteria; phylum Cyanobacteriota; class Cyanobacteriia; order Cyanobacteriales; family Microcystaceae; genus Microcystis. The sequence continues at coordinate 5,474 of MTBT01000304.1, read as the reverse complement.
ATCCTTCCGCGTAGGGAATATCAGAAATGCGCGAAAATCCGATCGCAGCTGGAATACCAGAATCGGGAACTCCCATCACCATATCCGCTTCTACCGGCGACTCTTTGGCTAATTGTTCCCCCAAACGTACCCGATAAGTATATAAAGATTCCTCGTGAACAATGCTATCGGGACGAGCAAAATAAATCATCTCGAAAACGCATAATTTTTTCTCCGGTTTCATGGCCCAATCCACTGAAGATAAGCCATCTTCACTAATCCAAACTAATTCCCCCGGCTGCACATCCCGCAGATAATCGGCCCCGATAATATCTAATCCGCAGGTTTCCGAAGCTAAAACATAACGGGGGGGATTGCCTTCTTCTTGCAAAACCCCAATTACTAACGGTCTGACACCATTGGGATCCCGCACCCCGATAATTCCCGTCGGTGTGCCGATAACAAGGCTGTAAGCCCCGCTACAATAGCTAAAGGCATCGATCGCCGCTTGTATCCAATCCTTGCCACTATCCACTTCCTGTCCGATAGCGACGGCGATCATTTCCGAGTCGGTGGTGGTGCCGAAATCACAACCGCGCTTTTCTAATACATTTCTTAACTCAAAAGTATTGACTAAATTGCCATTATGTGCTAGGGAAAGTTTACCTAAACGGGTTTCGATCACAGCAGGTTGGGCATTGGCGCGACGGCTAGAACCAGTGGTAGAGTAACGAGTATGACCGACAGCGTGAGTACCGGGCAAGGTTTTAAGGACAGTTTCGCTAAAAACTTGGGAAACTAAGCCCATTTCTTTGTAACAATGCACCGTTTCCCCGTCGTAGGTGGCAATACCTGCCGATTCCTGTCCTCGGTGTTGCAGGGCATAGAGTCCAAAATAGGTCAGTTTTGCTACTTCTTCCTCAGGGGCATAGAGTCCAAAAACTCCACAGGCTTCTTCAGGCTTATCGACGCGGTTCAGGGATAGGGATGAGTCGGGATGGCTAAACATGAGAGGGTTGGGGCTGCAGAATACTTTGGTAACAAAATCTTACCCGATCTTAATCTTCTTTTAACGATTTATTGATCAGCTATCAGCCTTTATTTATCGATATAATTAGCCATTTTTCTAGTTATTATCGCTCTTATCTAGCTGACGGCTGATGGCTTGAAGATTACAGTCTTCTTTCGATCGCTTTTGACCAAACTTGCTGTATAGTTTCTAGACTAACATCGATCGCCGGTTGTTTATCCCGGTCAAAAATCCGAATATTATCGCTTTTTTCGCTAACTTTGCCGGTTATTTGCCAATAGTCTCTTAATTGTGTCTTTAGATATTCTTCCCAATCTTGCTGATTTTCGGAGGAAACGGAGACGATAATGCAACTAGCTAATTCTCCGAATAACACCGCGTCAAAACGGCCTTGATTGTGCCAAGAAAGGTCAATTTCCGCCCCTAATTGGCCACTAATACAGCATTCTGCCAAAGCAGTGGCTAAACCTCCCTCCGCGCAATCGTGGGCAGATTTCACCCAACCGGCGCGAATTCCCCGACGACAGGCCGCTTGTACCTTTCTTTCTAATTCAAAATCAATTACCGGCGGTTTTCCCGTCACCAAACCGTGAATAACGGCTAAATATTCGGAAGCGCCGATAGTTGGCAAGGAAAAACCCAAAAGATAGATTAAATCCCCCGCTTTTTGCCAACCTTGACCGCAAATTTCCCCTATATCCGGCACTAATCCCACCATCCCAATCACGGGAGTCGGATAAATAGACTGGGGGCTGCCAGCTGCATCAACGGTTTCGTTGTACAAAGAGACATTACCCCCAGTCACTGGTGTATTCATTTCCCGACAAGCTTCGGCAATACCCTGACAAGCACTGGCTAATTGCCAATAACCGATTGAATTCTCTGGACTGCCGAAATTGAGATTATCCGTGACAGCAATAGGGTCAGCACCAACACAGCTAAGGTTTCTGGCCGCTTCTGCCACGGCCAACTTAGCCCCGTTATAGGGATCAAGATAAACGTATCGCGGATTACAATCTGTAGTCGCCGCTACACCGCGCCGAGAATTTGCGGGATTAGCACCCAGAGGACGCACGCGAATCACGGCCGCATCGGCTCCCCCGGGGAGAATAACGGTGTTATTCTGGACTTGATGATCATATTGACGATAAACCCAGCGTTTTGAGGCAATCGAGGGACTATCGAGCAGTTTTAATAAAATCTCGTTATAGGATTCGGGAATAGGAATCGTGCTATCTTGCCATAATTGAGCTTTTTGGGCGTATTCTGGCGGTTCTGTTAGTAATTCCCGATGATAAATCGGAGTGTTATCCGCTAGGGCCGTGGCAGGAATTTCGGCGGCAATTTCCCCTTTAAATAATATACGGACGATCGGTTCAGCGATAACAGTGCCAGCGACCACAGCCTGAAGTCCCCAACGATGGAAAATCTCGATTAATTCGCCTTCTCGTCCCGATGCTGCCACAAATAACATTCTTTCTTGGGATTCCGATAGCAGATATTCGTAGGGAACCATCCCGGTTTCCCGGACGGGGATTTTATCGAGGTCTAATTCAATTCCCACCCCTCCCTTGGCCGCCATCTCGGAAGTAGAACAGGTGATCCCTGCGGCCCCCATATCCTGGGCCGCCACCACCGCGCCGGTCTTAAATGCCTCTAAACAAGCTTCTATCAGGGATTTTTCCAGAAAAGGGTCGCCCACTTGCACCGCGGGCCGGTCATCCATAGATTTATCGGTTAATTCGGCGCTGGCAAAACTCGCCCCTCCCATACCGTCGCGGCCGGTGGTAGAACCAACGTATAAAACCGGATTTCCCAGGCCTTTTGCCCCAGATTTGACGATTTCTTCGGTTTCCATTAGCCCTAAAGCCATGGCATTAACCAGAGGATTGCCATTGTAGGCATTATCGAAGTATATCTCACCGCCCACCGTGGGAACGCCGACACTATTGCCATAATGACTTATCCCTTCCACGACTCCGGCAAAAATGCGACGATTGCGGGCATCTTCCAAGTTACCAAAACGGAGGGAGTTGAGGATAGCAATGGGACGCGCCCCCATGGTAAAAATATCCCGCAGGATGCCTCCGACTCCGGTAGCGGCACCTTGAAAGGGTTCCACCGCAGAAGGATGATTATGGGACTCGATTTTAAAGGCTAATCGCAATCCATCGCCTAAATCCACTACTCCGGCATTTTCTCCGGGACCGACGAGAATTTTTTCGCCGGTGGTGGGGAATTGTTTAAGCAGCGGCCGGGAGTTTTTATAACAGCAGTGTTCTGACCACATCACGCCAAACATTCCTAATTCGGCTTTGTTGGGGTGTCTTCCCAGTCTTTTGACTATGTCTTCGTATTCTTCGGGTTTGATGCCTTCTGAGGCAATTTCTGCGGCAGTGAAGGGGGTAGTCATGGGACAATGCGATCGAGGGACAAGATTTATTGTATAACGTCTGATCAGATCGAGTTATAATATTTAGTAAAAGATAAAAAAGTTAAAAGGGTTTGCGCTAGTTAAAGTTAAGCTAAAGAAATAGTTTTATTAGGAGTTGGAACGAAACTATGGCAGTAGAAACAGCTTTATCAATGAAAGCATTATACGATCAGGATTTTGTTCTTTGGGCTTCCAAAACCGCCGAACTTTTAAAGCTAAAAAAGTTTGATGACGTGGACTGGGAAAATCTGATCGAGGAAGTCGAGTGCATGGGTAAAAGTGACAGAAGGGCTGTAGAGAGTTTATTAACTAGGCTGATCGAACACCTGTTTAAGTTAGCTTATCACAAATCGGAACGGGAGCGAGAACGCAACGTCTGTCACTGGGTAGGAGAAATTGCCAGTTTCCGAACTCAACTGGGAGAGTGGCTAGAAACCATCACTCTCAGCAACCACGCACGGGATTATTTTCAAAAAGCCTACTCAAACGCTCGAAAAACCCTAATACAAGCGAAAGCAGTCACTCGCGACGCGATTCCTGTCGAGCCTCCTTTCTCCCTCGAACAGGTATTAGACGGGGAGTGGTTCCCGATTGATATCGATCATTACTTTGACGATTTTCCTTTTACTTAGACCGTGTTATCCTGATAATATTGGCTTTCAAAACTGAAATATGGATGCCCTGATTCAAGAACTGGAAATTAAACTGCGTCAATGGCAACCGGCAACTGTTGAACAGGTGCGACGTTATCTTGTCGAGATTATCGAATTAGCAGACCAAGACGCGTTAGAACTTCTCCGTTCTAGATTGGTTGAGCAGGAGGTATTAGATATAATTGACGAACCCGAAACCCGGTGAAGTGTGGCTAGTTGATTTAGGACTGGCTGCCAAAACGCGACCTGTTGTAATAGTATCTCGTCTTGACCCCAACCCACCAATGGCCTTAGTTCTCTACATCCCTATAACCACACAAAATCGGGGTACTAACTACGAGGTGGAATTGTCTGCGGTGAGGTTTCTACGAACAGGTTCGGTAGCAAATATACAAGGATTAGGTTCTATTTCATCGGTGAGACTGGAACGAAAACTGGGCGAACTTACCGAGGAAAATATGCGTAAAATTAAACAAGCTTTGCTATTTGCTCTGGATTTGATGGAGACTTCCCACGAATAATTAAATTAAGAAAAATAATAGGATATTTGTATCAACGGCGTTCATGTAAGATATCCCGTGTAAATCTAGGAGCATTGGGGGGAATCGGGTTTTGTTGCATTCGCTCCACGATTTGCCTTAAGTGGGAGTTTTTAAACCCAAATTTTCTAGTAAAATGATTAAGGATAATTGGCCCAAACTGTATGGGGATTTAAGCCTGTGATCATCAAAGAGTTAGAAGAGCAACTTCTTGCCCTCAAACCTAGCGAAAAAGTGCAGGTAATCCAGTTACTCGCTCAAAGTCTTGGTGGTAATTGGCAGGGAATTGAGAAAACGCCTAAAGTTTGCGGCGGACAAGCCTGCATTGCCAATACAAGAATTCCAGTTTGGGTGTTAGTAGAAGCTCGTCGTCTTGGTTATAGTGATGCTGATTTATTAACAAGTTATCCGACTATTAAGGCTACGGATTTAGCCAATGCTTGGGTATATGCGGCAGCTCATGAAGAGGAGATTGATTTACTCATTGAGCAGAATGAGGCAGTTTAGGGGATGGCACGTTTTTATGCAGATGAGCAGTTTCCCTTGCCGGTTGTGGAATTGTTGAGAAATTTGGGCCATGATGTTTTGACGGTGCAAGAAGCGGGAAATGCTAATCAACGGATACCTGACGAGCAGGTGTTGGCGTTTGCTGTCAGTCAAGAGCGAGCCATTTTGACGATCAATAGAATTGATTTTATCCGTTTGCATCGTCGTGACGATCAGCATTTCGGGATTGTGGTTTGTACGATTGACATCCTCGCCGCCGTAAAACGGACGGCGATTCCTCACCACGCCACTTTTTTAGAATGGTCGCGTCAATGGGGTTGACGCTTCACGGG
>MTBT01000303.1 GCA_002282935.1 Microcystis sp. LSC13-02 | reverse complement strand
ATTTTAGCATATATTTGGTAAATGCGCTAGTATTTAACGGTAAAGCCGTCGTAGAACGACGGGGTTTCAGACCCAAAATTTTCGATGATTAATTTAACCTGTCAAGATACCAAAACGCTCGATCGCATTTTAGCTGTGACTCGTGCCGTGGGTTGGGGTGGTGCTAAAATTCTCCAATCCTACTACCGGGGTGAACAGGATTTAGCCATCAACGAGGAAAAAAAAGGCGGACCAGTGACGGCGGCGGATTTAGCGGCAAATAACTATATTTTAGGGGAATTACAAACAAATTTCTCTGATATCGACTTTGGTTATCTGAGCGAGGAAACCCATCAGGGCAATGAAGCTATCCCGAAAGATTGGGTATGGATTATCGATCCTTTGGACGGAACCCGGGATTTTATCGACAAAACGGGAGAATATGCCCTACATATCGCCTTATGTTATCAAGGAAGACCGATAATCGCCGTGGTTGCCCTACCAGATCAAGAAAAACTCTATTTTGCCCAAAAAGGAAAAGGTACTTTTCTAGAAACTAGCGACGGCAATATTACACAGGTAAAAGTTGCCAATAAAGATAAAATTACCGACCTCTATCTGGTGGTTAGTCGTACCCATCGCGACCAACGTTTTGATAATTTATTAAGTCAAATACCTTTCTTTGGTAAAAATTATGTGGGTAGTGTGGGCTGTAAAATTGCCACGATCCTCGAACAAAAATCCGATGTTTATATCTCCCTATCGGGGAAATCGGCGGCTAAAGACTGGGATTTTGCCGCACCGGAGTTGATTTTAACGGAAGCAGGCGGCAAATTTTCCTATTTTGATGGTCAACCCGTGCGCTATAATCGCAGCGATGTGCGGCAATGGGGGGGGATCATGGCTAGTAATGGTCCTTGTCATCAACAACTTTGTCAGTTGTCCACGGCAATCCTCGCCCAAATTGATGCCACTGTCTAATTTCTGCCCCCCTAACCCAGAATCGGAGATCGGTAGAATGGAAAAAAACCAGATCGAGCAATGTTACGGTTAAAAACTTGGCAAGGGTTGATTTTAGCAGTTCCGATCGCCGCCGTGGTGATTTTTCTGATCGTGGCCGCCGGCTTTCAGATCAATCAATGGGGTTTAAATTGGATTTGGGCAGTTTTTACCCTGATTTTTGTTGCTTGGCGCTTCCTGTTGGTCAGATGGACGCGCCCAGTAGTCGGGGAAATTGAAGCCACCATTGGGGAAATTAAGGCAGAATTAACCCCTCCTGACGGTGATTCTGGGGGAAATGTCGAGGAAATTATCGAGAGAATTATCGCCGAGGCCCGCAATGATCGCCCGGTGTGGGAAGATTGGGCGACTTTTTGGCAACGCTGTCAGGATTTGGTCAATGCCATCGCCCAGATATATTACCCCGATGTCAAGTACCCCTTATTAAATATTTACATTCCCCAGGCCTACGGTTTAATTCGGGGAACTGTAGATGATAGCGATCGCTGGATGCAGAATCTTTCCCCGGCCCTGAATCAAATCACCATCGGTCAAGCCTATCAAGCCTACGAAGTTTATCAAAAATTGCAACCCTCAGCCCGGAAACTTTGGCAGGTCTGGAATTGGGCGCAATGGCTAATCAATCCCGCCGCGGCTGTGGCTAAAGTGGCTAGTCAAAAGTACAGCGATCGAGCGGATCAGCAATTATTAGTCAATTTAGGGCAAGTTTTGCGGGAAAATGCCCTGAGAAACCTCTCTCGCCAAGCGGTGTTACTCTACAGTGGCAGTAATCTCGCCCCCACTCTCCCCACCAAGACGAAAATCGCGACCACTACTCTCAAGGAAATTCTCGCCCAAGCTGAACCGATCACGGAAATCGATCGCCAACCGGTTAATATTCTGCTGGTTGGACGCACCGGGGCCGGCAAAAGCAGTTTAATCAATACTCTTTTTCGGGCCGATTTGGCCCAAGTGGATCTATTGCCCAGTACCGACGCAATCCAATCCTACCATTGGCAAACCCCAGAAGGAGACGAGTTAATCCTCTGGGATACCCCGGGCTACGAACAGGCAAATCGGGCTGATTATCGGCAAAAGGTTCTCAATTATGCCGAAAACGCCGATTTATTGATTCTTGTCACCCCCGCCCTCGATCCCGCCCTGGCTATGGATGAGGCTTTTCTTAAAGATTTGCAACAAACTATTGACAATTTACCAGTTATAGTGTGTGTTTCTCAAGTTGATCGCCTGCGTCCGCTGCGAGAGTGGCAACCCCCCTATAATTGGCTGACGGGAGAAAGTCCCAAAGAAGTCAATATCCGCGAATGCTTGCAGTATCGGGCGGAATTATTCGAGGAACTCTGCGATCGCATTTTGCCGATGGTCAGTCAACAGCCGGATAGAGAAGCTTGGGGGGATGAGGAGTTATCAATCGCTTTGCTGGGGGCAATTTCGCCCGCAAAACAGTTGCGTTTAGCCCGTTTTTTAGCGGATTTAGAAACTCGAACTCTGACAGCGGCTAAAATAATCGATCGCTATACTTTACAGATGGCCACGGGGCAAGGTTTAACGGCCCTATTAAAAAGTCCTATTCTAGGTTTTATCTCCACTTTAGCCACGGGAAGACCGACTTTAGCCTATCTTTTAGCCGAACAAATTCCTGTGGAACAATTACCGGTAGCGATCGGTAAATTACAGATGGCCTATGAGCTTTTTTCTCTCTTAAATCCGGAGAATAAAAGTTTTGATTTATTGGCACTTTGGCCAATACTATTAGAAAATTCTAGCACTGCCGACAAGGAAGCTTGGGCTTGGGGTCATGCTCTGGTAGAATATTGGACAAAGGACTTATCGATCGAACAGTTCCGGTCAAGTTATCAGGGGTATTTAGAAGGGAATTAACAACAAACTAGAGACGATAAAATAATCACCTACCTCGTTATATAATAATACTAAATCCTGTTTAAAAGGTCTAGAACTTACCAAAAATTACTGCAGCTATTTTTTAATCTCAGCTTGTGTTGATTTTCTAAGCTTAGACATTTATCCTGCTTATCTTTGATTTTTTTGTCATCTAACTTATTAATGAGCAAAAGGATTAAAATCCTCTCTAAACTCTATACAAATACGACTTCTATCATCCAAAAAAGTAAAACAGGATTCTTTACCGATAAGTGAATGAACCGCTCTTCGATTGTCAATAGTAGCGTTAGCTGAAATTTCATTAATATTCATATTAACAATACTAACATAATCACTATTCCAAAGAATTTTAGCAAACATTATTCCTTGACTGACTTTCATTAGTCCTGCACAGAAAGGGTCACTCCTCACTAATTTTCCTTGTTGGTAAAAACTGCAGCTTGCCAAAAAAGGGAAATAAGATTTTTGCTCTGTTTCATACAAGCATAACTGACTTTCATTATCGAGAAGAGTAAAACAATATCCTTTTCCTTGAGGATTATCTGAGCGAACAGCCGGTCGGTTATTGACCATTACATCAATTGCAGATCTATTAAAATCTCCTTCATAAGTTGTCACTGTATTATCTTCCCATAAAATTGCTCCGCTATAAACGCCTTGAGACATGGAACTATGCACTAGACAAATGCCAGACGGTTTTATTACTTCCTTTTTTTTGATAAAACTACAGGAATATATAAAGGCAGAATCAGAAGCATATACGGCAGGAGGGTCACTCAAAAACAGACAATTTAACCCTACTAAATATGAGACCATTAATAATAGTTTCTTATCCATGATTAAAACCACTCCGATCAACAATCTTTAACTAGCGGCAAAAATTCATATATTTGACTAGCCAATTATATTATCACCATATTTTAGGAACTCTATGTGATTGTACATTTTCTTGACTAACACTGCTTTAATTTTTATGGTTGGTATAGGTGATCAAGGGTTTCCATTGTAAGTTATTTGTTTCTAGGCTGTTAAGAGATTGATCGGTGATGATAGAATAAAGAACATCTGGATCTAAATCAGCACCATTTTCCCAATAAATTGTTCCCCAATCGGGATTAATTTTGACTGTTTTAAAAAAAGCTAATTCTTTGAGAGGTTCAAAAATGCCGACAAATTCAATAATTTCTTTAAGATCAATAATGCCATCTCGATCATCTTCAAATTTAAGATAAAGTTGATAATCATTGAGGGGTTTTACTTCAATAATGTCTTTTAACATGGTTTATTCTAATGGGGAAATCGGTTGTAAAGTTTGATTGAGTTTAGCAAGTTGCCAATTTTCCAGTAATTCTTGTTGATGAATAGCAGCCCATTCAATCACTAAACCAAGAATTCTCGGAGATAGTTGACCTCTTAAGATAGCTAGATTTTTAATGTCAATAATCGCTTTTTGCTGATTGTAGCGGACATGAAAATGAGGGGGTGAATGGTCATTGTAGTACATAGTGATAATAATTCCTAGAAAACGACTAATTTCTGGCATCTTAGATCAATAGAGTTAATGGAATAAATTGTGATTTAATCCTTGCTCAAGTATTGTTCAAGGGTTACATAGTCGCCTGATTGGTATTCATCCCGAACTTTTTGAAGTTCTGCGAGGGTTTCCTCGTCATCTTGATAGGAGGTTTCTTCAGCTTCAAAAATTTGTTGTTCTAATATTTCTAATAATTGTTTTTTTTGCGTTAAGTCAAGGGAGTTAATCACTTGAGTTAAAGATTCAAAAGTGATTTGAAGATTGATTGTGTTGATCATGAAAATTTTCCTATTTGGCTAAAAAGTTAAATCTTGAGAGGTTTTGTCTCATCTATCTGTCTCTCATTAAATACAACCATTATAACATTTATAGCGTCGCCGATGAATAATTAACAATGTCCGATGCGAATGCAGCCTAGCAGAATGTTCTGCGTAGCAGCCTCGAAGACTAGCGGGTTGGGATTGCTTCGGGGGAATTATGGTATTGGGACTAAATATGGTCTCTCAATCACCCCCTCGCAATGACAAGGACAGGTTTTATTTTTGTTATTTGGACGGTTTGCATTATTCACTCTCCTTGGTTTTATCGGGGTAAGTTAACAGAAAGCGATCGCTAATAGTCCCTTTAGTGGACTTTAGCTTTGGAGAAATGATCATCGCATTTTCCCAATCATCATCAAAAGGGAGCGCATCGGGATCAGACAAAGCATTAGCCTCGATTTCTGCATCACTCATCGATTTAACTCGCTCCCAATCGGTTAAATCGCTAAAATCTTGCCTTTCCTCTTTTGTGTTAAGAATCCCCATCTTGGTGGATACTCTCTTGATACTTTCTTCGCTCACGTTCGTTTGCTCTCCTAGCACTAATCAATCGGCAAGTTTCCCCTCTTATAGTATAGACAACATAACAGATTATCCCGTTTAATTGTCCCAGCAAACACATCCTTATTTCTTGGTAATCTTGGCGATTATCTTCTCTGATTAGACAGTGACCATCGAAAATAGGAGGAACAGCCGTAAAATCTATCCCATGCTTCTCTATATTAGAATATCTTTTAGACTGATCCCAGTCAAATTTTGTAAATTTCATAAGTAAACAATCGTTTGTTTAATTCTTTTCCTAGATCATCATTCCTATATCTCCTCCTTACCTATGGTTTTGAACGAACAAAAATTTTTATCACTATTTAAACTTCAATAATTTTTTGTTATATCGAGAAATTACTAGCCCTAAACGCAGAAATTTTGAAAAAGCGAAGCCTCCGCTTCTACTATCATCAGAGAAGGGTAATTGAGACAATTTCTGCGTCACCTTAAATAGCCCTTTAGGTTTTGCGTCCGAGAAAATTAATAATCCGGGGATTAATTTCTTTTGACCAATGTTCTTGGGGATAGTGTTTCGCTTCCGCAAGGGAGATTAATTCCACTCCTGATTTAGTGGCCAATTTTTCCACAGTGACAGAAGATAACCAAGGATCGCCCATTCCCCAGACAAAAAGGATAGGTTTTTCCAAGTTCTCTAAACCTGTCTCAATTTCTGCCATAGTTTTCGCTAGGTTTAAATTGCGAATCGTGGCCAGTAAAGCGCGACCGACTGCCGAAGTTTTTAGATAGGGTTGACGGAAAATAGCCAGATCTGCATCACTAATCACAAAACCGCTACCAGTTTCTAAAGTACGATCGACTAATAAGGGATCTTGAGTCGCCATATCTCCGAGGAAAGGTAGGCCCCATTGTTTCATTATCCAGGGTAATTTGACATCCCTGGAGAGGGGAGTATTTAAGACGACCAAGCGCTCAATTTTATCGGGATTTTCTAGGGCGTATTGTAGGCCGACGGAGGCTAAAAAACCTTGCACAATTAACGAGATTTTCGGCAATTGGAGAGCTTGAATAAAATCGGCCAAGGCTTGACAAAAAGCACTAGGTGTGTAGGCGAATTCTCTGGCATCGGGTTTAGCGGATAAACCGGAACCGATCCAATCGGGGGCAATAGCATTAATGTTATATTCTTCTAAACTGGTTAATAATTCCCGCCAAATATAGCTATGGGCGGGTAAACCATGAAGTAGGATCACGGGGGTTGTATCTGGTTGTTGAGCGGGGTTAACCTGTCGATAAAACCACTTGAGAGAGCCGACTTCGAGAAAATTTTCTAAAATAGCCATGGTTAATGGGGGATTCATAATCATCGAAAATTTTGGGTCTGAAACCCCGTCGTTCTACGACGGCTTTACCGTTAAATACTAGCGCATTTACCAAATATATGCTAGAATGT
>MTBT01000302.1 GCA_002282935.1 Microcystis sp. LSC13-02 | reverse complement strand
CTTGGGAGGGGACTATTGACCGAGAAACGGCAATTTGGGCGAGATTTTATGACCCGGAAGGCAATTTAATCCCCTTGCCAGAAGAAGCGGCACAGGAGCAAGCGGCCGCAGCACAGGAGCAAGCGGCCGCAGCACAGGAGCAAGCGGCCGCAGCACAGGAGCAAGCGGCCGCAGCACAGGAGCAATTAAATGCTACTCAGCAAGCTCTGGAAGCGGAAAGACAGCGTTCTCAACAGCTGGCGGCTCGTTTGCGAGAAATGGGGATAGAGCTATAGTATAGCTGTATTTGTTTAGGTGAGGAGGTAAACTACTGGTGTTCCTCCTCGCTTAAAGTCGGTTAATTTCTCCTTTCACGGTTGAGGGATCCTGCAATCCCAGTGTATTTGAAATCTAGCTCGACACCTGTTTGCTGCTGTGATTACCTTTTGACCAGTGGGTAATTATTGATCAGAGTTTTCTTTTATTCTTCCTTAAACAGTAAACAGTGAACTGAAAACTCACATCTGATAACTGATGCCTTTCTCGGAGTCTCAACTAGGAAATTTATTTGGCACGACTACTTATACTTATATGTCTAATCTATCTTTGGGAGCGCAACCTCCCCTCGAATTTATCCCCCCTGACCTTAATCCCTTGCTTTTAAAGGGATGTCAAATCTTTTTACCTCTTTGGTTACAAACTCAAACCAACTTAAGAGAAATTTCCGCCGCCAATCTAGAAACTTTAATCACATTTTATCAAAAAAGTCAAGAGAAAAAAGTCCGTTTACTGCTTGCTTTCCGTCATCCCAGTATTAACGATCCCTACTGTATGGCCTATCTTTTATGGAAATTAGTACCCAAAAAAGCCCAAGAGTTAGGAATAAAATTAAACACTCCAATTCACGCTCATTTTATGTATGATCGAGGGATTCCTTTATGGGCCGGAGAAAGGGTAGGATGGTTATATTCTAAGTTAGGTGGCACACCAATTCAACGGGGAAAAGCCGATTTAATCGGATTGCGTTCGGCTCGTCGTTTATTATTAGAAGGAGATTATCCTTTAGCCGCTGCTCCGGAAGGGGCAACTAACGGACATAATGAGCTTGTTAGTGCTATTGAACCGGGTATTTCTCAATTGGCTTTTTGGGGGGTGGATGATGTCAAAAAAGCTAAACAACAGCAAGAAGTAATTATTTTACCTATTGGTATTCAGTATTTTTATCTGACTCCAGTGTGGCAAAAAATCGAGCAAATTTTAACTAATTTAGAAACCGATAGCGGTTTAGAATCAATCCCGAATTCATCCCTAGAAGAAAAGGTTTTATACGAGCGTCTTTTTCGGTTAGGAGAAAGATTATTATCTTTAATGGAGGATTTTTATCGAGATTTCTACTATCAATCTTTGCCTGTAGTACCTGCCAATGGCGATGATCCAAACGAAACCCTAGCCAAACGTTTAGCCAATTTATTAGATGTGGCCCTACAAACCGTAGAAAAGTATTTTAATGTTTCTCCTAATGGTAATGTAATCGATCGCTGTCGTCGTTTGGAACAAGCAGGATGGGAACGTATTTATCGCCAAGAATTAAAACCCACTCACTCTATTTCTCCCCTTGAATTAGGATTAGCTGATCGCCTAGCTGATGAAGCTAATTTAAAAATGTGGCACATGAGAATTGTCGAAAGTTTCGTGTCAGTAACCGGTTATTATGTCAAAGAAAAACCCACCGTAGAAAGATTTGCCGAGACAATTTTATTACTCTGGGATTTAGTGACAAGAATTAAGGGAGGTAATCCCTTTTTTCGTCCCCAAATTGGTCAACAAAAAGCGATAATAACTATTGGTAAACCTATTTCCGTATCCGAGCGCTATGCCGATTATAAAAGTGATCGACGCTCGGCCGTAGCACAATTAACCCAAGATTTACAAACCAGTTTAGAAAGTTTAATTATTCATCAGTAGATAATTAGGGTTTGCTGAAAAAGTTTGTTGGTGGGGTTAGGAGTCAGTTATCAGATTTGAGTTATCATACTAAATCCGTTGAGCATAGGCTACTTATGAGGACAGGCACTCATGCAATAGGCAATAGGCAAAAGGGGGAATAAATAATCATTCTTTAATAACCGGATTTAGTAACAGTTATCAGTTCACTGAATTACTGTTCACTGAGAAAACTCCCCAATTCCCACTCCCCAATTCCCACTTCCCACTTCCCCGGGAAAAACTTTTTCACCTAGCTCTAGTATAGGAGATAGTACGGAAATCTGGAAAAACTTAATACCGAAAACCCTACCCCGGTCAGAGAATATTTCATCTATCCTAAAAGTGTAGAGATAAACCAACATCTCTAGCGTTAAGAAAACTTCGGAGGTGAATTATATGGCACTTATACGTTGGGAACCTTTCAGAGAAGTAGAAAGCCTACAGAAAGAAATGAATCGCTTGTTTGACCGTCTTGTGCCGACTGATGTAGGCAATGGCGAGAAAATGGGGTTATCCTTCATCCCAGCGGCGGAAATAACCGAAACACCAGAGGCAGTTCAGATTAAACTGGAAATACCTGGTATGGAGGCCAAAGACCTCAACCTAGAAGTAACAGCCAATAGTCTGACCATTAATGGTGAAAGGAAATCGGAAATTAAAACCGAAGAAGAAGGATTTACCCGCACTGAGTTCCGTTATGGTAAATTCCATCGGGTTATTCCTCTACCAGTCCAGGTTGATAACAATAACGTGACTGCTGAATACAAAGATGGCATTCTCAATCTCACCCTCCCGAAAGCGGAAGAAGAAAAAAATAAAGTGGTGAAAGTGTCCATCAATCCTACCACTGCTCAATGATGTAGCACTCATCGTCTGGTCTTAAGCGAAAAAGTTAACCTAGTCCGATTAAACCAAAGCGGGAGTATGCTTTGATACTCCCGCTTTTAGCTTCCATCTGCCTAACCCTTTAATTTAAAACTTCTAACACTGCTTGGGGTGATAATTTATCTTTAAACCAGATAACCTGAGCGGGTAGATTTTGAAATTTAACTCCAGCTTTTTCTAGATTTAACCGTTCCGATACGGCTAAAATTAGATTATTTGCTTGGGCCGATTTAACCTGTAAAAATTTCTTTTGTAGGTATTCTGGTCGCCAATAACCAACAATTTCGAGGAGAAAAACGCGACCATCGGGATGCAATAAACGGAAATCGGGAATCATCACTCCTCCGGGTAAAGGCACTAAATCCACTTCCCTTTCTAGTTGCCATTCAGTTTTTAACTGTAACCAACGTTTAGCGAAAGATTCCTCTAACATACTATCGTAGGGTTTCCCGGGGGAATAGTGGGACACCAGACCACAGTTATCCTCTAAATTAAACTGTTGTTTTTTAATAGTTCCTGTATAGGAATCTTTATACTGTAATTGTGCCTTCAGATTCCAGTGAGTAACATGGAGTAAGGCAGGAATTAATTTAGCGATTTCAATGCCATAACGACTATTAGCTTTAAATAAACTGGTGGGACCATCGATAGTAATAGTAAATCCCGTGTCGGCATCCCCTTCGATATAAGTCATTAAACGAAATAGTTTTAGATAGCGAAAGAGATATTTATATTCCCCTGGATCGTTGCGGTGGACGTTGATGATTAAATAACTGGCCCGATAAAAAATACCTTGAATTTGCGAGAGGTTAAAACGATGAATTAGGTTTTCGGGGGTAGGAGCATCAAATTGAGTGAGAATTTTATTCTCCGCTAAATCAGCATAGAGTCCTTTTTCTAGAGCCACTGGAAAAATTTCTTGATTTAATTCTTGGCTGAGTTGCTGGGCAATTTTCTCCAGAATTAGCGATCGATTTTGCGGAATAGGAACAAAGTTGGCCGCTTGTTCAAAAACTCTTTTTCTTAATTCCTGCGGTTCTAAGGGACTAATAATCTCAAAGGTGGCAAAATGATTGGTTAATAGGTGAGCAAATCCCCGTTTAATTTTATAATCGGGACTGTCTCCCTCCAAGATTAGGAGTTTTTGGCTTAATTCTCCCTTAGTTTGACCGATACTTTCCTGAAAACAGGTGATTTGTTCTTGGGCGATCGCCAGATAATCGGTCGCGATCGGTAAGCGTTTGGGAATAATTGTCTCGCCATTTTGACGGGAAATCAATAAATCGGTCGGTAACATGGCAAGCTAGAGAAGAATAATCAGATGGGGAGAGGTGGGACGACAAGGAAAGGTCGAAACCCCAAAAATCCCCCGATTCTAACTATTTTGGTCGAGATAACGCTCTAAATCTTCGATCACACGGGTTAATTCTGCTTCTGTGGTTAAGCGTAGGCGATCGTCACGAACCGTTAACAAAACTTTAGCCGAAAAAGGACTCGGATAAATATTGGGATTACAAAACACTTCCAGAAACACATCACCAGTGTGCTGATATTCCAGCGGTTTTTGGGGTTGGGGTTTACCCCCACTAGCGGCATTACTGGCGATCGCTTTCAGGCGATCAAGTAAAATATTAATTTCCCTTTGCAAATCCAAGGCAGCACTGGAACTGAAACGAAAAGTAACGGAACCTTGCAAGAGATTAAGAGTTAAAGGAATCATGGAAAAAATCAGGTTAGGAGAAAGCCTGAAGTTAATTATATTGATTTCTGGAGATTTGGGGAAACTGGGTGAAGTTACCTTGAATGTCGGATTGAAGGAACCCTTTTGTTTTACCGATGAGATGAAAATCCGACCAATATGGGACAGCGAAGCACAGCAATATCGGCGTACTGCTACGCAGTGCCTTCGGCATCGCACTAGACCAAATCAGCGATCGCTCTCACTTCGATTGTGAAGCCGTTCCAAACTTTGATGACGTAAATCCACTTCGATCATCGAAAATTTTGGGTCTGAAACCCCGTCGTTCTACGACGGCTTTACTGTTAAATATTAACACATTTACGGAATATATGCTAAAA
>MTBT01000301.1 GCA_002282935.1 Microcystis sp. LSC13-02 | reverse complement strand
ACCAGAACAGAGTAAATCTGTTAAGGCAGGTGCGGAACCCCGCAAGGGAAAGAAGCAGAAACCTAAATCGTGAGGTTTGGGAATCACCGTCTCTTTAGAGCGGGGAGTGTCAAATGATCGGGATGAAGCTGTGGTGCAATAGATTGTGGAGAGGGAGCTAAAACGAGGATCGGGGTATATATCCTCCAGTTATAATGAAATCTGGGAAAATGACACCGCCGCATCCCGAAAACTCTCACCCCTTGCCGGGTATAATCGATCGCAGGAAAAATTTTATGAGTAAATTTGTCTTTGTCACCGGGGGAGTCGTCTCCAGTATTGGGAAAGGAATTGTCGCCGCTAGTTTAGGAAGATTGTTGAAAAGTCGGGATTATTCCGTCTCAATTCTGAAATTAGACCCCTATATCAACGTGGATCCGGGTACGATGAGTCCTTTTCAACACGGAGAGGTATTTGTCACCGATGATGGGGCCGAAACCGACCTCGAC
Source organism: Microcystis sp. LSC13-02 (assembly GCA_002282935.1). Classification (GTDB taxonomy): domain Bacteria; phylum Cyanobacteriota; class Cyanobacteriia; order Cyanobacteriales; family Microcystaceae; genus Microcystis. Next base: position 6,278 of record MTBT01000301.1, on the reverse strand, counting down.
CTTGGCCACTACGAACGTTTTACCGATACGGAACTCTCCCGTCTCAATAGCGTGACTACAGGCTCGATTTATCAAGCGGTATTGAATAAAGAGCGCCGTGGTGCTTATATGGGGGGAACTGTGCAGGTAATTCCCCATATTACCAACGAAATCAAGGAAAGGATTCTTCGGGTGGCCAAAGATACCAACCCCGATATTGTCATCACAGAAATTGGTGGTACGGTGGGAGATATCGAATCTTTGCCTTTTTTAGAAGCAATTAGACAATTTAGGAAGGATGTGGGTCGAAATAACGTAGTTTATATGCACGTTACCCTAATTCCTTGGATTCCGGCCGCCAAGGAGATGAAAACTAAACCGACGCAACACTCGGTCAAGGAATTAAGATCGATCGGCATTCAACCGGATGTGTTAGTCTGTCGTTGTCATCTACCCCTACAACCGGGGTTAAAAGAAAAACTCTCAGCTTTCTGTGATGTGCCGGTGGAATCGGTGATTACCGCTCAGGATGCCAGCAGTATCTACGAAGTTCCCCTCAATCTGGAAAAAGAGGGATTAGCGCAACAAACCCTAGAATTATTAAACCTGGGTCCCCGATACCCCCATCTGGAGGAGTGGGAAAATCTCATCCGACAGATGCAATCCCCCGGTCAAAAATTAGAGATAGCTATCGTTGGTAAATACGTGCAGTTGGGGGATGCTTATCTCTCGGTGGTAGAGGCCCTCAAACACGCTGCTATTGCCCTTGATAGCGAGATAGAATTGCGTTGGGTAAGTGCCGAAGATGTGGATAATGATTCGGCCGAAGCTCATTTAAGCGGTGTTGACGGTATTGTTGTACCCGGTGGTTTTGGTATTAGGGGTGTGGATGGCAAAATTAAGGCGATCGAGTATGCTAGGGTCAATAATATTCCTTTCTTGGGTCTCTGTTTAGGGATGCAGTGTTCGATTATCGAATGGGGTCGCAATGTGGCCCAATTAGAAAGGGCCAATAGTTCCGAATTTGAAGAAGATACACCGAATCCGGTGATTAATTTACTGCCAGAACAGGCAGATGTGGTAGATTTAGGGGGAACAATGCGCTTAGGTCTCTATCCCTGTCGTTTAAATCCCGATAGTCTGGCTTTCTCCCTCTACGGTCAAGAGGTTATCTATGAGCGCCATCGTCACCGTTACGAGTTCAATAATGCCTATCGTAGTCTCTTTTTCGAGACTGGTTATCTGGTGAGTGGCACTTCTCCTGATGGTCGTTTGGTGGAAATTATCGAACTACCAAAACATCCTTTCTTTATTGCTACCCAATTTCACCCCGAATTTCGCTCCCGTCCCAATAAAGCTCATCCTCTCTTTTATGGTTTCATGAAAGCGGCCCTCAAGGGTAGAGAGCAAAAGTTCTCCCTGAGTAGTCAGCATTCAGCTATTGGTTAGGATTTGCTGGTCTGATTGGCTCAAAATCTGGTTTTTTGGGGGGAAACCCCCGAAAATTTGTCATCTTAACCCCAGTTTGGCCTAGGGTTTTCCGAATTGACGTTGATAAACTACTTCTTCCTTGCCAGATTCCAGTTTAATATCCGAGCGAGGATAGGCCACACATAACAAAGCATAGCCTTCTTTTTGCAGGTCGGGGGATAATCCCATGCCATCACTTTGTTCGACGCTACCCTGGGAAAGTTGAGCGGCACAGGTAGTACATACGCCCGCATTGCAAGAACTGGGTAAGTCGATTCCCGCATCGTAGGCCGCTTGTAGTATAGTTTGATCTTCCCTAACTTCGATCGTTTGTGTTGTTCCTAAATGAGAAATTTCTACTTTGTAGGTTGTGGTCATAGCTAATCAATGATGCTTTGAACTTCACCTATTTTATCATTCGGCGTTTGACAACCTTGCACCCATCCAAAAGTTAGTTTGGGTCTAGGTTTTAAAAATCCCACAAAAGAAGATTCATATCTCAAATCAGCAACGCCGGTGAGTATCTTGTCGAAAAATGTAGCGGGGGCATTCATCCGACATTTTAGGTAATACCGCGCTGACGTAATTGGTCGATAAAAAATTCTTCTAGGGAAGCACGAGCTAAATTAAGACTAATCAAGCGAGCATCGATACTAGACAGGGCAGCCAGAAAAGCATCGGGTTCTCCCTGTAATTGTCCGTGCCAACAATGATCGCGCCAATGCAAACCGAGTATCCATTGCTGTAGTTGATCTTCCCTCCCACCTTGAACAATCACCTGATAGACATCAGCACGACCGAGAATTTGGTCGAGGGAACCAACACAGAGTAATTCTCCCCGGGCCAACAGGGCAATGCGATCGCAAATTTGTTCCACATCGGAGAGAATATGAGAGTTAAAAAAGATAGTTTTCCCCTGTTGTTTGAGGGATTGAATAATTTCTCGCACCTGATAGCGACCGATAGGATCCAGTCCCGACATCGGTTCATCGAGAAAGACTAATTCGGGATCATTGATTAATGCTTGGGCTATACCAATCCGTTGCATCATCCCCTTAGAATATTGACGCAATTGCTTTTTCTGGGCAGTTTTGCGGTCTAATCCCACTAAATCCGATAATTCAGGAATGCGTTTTTTCTGCACAGAAGCGGGAATTTCAAAAATGCTGGCGATTAATTGTAGGAATTCCCAGCCGGTGAGATAGTCGTAGTAGTAGGCATTTTCGGGAAGATAGCCGATGCGTTGCCTGACCGAGCGATCGCCAATTGGCTGACCGAGAATCAAGGCCCGTCCGGAAGTGGGTCGGACAATCCCCAAAAGGGTTTTTAAGAGCGTGGTTTTGCCCGCACCGTTCGGGCCTAATAATCCAAAGGTTTCGCCCTCATGGACAATTAAAGTGCAGTTTTTCAAGGATTCGATTTTTTTATCTAACCAGAATCCCGTCCGATAAGTTTTTTGTAAGTTTAACGTCTCTAGCACAGTTTGACAGCTGCTATTCGTCATTGTTTTGGAATCATCTCTCCTACACTTTGCTTTTATTATCCCCAAATTGTCAGCAGTAATATCATGGCTATCAAAATAGCACGATTTTGGAACCCAGAAAAATCCCAACCGGTCTTGAGAAGGGGTATCGGTGCAGTTCCGGGCTATCACAAGCTTTCTTCTCTGGCATTGGTGAGAATCGGCCGCTAAAATCTGTTAGAAAGGTAACTTTGACACTTGAGCGACAACTGGTACAATGGTGCGAACGCTTACGAAAACCAGACTCTTACACAAACACAGCATGAAACAACTCCTCAATTGCCTCAATTCGTTGACAGTGGCTAGTGTAGCCACTATCGCTTTGGCCTACCCTAGCATCGCTCAAGTTAATCTGTCTGTTTATCCCTATCCTTCCTCGTCGAACGAATCCATAGAATTATACGTTCCCCCTCCAGAAAGCAATAACACCAATAATACCTGTACTCAATTGATCGGGGCAAATATCGATAAAATTATTAGTCAAGCTCCCAATCAGTGGGGTATATTAATCGAATCTCTCGATCGCCAAACAGTTATTTATAGTCATAACGCTGATCGCTATTTTATCCCTGCTTCTAATACAAAGTTATTTACCACGGCTGCCGCTTTACAGGTGATGAACCCGGAAACGACGATTCAGAAAAAATCCCTGCGCGATTGGGTTAATATCACTAATCAGAGAAGTAATAATTTCTACGCTGAAACTCTTTTTCGCTTTATCGGCGGTTCTAAAAATGTTACTGCCATCTTGGCACAATTGGGCATCAATCCCAGTGGTTTTCGTTTAGCCGATGGTTCGGGATTATCCCGCCATAATACCGCTACTCCCCGCTCGATCGTGGAAATTTTGCGGGTGATGTATTATTCTCCTAATCGAGACACTTTCTATGCTTCCTTACCGGTAGCGGGAATTAGTGGCACCCTGAGAAACCGAATGCGTCAGACGGCCGCTACTGGTACAGTTTACGCTAAAACCGGCACTCTTACTGGTGTGCGGGCCTTATCGGGCTATCTAGAACACCCCAACCAAGGACAGATGTTATTTAGCATTATCGTTAATAATCAACGGGTTTCTGGACAGTCCCTGGTGAAAGCGATCGATACTATTGTCCTACAGATGACCCAATCTCGTTCCTGTCAAGCTCAGTAGCTCTCTGGTAAAAATCCCCAATTGTCCTGATCAGCTGTCCGCGCATTTAAATTGCTTGTGGAGATGAGGCAAGAGTAAAGGTTAATAATAGCCATAATCTGCTTCGGTTTGGGTTTGGGTTTGGGGGGAGAGATATTCAAAATTAGAGGGATCTCGCAAGAAGCGAAATATTTCTTCTTCGAGACGATGAATTAGATAGGGTTCTATGGAATTAGAATCGCGTAAACAGGCTAAATAGCCTTCTACATATAGCCGGATCTCATCAAAACGCGAGCCACGGTGCCAAAGATCCACCATGTCATCGGTTAGTCTTTGATAGTAACGAATAGATTGGGTATCTTGGAGCATGGGCAGTAGAACAAAAAAGAGAGAGTGGGGGTAAGTGTTTATCGATAATCGTAGGGAGAATTGCTATTCTCAGTCTCCGATATCTCTATTGTACCCACCAAATCGGCAAAACACAGAGGAGGGAATTTTCAGTGATCAGTAAAGGGTGTGGGGTGTGGGGGAAGTAGGGTGTGGGGAGAACAAAGCTGCCGACCGCCTTCGTATAGGTTATTCGTGGTTTCTTTGTCTTTTTGCCCGTTCAATTTCTGCTTGTAGTTCTGCTATTTGTCGCCTCAATCTTTCGCTTTCGCTATCATGAGCATCAACATTAATTGAGCTTTTTACCCCTGTTTTGGCATAGTTTCCCCGGCGAATTTGACGATAGGATTCCGAGTTAAACCATTCCTGTAGATAATGCACTCTTTCCACGGAAAAAGGATGGGTTAAAAAGGAACCATTACCGCCATTATAAATGAGAAATTTATAAATCTGGTTTAAGTTATCTTGGTCTAATTGTCGGTAGGCTTCTCCTTGGCGAATAAATTCTTCTAAGTTGCATTCATGCAGGTATTTTTGACTTCCTCCTGCACATTTCATTAAAGTTCTCAGGACTAAATTTAAATCATCGCTAACTAATAAAGCGGCTCTGTCTGCTGATAATTCTGCTTTTCTGCGCCATTCATAAAAGGCATAAACTAGACCGGTAGTAATGGCTTTTCCTAGTCCTAAGGTGATGTCCCCAAGCAAATTAGCCGCCCCCATCACCCAAAAAGACATTTGAATTAAAATACTATGATCGCATTTTAAATGACCTAATTCGTGGGCAAGAATTACCCGAATCTCTTCTTCATCTAAGAGGTCTAAAAGGGCAGTATTAAAGACAATGTAGGGATGTTCCGAACCCAAAGAATAGGCATTGGCTAAAGGGTTTTGACTGACATAAAGATTCGGTTCTGGGAACATATCTAAATCCCGCAGACATTGGCGATATATACCGTATAAAGTGGCGTATTGACGCGGGCCGACTTTTAGATCATTGCCCATTAATAAAATTTGCTGGGGACGTTCATAGAGATATTCGGAAAAACTTTTCGCTAATAAGTCAAACCCCGGAACTGATCTTAAGGCCTGTTCAGCTTGCTGATCTAGGGGATGTTTAAAAGCTTGACTGGAGATATCAGGATAAGTTGGCATATTAATAGAATAAGAAAGTCAAAATTTCTCCTAAATTATACCAATTTTCAATAATCGTGACTAACATCTGAGAGCGCAATTCCCTTCTCCGAGAGCAATTGCGCTTTGAAATGATCAACTAAGTCTGTCATTACTTTTGAAAAATGATATTAGTAAGTAAGTGGTTTCAATTAAATTGAAGATAGATTTTGTCTTTGGTCCCCCCCTGTCCATTGGTCAGATCTTTCTTAAGATTTCAACCCTTTGTAGCACAAGGCTTTCAAGACTCGGTTAATAATCTGTAATATTCCTTGTTGACCCCCTTACTGACAAAGAAAAAACTGAAATAAAGTCCGGATAAGGGTGGAGTGCTTACTGACAAAATTGTTAAGAAAGCTCCCTATAAGGGATAGCTTAATCAGGGGGGTGTCTGACAATTTTTAACAGCCACCTACTTATTACTTCCGATTTTATCGCTCAATCCAAGCCCTTGCGGGGTTCTACCTCCCAACCCCCGTTGGGGAGGAGAAGACCGCACGACCCGCACGCGCAGTTTCAGCTGTCCGTGTTGACATCCTCACCGCCGTAAACGGACGGTGATTCCCAAACCTCACGATTTAGGTTTCTGCTTCTTTCCCTTGCGGGGTTCCGCACCGG
>MTBT01000300.1 GCA_002282935.1 Microcystis sp. LSC13-02 | reverse complement strand
CTTACACAGCCCAAAGTGCGCCGCAATAGCGACTCTTGTTCTGGTGTGGGGTAAAATCGGTAAGAATAGGCTTTTTCCATGTCTCACATTTAAGCATATATTCCGTAAACGATGCTCATATTTAACGGTAAAGCCGTCGTAGAACGACGGGGTTTCAGACCCAAATTTTCGATGAAGGTTAAATGCGAAACGGTGATTATGTCACACTTATATACCTCAAGTTTCTAAGAAATTCCCTAACAGGGATGGCAATATCTTTCATTTTAGAGTAGAAATCCTTGATTGTCAGTAGCGGTTATTGCTATACAACAATCAGAAATTTTTGTCTGTTACAATTTATACAAAATGCTCTGGGATTACCCCGACTGAAAACTCAAATCCGATTAGTGATCACTGATCACTGATTACTGATAAGATTGTTACGAAAATATAAACACGAAATTCTATAGTTAGCCATGACCCAAAACGGAAGCTCGAAGTCGATCGTTGTCTCTCCCTCGATCCTATCGGCGGATTTTAGTAAATTAGGAGCCGATATCGAGGCTGTGGATAAGGCAGGAGCCGATTGGATTCACGTTGATGTGATGGATGGTCGTTTTGTCCCGAATATCACCATTGGACCCCTGATTGTCTCCGCTATTCGTCCCTATACGAAAAAACCTTTAGATGTGCATTTAATGATCGTGGAACCGGAAAAATATGTGGCTGACTTTGCGAAAGCGGGTGCTGACATTATTTCTGTTCACGCTGAACATAATGCTTCTCCCCACCTCCATCGTACTCTTTGCCAAATCCGCGAACTCGGTAAACAAGCGGGTGTGGTATTAAATCCCTCCACTCCCCTAGATTTAATCGAATATGTGCTGCATTTGTGCGATTTAGTCTTAATTATGAGCGTTAACCCCGGTTTTGGTGGCCAGAGTTTTATCCCGGAAGTTGTCCCCAAAATCCGTCAATTACGCCAAATGTGCGATGAAAGAGGCTTGGATCCCTGGATTGAAGTGGATGGCGGCTTAAAACCGGCTAATACTTGGCAAGTTCTCGAAGCGGGTGCTAATGCGATTGTAGCAGGTTCGGCGGTATTTAATGCCCCCGATTACGCGACGGCGATCGAAGGTATCCGTAACAGCAAACGTCCCCAACCTCAATTAGCCACCGTTTAATTGCCGCAGGGGTGGGTTAGCTGTTGACTAATTATCTTGCTATTCGCACTAACCCACTCTGCTGATTTGTTCTAAAACCTGCCGCCATAAACCAGAATTAGAGACGGCTAAAACTTCGCTAGAATCAGCTTGTAGGGGATTACCTGACCAATCGCTAATTATTCCGCCCGCACCTTCAATAATCGGGATTAAAGCACAAAAATCGTAGTATTTCAGGTCTGATTCTAGGATTACCATCGGCATGGCAGTGCAGCCAGTGGCTAACATCATATAGTTATAACAATCACCCCCAAAAGCGGTACGTTTACAGACGGTTTGCAGCTGACGAGCGATCGCTTGTTGTCGTTCTGTGATAAACATTAAGGGAGTGGTGGAGGCTAAACAGGCATTTTTTAAGACAAGTTCCCGATCTTGACGGTAGGGATTAACAATCATCCGGTTATTATAAAGACTCGCTTTTCCCTTCACTCCTAACCAGCGATCGCCTAAAATCGGTTGATCGACAATTCCTAAAATCGGTTGATTTTCTGCCACTAGGCCGATTAAAGTCCCAAAAATCGGTAATCCCTTGACAAAAGAGGATGTTCCATCGATCGGATCCAACACCCAATAACGACCACTTTGGGCGGGAATATTGGCTCCTTCTTCGCGAATAACCCCATCTTCGGGTAATTCTCGCCGAATAATCGCTACCATCGCCTCCTCAGCTTCTTGATCGGCGATTGTTACTATTGAGGAAACTTGATCGAGTTTTGTCTCGGTTTCTAGATGGGGCTGCCGAAAATAGCGCCGGATAATCTCTCCAGAAGCGTCCGCTAATTGATGAGCTAGTTGGATAGTGCGATCAATATTCATCAATAAAAGTTATCTATATAGGAAAACAATAATGTTTATTTATGGTAAAGGAGAGATGGGGAGGTGGGGGATTTAGCTGGAAATTTCGAAAACAATAATGTTTATTTATGGTAAAGGAGAGATGGGGAGGTGGGGGATTTAGCTGGAAATTTCCCTATCACCCTAAATCCCTATTGCCGCGTTGAACCTAGAACTATCAATGGGTAACAGTTTGATTTTGACTCCATAATTAAATTAGTCAACGATCGACCCAATCTCAAGACGAGAAAAAATTAATCTATTAGGAGTTTAGCTGATGACGGCTTTTACGGAAAATGACCTAAAAAGGTTAGAAGATTTGATTATCAGTGGACAAAAAGCGATCGAAACTCGTTTAACCTCTTTGGAGAATGGACAAAAAGCGATCGAAACTCGTTTAACCTCTTTGGAGAATGGACAAAAAGCGATCGAGAATAGTGTCGGAGAGATCAAAAGAGAAATTCAGGTCTTGGAGATAGGACAGACGGAAATTAAGGGAGAAATCAGGACTTTAGACGCAAAAATCACGGGTTTAAATGAAAGAGTGAAACTGATCGAGGTATCCGTGGGAAAAATTCCCGATTTAGCTGAAAAAATTGGCGAGGTAAAAAACTGGAAACAGATCGGTATATCGATTGTGACTGCTTTTGTGGGTGGGGTAATTGGTTGGTTAATTCGGGGAAAATAAAACTAGGGAATGTAACATAGTATTAAGCATTTGTATATTTTTATCAATTTTTATGGAACAGACAGCTTTAAATCTGATCGCGATTACCGTTTTTTCGATCACTCTTTCCGTGTTTGTCACTCCTTTGCTGTCTATTTCGCCTTTTGTTCCCGCTTTGGCTACTCTTAGCCTCTTGGGATTAGTTACCGTTGATACTCTCACCTTTAATAACCGGGGCGTGACTTTACTACTGGATGCTCTTTCTCCTAGTAAACACCGTCAAAGAGTTATTCACCACGAAGCCGGACATTTTCTCACCGCTTATATTTTAGGCATTCCGATCGCTGGTTATAGTTTGACCGCTTGGGAAGCCTTTCGTCAAGGCCAGGAGGGAGTCGGCGGTGTTCAATTTGACCTAGCAGATTTAGAGCAAAAAGTCAAGAATTTTAGCGATTTTCCTGCTTTTTTAGAGCGAATTTCTACGGTGTGGATGGCGGGAATTGCTGCCGAAACCTTAGTTTATGGTAAAGCGGAAGGGGGAGAAAGCGATCGATTTTATCTGCAATCGGCCTTAAAATTAGCGGGGGTTTCCGAGAATAATTATGCCCAAAAAGAGCGCTGGAGTTTATTACAGGCAAAAACTCTTTTAGAAAAACAACAGACTGCCTATCAAGCTTTAGTGATAGCTATGGAAAAAAGGGCCAGTGTGGAAGAATGCTGTCGGGTGATTAGTGAAAGTTTAGTATAACGGGAAAAGTAATCAGGGATGAATTTGATGATTTCCCCGTTAAATTTTTATGAATAATCAGATCAATCAATCCGATCAGCGATTAGCTTTAATTGTGCGCGGAGCAGTACAAGGGGTCGGTTTTCGTCCTTTTGTTTATCGATTAGCAACGGAATTAAACTTAGCCGGTTGGGTGAATAACACAGCAGCGGGAGTTTTTATTGAAGTCGAGGGCAATCGAGACAAACTAGAAACTTTTTTGACTCGATTATCTTTAGAAAAACCACCTCGATCGCTAATTGAAAATATTGAGACTCAATGGTTAAATCCCGTCGGTTATCAAAACTTTAGCATACGTCCTAGCAGCGGCGGTGAAAAAAATACAATTGTTCTGCCCGATTTAGCCACTTGTCCCGATTGTTTAGCCGATATTTTTGACCCGAATAATCGTCGTTATCGCTATCCTTTTACTAACTGCACTAACTGCGGTCCTCGCTACAGTATTATCGAGAGTTTGCCCTACGATCGCAGTGCCACAACTATGAGAGGTTTTAATCAGTGTCCCGAATGTCAAAGGGAATACGAAAACCCTCTGGATCGCCGTTTTCATGCCCAACCGAATGCCTGTCCTCGCTGCGGACCCCAAATTAGTCTTTTAGATAGTCAAGGCTCTGTATTAGCGGAAAAAGATCAAGCTTTAATCGCTACTGCTAGAGCAATTAAACAGGGAAAAATTATGGCGATCAAAGGGTTAGGAGGATTTCACCTAGTCGTCGATGCAAGAAATACGCAAGCAGTGCAAAAATTGCGACAACGTAAACAGCGACGGGATAAGCCTTTTGCCGTGATGTATCCTAATCTTGAGTTAGTGAAAAAGCATGGTTATGTATCTTCTTTAGAATCGCAATTATTGCAGTCTCCTGCAGCGGCAATTGTCCTGATTAAACAAAGAAAAAATTATCTTTCTCCTTCGGTTTCTCCGGGTAATCCCTATCTAGGAGTCATGTTACCCTATACTCCCCTACATCATCTTTTATTAGCAGAATTAGGCTTTCCTATTGTAGCAACCAGTGGTAATCTAGCCGATGAACCTATCTGTATTGAGGAAAAAGAAGCTTTAGAAAAATTGGGAACAATCGCCGATTTTTTTCTAGTTCATAATCGTCCCATTGTTCGACCAGTGGATGACTCTATTATCAGGGAAATGGCGGGAAAAGCGATGATTTTGCGGCGGGCGCGGGGATATGCTCCCTTTCCCGTTAAAGTTAATGATGGAGATTTTCCTCCGATTCTGGCCGTGGGAAGTTATTTTAAAAATACCGTGGCTATCTATCAAAAAAATCAAGTTTTTATCAGTCAACATATCGGCGATTTAGATACGGTTAATGCTGTCAATCATTTTGAAAATATTCTCGATAGTTTAAAAAAATTATACGAGTTTGTACCAGAAATTATTGCCTGTGATGCCCATCCTGAATATCTAGCGACCAAGTACGCTTATAGCTTAAATTTACCCGTTATTCCCATTCAACACCATTACGCTCACGTTTTATCCTGCATGGCAGAACATCAGCTACAACCTCCGGTTTTAGGGGTTGCTTGGGATGGAACAGGATACGGTTTAGACGGCACAATTTGGGGGGGAGAATTTATCTATATCACTGCCGATTCTTGGCAGCGAGTCGCCCATTTTAAACCCTGGCCATTACTGGGAGGAGAAAAAGCGGTTAAAGAACCCAGACGAGTGGCTTTAGGATTACTAGAAGTTATGGAAAATACGGCTAGGATAAAATCAGCTTTTAGTGAACAGGAATGGTCGATTTTTAGGCAAATGTTAACCAAAAAAATTAATTGTCCTTTAACTTCTAGTGTCGGACGTTTGTTTGATGGTGTGGCGGCGATTCTAGGTTTATGTTATCAATTAAGTTTTGAGGGACAAGCAGCAATGCAGTTAGAATTTGCCCTTGAGAGCATTAAAACGGAGGAATATTACAATTTTTCTTTGTCCGCCGACTCACCCATAGTTATTGATTGGAATCAGATAATTTTAGGAGTTGTTGAGGATTTAGAAAAACAAGGACAAATCGGCATAATTGCCGCTAAATTTCATAATAGTTTAAGTGAGATTATTGTAGAAATTGCTCATAAAATAGGTAGAGAAAAAATTCTCCTGACGGGAGGCTGTTTTCAAAATCGTTATCTGACGGAAAGAACAATTAATCGCTTACAAGCTTCGGGATTTCAACCCTACTGGCAGCAAACTGTTCCCACTAATGATGGTGGTATTAGCCTTGGTCAAATTATCGGGGCTTTTTCTAGACTCAAACAGTTCTAGAATAGCCGACAATCTACATTTTTATTGGGTTATGTCAGCAGCGTTAAAGATCAACCACAGAGACAGAAAGAACAGAGAGAGCCGATTTTTTTCTAGACTGTTGGGATTGTCGAAAATTGAAATCTTAGCTTAAACGATGCCACTCAACGATTTTATTGCCTACTTTCAAAATGATTGCTTGACCTAAACTCAGTTCTTGTGTCACATTAACTAGATGGGAGAAATTTTGACGGGTGATTGCTAGTCCCTGCAAACAGGCTAGAAAATCGAGACAGAGAACCGTAGAAAATTCCCAGGTTTGTCGGTAAACACGGCAATTATCCGGTAAAAAAGCCACAAGAGCGCGAAAATGAGTCAAAGCGGCTTTCTCAAAATTGGCGCTAGTGCAGTCAAAAGACGAGTGCTGATAGCTCATAAAAACTTTGCCTGATAGGGAGAGAGCAGGGTTTTCCTCAGACTAGCACCTCGCTTCTGGGGATCACGTTCCCTTTAGAATTTCTCAATAGACTGGCAAATCCCCCCAGAGGAGTATCGTTACTCGCGAGCAAATTGCTAGAAGCTAGGTTTATTCCCAGAGATAGTGTACTTTAGATATTGATGTCCTTCCGGCTGGCAAGATAACCTATAAATTTCCCCACTCGTCCCTAGCGATAAAAGGCTGTATTTAGTCAAAAATCAAGTGTTGACTTTGATGCCAAACTTGCCCAGTAAAAAATGATCACAGCCTCAAGTTGCCGCTTAACTACTTGACTACTTAACTGATAACTGGTAACTAAGATTATGAATAATGCAATTGTCAAACCGAGAGATGTACAAGTAGCACCTATTGCCGTCGATACTTTTGTCTTTCGTTCCCGCACTTGGGACCGGTTAAAATTCGAGATTGAATACGGATTACAAAAGGGAACCACTGCCAATAGTTATTTGATTAAAAGTGAAAAAGTCGCTCTTTTTGATCCACCGGGGGAATCATTCTCGGCTATATTTTTAGAGGCTTTAACTAAAAGAATCGATCCGAAAACCATTGATTATATTATTCTCGGTCACGTTAACCCCAATCGTGCCGTTACCCTCAAGGCACTTTTAGAAATCGCTCCTCAAGTCACTTTTGTTTGTTCTAATCCGGGGGCAATTTCCCTGAAAAAAATTCTCGAAACCGAAGCATTAAATCTCTTCGTTGTCAAGGGGGAAGAAATATTAAATTTAGGAGCAAACCATCAATTAGAATTTATCCCCACTCCTAACCCCAGATTTCCCGATCAACTCTGTACCTACGACAGCAAAACTGATATTCTCTACACCGATAAATTATTCGGGGCGCACGTTTGTGGCGACCAAATTTTTGATGAGGGTTGGAGCGTTTATAACGAAGATCGGCGTTATTATTTTGATTGTCTCATGGCTCCCTATGCCAGCCAAATTAGCAACGCTTTGGAGAAATTAGCCGCTAAATCGCCCTTATTTTATGCCGTTGGTCACGGTCCTCTGGTGCGTTACGCGATGCACGAATTGACCCTTTCCTATCAACAATGGTTAGCAGTACAAAAGTCCCAAGAGTTGACAATCGCCCTGATTTATGCTAGTGCCTACGGCAACACCGCCACCCTCGCTCAAGCGATCGCCATGGGGATCACGAAAGCGGGAGTAGCAGTCACGGCGATTAATGCCGAGTCCGCCGAACCAGACGAGATCAAAACGGCGATCGAAAAAAGTGTCGGTTTGATCTTTGGTTCCCCCACTTTGGGAGGACACGCACCGACTCCTATCCAAACCGCCTTGGGGATTACCCTAGCAAATGGCGATAAAAGCAAGCTGGTGGGGGTTTTTGGTTCCTACGGTTGGAGTGGAGAAGCGATCGATCTTTTGGAAGGTAAATTCCGGGATGGCGGTTATCGCTTCGGTTTTGAGCCAATTCGGGTTAAATTTAAGCCGACGGAGGCAATTTTAAAGACCTGTGAGGAAGCGGGAACCGATTTCGCTCAAGCAGTCAAAAAAGCTCGCAAAAGCAGACAACCGAAAACTAATGTTAACCAATCCCAAAGCGATCGGCGATCGCAAGCTCTCGGACGTTTGGTGGGTTCTCTCTGTATCGTCACCTGCGAATTGGGGGAATTGCGCGGCGCCATGTTAGCTTCTTGGGTGTCGCAAGCGACGTTTACACCCCCCGGATTGACTATTGCCGTGGCGAAAGAACGAGCGATCGAGTCTCTGCTTTATAGCGGTACGCCTTTTGTCCTTAATATCCTCCAAGAAGGTCAACATTTGGCTTTAATGAAGCATTTTCTTAAACCTTTTGCCCCCGGAGAAGATCGTTTTGCTCATATCGAAACCACTAAAGCTGAGAACGGTGGGCCGATTTTGGCCGAAGCGCTCGCTTATCTGGAATGTCGGGTAGAACAACGAATGGAGTGCGGTGATCATTGGCTGCTTTATGCGATCGCAGAAAAAGGCAAGGTTTTACACCAGGGTTTAACCGCCATCCATCATCGCAAATCTGGCAGTTACTATTAATTTGTCGTTTTGACATCCTCACCGCCGTAAACGGACGGTGATTCCCAAACCTCACGATTTAGGTTTCTGCTTCTTTCCCTTGCGGGGTTTCGCACCT
>MTBT01000299.1:1527-11540 GCA_002282935.1 Microcystis sp. LSC13-02 | reverse complement strand
CAAGGGCAACAAAGCCTGAAACGACCGGCTACTGACTCCTGACTCCTGACTCCTACCACCACCGAAAAACTTTTTCAGCAGACCCTACTTAGTAGTTTTTTACTGTTATCGACTGATAGAACTGTTCAATCTTATAAGATTAAAGTTTAGCACTCGATCGCTGTTAAGCGTGTCTTTTTTGATGCCAATTCCAGGCGTGTTCAACTATTACCTTGAGATCGGCATATTGGGGATGCCAACCGAGAACCTGTTTGGCTTTATCGCTACTGCCGATTAAAATAGGGGCATCGCCTGCCCTTCTGGGACTTTCGATTACGGGAATACCTAAACCAGTTACCGCTCGCGCTGTTTCAATCACTTCGCGCACAGAAAAACCGTTACCATTGCCCAAATTAAACACATTACTTTCGCCCCCATTTAAGAGATATTCTAAGCCTAAAACGTGAGCTTGGGCTAAATCATTAACATGGATATAATCGCGAACAGCAGTGCCATCGGGAGTATCATAATCCGTGCCGAAAATTGACAGGGAATCACGTTTTTTCAGGGCAGTTAATAAAGCCAGGGGAATTAAATGGGTTTCCGGTTGGTGATCTTCCCCTAATAAACCACTGGGGTCGGCTCCTGAAGCATTAAAATAACGGAAAGCCACCGATTTTAAACCGTAGGCCGGTTCAAAATCCCGAAGAATTTGTTCCACCATTTCCTTACTGGCAGCGTAGGGACTGAGGGGATAATGGGCATGATTTTCCGTCATGGGAATTTCCTTGGGCATTCCATAAATAGCACAGGTGGAAGAAAAAACAAATTTCTTCACATCGGCGGCGATCATCGCTTGCAAAAGAGTCAGACTACCACTAACATTATTTTGATAGTAAATAGCCGGTTGCTGCACCGATTCTCCCACCGCAATAAAAGCGGCAAAGTGCATGACGGCGGCAATATTGCGACTAGCGAATAAATTATCGAGCAGCGATCGATCCCTAGTATCACCGACAATTAACTCAACTTTTAATATATCCTTAATGATTTCGGCGTGACCGTAGGATAAATTATCGAGTACGATGACGGAATAACCGGCATTTTTGAGCGCTAGAACCGCATGGGAACCAATATAACCCGCACCGCCAGTAACGAGAATGGTAGGTTTAACTTGAGACACGCGATCATACCTATTTGAAATTGACTTGTCTATAACTTTATACCCTAATTTTCCTTTTAGTTGACCATCATGTTAAGTCCCCTCGATCTATCTCTTTCCCTTGACAAAGAAACTTATCAATCACAAATTAAAGATTTAATGGAACAACTGCGATCGCTACAGCAGTCCTGTTGGGAGTGTAAATTACCCGTGGTGGTGGTTTTGGAAGGTTGGGCAGCGGCAGGGAAGGGAACTTTAGTCAAAAAAATGGTTAACTATATGGATCCTCGCGGTTTTACCGTCCATCCCATTTTAACCCCTTCCTCCCAAGAGGAAAGTTACCCGTTTTTGTGGAGATTTTGGCAAAAACTGCCAGCAAAAGGCAGTATCGGCATTTTTTATCACAGTTGGTACACTCATCTACTAGAGGATCGACTCTTGAACAAATTGCCCTCCTCCCAGATTCCCCTGGTCATGCGCGATATCAACACCTTTGAGCGACAATTATTTGATGATGGGGTCGCAATCGCTAAATTCTGGATTCACCTCAGTCAAAAGGAATTAAAGTCACGCATCAAAGAATACGCCGAAAATGAGCTAGAATCTTGGCGCGTGCGTCCGGAAGATTGGCAACAGGCCAAACGTTATGATGAGTATGCCAGTTTAGCCGAGGAAATGATTACCTACACTAGCACGGGGGCCGCCCCTTGGACATTGGTGGAGGGCAACTGTCAACGTTGGGCCCGGGTAAAAGTTCTCTCCCAATTAGTCGGTACGATCGCTCAAGCTTTGGATCAGCGCCAATTACCGATCGAACCTCCTGCCAATCTACCACCCCAAGCCCGATTACTGCCCACGGAACCCGATTATCTGGCGAGAGTAGATTTAAGTGCCAAACTAGAGAAAGAAGACTATAAAATCCGTTTGCGTGAGGCACAGGTAGAATTAAGAAAACTGCAATTAAAGATTTTTCAGGCAAATATCCCCGTTTTAGTCCTGTTTGAGGGTTGGGATGCCGCTGGCAAAGGTGGTGCAATCAAACGCTTAACCGATACCCTCGATCCTCGCAGTTACCAAGTTATTCCCTTTGCTGCCCCGACGGAGGAAGAACACCGCTATCATTATCTCTGGCGCTTCTGGCGGAAATTGCCCGCGGCCAAAACTATCGGTATATTCGATCGCAGTTGGTATGGACGGGTTTTAGTGGAGAGAGTGGAAGGATTCGCTAAAGATATGGAGTGGCGACGATCCTATCAAGAAATTAACGAGTTTGAGGCGCAATTAACCCATTCTGGCTGTGTTTTAGTCAAATTCTGGTTACATATTAGCCCGGAAGAACAGTTAAATCGTTTCGAGGAACGCCAAAATAACCCCTATCGTCAGCATAAACTCACCGATGAAGATTGGCGCAATCGAGAAAAACAGCCCCTCTACCATGTGGCAGTTAATCACATGGTAGCCCGCACTAGCACCCCCGTCGCCCCCTGGACGATTGTGGCGGCAAATGATAAGTATTTCGCCCGTGTTAAAGTCCTCGATACAGTAATTGCCGCTATTGAAACCGGATTGAAACAACGCGAATAGGGCAGATAGGGGGATGGGGATTTTTTCGATTCAGTTGTAGAATTTACTTTTGAGTAGGCACTAAACTAAACTGGTAACTTGAGGCAGATAATCACGGCCAAAAAATGCGTGCAAACGTTGACGCTCAGAAGTTAGAACGCCTAATGCAAATCTTAGGTAAAGAAGCTCAGGGTTCAGGCACTATCTACTTTACAGGTGGAGCGAGTGCCTTACTGGTGGGATGGCGCAATTCCACAGTCGATGTGGATATCCGTCTAGATCCCGAACCACCGGGCATTTTTCCAGCGATCGCCAAGCTGAAAAAAGAATTGAACATCAACATTGAACTGGCATCTCCGCAGGATTTTCTGCCCCCTATTCCGGGATGGCGCGAGCGAAGCGTATTTATTGGCAAACGAGGTCAAATTTCTTTCTATCACTATGATTTTACAGCCCAAGCTCTTTCTAAACTATCGAGAGGATTTGACCGTGACTTGAAAGATATTGAAGCTATGTACGAACACAAATTATTCTCTTTGAATGAGCTAGGGGAATGCTTTGAAGCGATTGCACCGGAACTAATCCGATTCCCCTCCCTTAACCCTGATGTGCTGAGAAGCAGAGTCGAGAACTTCATGGCACGTTTTCAAGATAAACCACAGCAGGAGCAATCATGAATCTCAATGAGTTGCCAGGAGCCGAGATCATCTTACCCGGACTGAGGGATCTTCACAATGGTGAGTCCAATACTATTGGGGCGTTGCTAGTTGCGATCGCATCGACCCGCCTAACGGAAGTCGGTTTCGATATCCCCAAAAATCACCTAGCTTCAGAGCCAGAGCTAACCTTGTATGCTTATCTCCAAGAGGAACGGGATGATGCTTATTCTTACTATAATGCTTTGCTGAATCGCCTCAATAGCTTTTGCAATGCACTCGAACTCGGTTATAAAATATGATGACAATTTCCCCAAGTTTAATTTCTCCCGATCTTAGTTTGGCCGATATTCCCCTAGAGGAAACCCTCTCTTTAGGAGTGATGGCTTCTGGTAGTGGTTCCAATTTTGCTGTTTTGGCAGCAGCGATCGCCAAAAAACAGCTAAATGCCGAGATTTCTGTCCTCATCTACAATAATCCCGATGCCAAGGTAAAAGAAAGAGCCGATGACTACAATATCCCCGCAGTTTTCCTCGATCATCGTCAATTTAAACCCAGAGAAGAACTCGATCGAGCTATAGTCAAAACTTTCCAAGAATACGGCGTAAAATGGGTAATTATGGCGGGCTGGATGCGAATTGTCGCCCCGGTTTTACTAGATGCTTTTCCCGATCGCGTGATCAATATCCATCCTAGTTTACTACCCAGTTTTAAAGGTGTGCGTGCCGTGGAACAAGCTTTAGCTGCGGGGGTAAAAGTAACCGGATGTACTGTGCATATCGCTCGCGCAGAGGTAGATAGTGGCCCAATTTTAATGCAAGCAGTGGTTCCCATTCTCCCCGATGATACCGCCGCCAGTCTCCACGAACGCATTCAAGTGCAAGAACATCGCATTTTCCCAGTAGCGATCGCTTTAGCTGCGAAATTGGGTCTGTAGAGATAGATTTCCCGATTCCTTGGCAATAATACGGGCAAAAAAACGAAAATTCAAAGCAAATCGTTAAATATCACTCCTTGATAAATTTCCTGAAAACTGAGAGCAAAATTGACAGAAGTTAAAGATAAACTGGCATTTTCTCCCTCGTATTCCGTTAATAACCATTTATTTTCTTCAGTTTTGTTATACTGCATGACATAGGGACGACTTTGGCTGATCAGAATATATTCTTGAAATTCTGGCAGCGAACGATAATAGAGCATAATAAATCGGTTCACCCTCAATTAGCATCACATCGGGATAGGTTGCCTGACGATATTGCGCTATCCATAATTTCACATCACCGATAAATATTTTATAGTTGGACTGTGGTAACTTTAGGCGTAAATAAAAGTAAAAATTACCTGCAATTTTATTATGATCGGTAGTGCCTCCTGTCATCGGTACGATTTCCCCATCTTGATACTCATTTTTATAGGCTGCCGTTTCCTCTAGTTCTAAATATTCGGCAAAGCTAAAGGTACTTTTATTTGTTGCTACAGTCATAATTTATTGATTTTTTGGTTAACTTAAGCTTGTTGAAACAACTGGTTTAATCATTGATTATATTAAAAGTAACCCCTTCATAAATTTCCTGAAAACTGAGACCAAAATTGATAGAAGTTAAAGATAAACTAGCATTTTCTCCCTCGTATTCCGTTAATAACCATTTATTTTCTTCAGTTTTGTTATACTGCATGACATAGGGACGACTTTGACTGATCAGAATATATTCCATAATAAATCGGTTCACCCTCAATTAGCATCACATCGGGATAGGTTGCCTGACGATATTGCGCTATCCATAATTTCACATCACCGATAAAAATATTATATTTCTGTCCTTTGAGGGCAAATTTTAAATAAGCGGCAAAATTGAGAGCAATTTTATTATGATCGGTAGTGCCTCCTGTCATCGGTACGATTTCTCCATCTTGATACTCATTTTTATAGGCTGCCGTTTCCTCTAGTTGTAAATATTCGGCAAAGCTATAGGTAATTTTATCTGTTGCTATAGTCATAATTTATTGATTCGCTCTCTCAATTGATTATAGCAATTATTATACTGGTGAGAGACATTAGCCATATTTACCCCAGCAAAAGATAACAGCTATCTTAATAGGACTATTGAAAATTTTTTAGCCAGCAACTAAATAGGAATTTGATCTCTCCCAAATGTGGGACAATTGACAAAGAACTAAGAATTGTAGAATCCCCCCATCATGACCTCGGAACTATCGAAGCAATACGATCCCAAGATCACAGAAACGAAATGGCAGCAATATTGGGAAAATCAAGAAATATTTAAGGCAAACCCCGAAAAAGGCGGCGAAACCTACTGTATAGTCATCCCTCCTCCCAATGTTACCGGTAGTCTCCACATGGGTCACGCTTTCGAGAGTGCTTTGATTGATACACTTGTTCGCTACAAGCGGATGACCGGCAAAAATACCCTCTGGCTGCCCGGTACGGATCACGCTAGTATTGCAGTACAAGCTATACTCGATCGCCAATTAAAAGCCGAAAAAACCGACCGTTACCAACTAGGAAGGGAAAAATTCCTCGAACGCGCTTGGCAATGGAAAGAGGAGTCTGGTAGTACCATTGTTAATCAACTGCGACGCTTGGGGGTATCCGTCGATTGGACGCGGGAACGTTTCACGATGGATGAGGGACTTTCCCATGCTGTTCGTACTGCTTTTATTAAACTTTATGAGGACGGATTAATCTATCGCGGTCAATACTTAGTTAACTGGTGTCCCGAATCCCGATCGGCCGTTTCCGATTTAGAGGTGGAAAACAAGGAAATTGAGGGAAATCTCTGGTATTTTCGCTATCCTCTCAGCGATGGTAGCGGTTATCTTCAAGTAGCCACCACAAGGCCCGAAACCATGCTCGGTGATACTGGTGTCGCTGTCAACCCGCAAGATCCCCGTTATCGCCATTTAATCGGCAAAACCGTCACTTTACCGATAATGGGGCGAGAAATCCCCATTATTGCCGATGAATTAGTCGATCCCGAATTCGGTACTGGTTGCGTTAAAGTTACGCCGGCCCACGATCCTAAGGATTTTGAGATGGGTAAACGCCATAATTTACCCTTTATTAATATCATGAATTTAGACGGCAGTTTAAACGAAAATGCCGGAATATTCGCGGGTCAAGATCGTTTTTTTGCCCGCAAAAATGTCGTTAAAAAACTCGATGAAGACGGCTTTTTAGTTAAGATTGAAGCCTATCGCCATAGCGTCCCCTATAGCGATCGAGGTAAAGTTCCCGTGGAACCCCTTTTATCTACCCAATGGTTCGTTAAAATTGAACCTTTAGCCACAAAAGCTTTAGCCTATTTAGATCAGGAAAACTCGCCCCGTTTTGTGCCAGAAAGATGGACAAAAGTTTATCGCGATTGGTTAGTTAAGCTAAAAGATTGGTGTATTTCTCGACAACTGTGGTGGGGTCATCAAATTCCCGCTTGGTATATTATCAGTGAAACTAATAACGAAATTACTAACCATACTCCCTTCGTCGTTGCCGAGGATGAAACCTCCGCTTTAGCCAAGGCTAAACAAGAGTATGGAGAGGATATAATTATTCAACAAGACCCCGATGTTTTAGATACTTGGTTTTCCTCGGGATTGTGGCCATTTTCGACTATGGGTTGGCCAGAAAAAACCCTTGATCTAGACACCTATTATCCCACCACCACCCTCGTCACCGGTTTTGATATTATCTTTTTCTGGGTGGCAAGAATGACGATGATGGCGGGCTATTTTACGGGACAAATGCCCTTTAAAGATGTCTATATTCACGGTTTAGTTAGGGATGAAAATGGCAAAAAGATGTCTAAATCTGCCAATAACGGCATCGATCCTTTAATTTTAATTGATAAATACGGAACCGATGCTTTACGATATACCTTAATTCGGGAAGTGGCAGGAGCAGGACAGGATATCAGTCTGCAATATAACCGTAAAACCGATGAATCGGAATCCGTAGAAGCTGCCCGAAATTTTGCCAATAAAATTTGGAATGCTTCCCGTTTTGTGATGATGAATCTGGAGGGAAAAACCCCAGAAGAATTGGGAGAACCAGCTTTAGAAAATTTAGAATTAGCCGATCTCTGGATTTTATCTCGTTATCATCAAACAGTGCAAAAAACTAGAGATTATCTAGAAAATTATGGCATGGGAGAAGCGGCAAAAGGTCTATACGAATTTATCTGGCGCGATTTCTGTGATTGGTATATCGAGTTAGTAAAAACTCGTTTATGGAAGGATAAAGAATCGGTTTCCTGTGCCACTGCCCGCCAAACTTTGGCTTTTATCTTGGCAGGGACATTAAAATTATTACATCCCTTTATGCCCCATATTACCGAAGAAATTTGGCATAATTTAACCCAAGAAAATCAGCAAGTTTTGGCTTTACAAACCTATCCCATAGCTGATAGTTCTCTGATCGATATAGATTTAGAAAATACTTTTGAGTTATTAATTGAAAGTATTCGGGTGTTGCGTAATTTGCGCGCCGAAGCGGGGATTAAACCGGGGGCAACGATCACAGCAATTTTACAGACAGAAAACAGCCAAGAATTAGCTATTCTGCAACGCGGACAAGTGTACTTAAAAGACTTGGCTAAGATCGAAAACTTAATTTTGACGGCCAAACTAACCGAGGAAGTCAATCAAGCGATCGCCGGTGTTGTCGCTACGGTAGAAATCCTCATCCCCCTGTCCGGATTGGTTGATATATCGGTATTGGCAGGGAAATTAGCGAAAAATTTAGCTAAAGTAGAAGGGGAAATCAATAGTTTGAGCGATCGCCTGAATAAACCTAGCTTTGTCGAAAAAGCTCCAGAAGCTTTAATCCAAAAAACGAAGCAAGCTTTAGCAGAGTCCAAAAAACAAGCCCAAATTCTCCAAGAACGCTTAAAACGTCTGCATTAACGGAGGCAGAGTTTATTTTGGGGATTTTCCGAAAAATAGGGCAGTTTTCAGGCTACCCTAACCAGAAAATTAATCGCCAAAATGGGAGATAATCGCGTCGGCAAATTCGGAACATTTCAGGGGAGGATTAACGGGGGGTTCCATCAGACGCGCTAAATCGTAGGTAACTTGTCGATTAGCGATTGCCGCTGCGATGCCTTTTTTAATCAAATCGGCTGCTTCTTGCCATCCCATGTATTCCAACATCATTACCCCAGAAAGAATCACCGAACCGGGGTTAATTCGGTCTAAACCGGCGTGTTTAGGGGCTGTGCCGTGGGTTGCCTCAAAAATAGCGCAAGTATCGCCAATATTCGCCCCAGGTCCCATACCCAAACCACCGACGATCGCTGCTGCCGCATCGGAGAGATAATCACCATTCAGGTTCATGGTAGCGAGGATCGAGTATTCATCGGGACGGGTTTGGATCTGTTGGAAGATACTATCGGCAATGCGATCGTTGACCATAATTTTATCTTGCCACTGCCCATTGCCGTGGGTTTCCCAGATAGCATCGAGAACACTGGTAACTTCTTGGCAGATTTTGGCTTTTTTCTCGTCTGTAAGGGCATCATAACCCGGTTCCACCATGCGGGCGTTATCTTCGATGCTCAGATCAGGGTTTTTCTCCTTATTGCTCAGTATCCATGACTCCATCTCAGTAACGCACACATCCCGGAATTCACTTTTAGCTAATTCATAACCCCAATCCCGAAACGCCCCTTCGGTATATTTCATAATGTTACCCTTGTGGACGAGAGTGACTTGATTTTTCGGTTTGGGTAAAGTCAGCGCTCGTTCGATCGCCCTGCGGACTAATCTTTGGGAACCTGTCTTACTAATCGGTTTGATCCCGATACCCGCATCGAGGGGAATTTGTTTTTTACCATGTTCGGGAGTGGCGGGAATTAGTTCCGTGTTGAGATAATTAATCAGTTTATCGGCGATTTCCGTGCCTTGTTTCCATTCGATGCCGAGATAAATATCCTCGGTATTTTCCCGATAGACGATGACATCGAGCTTTTCCGGGGTTTTATGGGGGGAAGGGGTTCCCGCATAGTAACGACAGGGACGAACACAGGCATAGAGGTCAAAAATTTGCCGCAAAGCCACATTCAGGGAACGAATGCCGCCACCGATCGGAGTGGTCAAGGGACCCTTGATGGCAATACCATATTCTTTAATCGCTGTCAATGTATCTTGGGGTAGATATTGATAGGTCCCGTAGATTTCGCAAGCTTCATCGCCAGCATAGACTTTAAACCAATGGATTTTCCTTTGACCACCGTAGGCTGTGGCGATCGCTGCATCGATAACTTTTTCGGTTGCGGGCCAGATATCGACTCCCGTACCGTCACCACGAATGAAGGGAATGATGGGATCGTCGGGAACTAGAGGTTTTCCGTCAGAAAAAGTAATTGTCGAGCCTGTTGTCGGTGGGGTGATTTTTTCGTAGCTCACAGTCATGGACTTCCAGAAACAGTGTTTATCTATACGTTGGGAGTCTAGCGCCGTCAATATCTATACTCAGGGATTTTGGGTAATTTCTTAAAGATTCCTTTGCTGGCATCTCCGTCAAAACAACCTAGAGGAAATCTATTTAGGTTCTTCGTTACTTGGTATGGTTCGATAGGGTGGCATAAATCGACTAAATCCTTATCTGGTAAGAGATTTAATTGATTAGTTCGCTCTAG
>MTBT01000299.1:0-1453 GCA_002282935.1 Microcystis sp. LSC13-02 | reverse complement strand
ATTGACCACCTGAAAATGGGTAAAACCCCACACCCCACACCCCAACCCCCAACCCCCAACCCCCACCGAAAAACTTTTTCAGCAGACCCTATTTATGGCTGAACTTAGCCGATTGTCAAGCGGCTGCGCTCGTTGTTGAAGGCCAAGTTACCCCAATTACTCAAAATTTTATGAAGCATTTGCGTAAACACCTAACTTGATGGATGACAATGGCTCTATCCCGTTCTAGCTGTCAATAATTATGCAAAGTCTTTTTCAACGTTCCCTAACTCAGACCAATTCTGGGGAAGAAGATACCCGTAGTCGTATTCTACAGGCCGCTTTACGTTTATTTGCCGCTAAGGGTTATGAAGGAACCACGACCAAAGACCTAGCAGGAAAGGCAAATGTGGCAGAAGGAACTTTATTTCGTTATTTTCCCAACAAAAAGGCGATTTTAATTGAAGTGGCCACTAGGGGATGGGTGGATATTCTCACCGACTTGCTGACGGAATTGAGCGAAATGGGCAGTTATAAAGCGGTAGCGCAGGTGATGCGACGTAGGGTGTTGAGAATGCGAGAAAATAGCGATTTATTGCGAGTTTGTTTTATAGAGGCGCAATTTCACCCCGAATTAAAAGACCGAATTCAATCGGAGGTAATTGCTAAAATGACCGATGTGGCCGAGGCTTTTTTTCAAACAGCGATCGATCGTGGTATCTATCGTCCCATGAATCCGAAAATTGTCGCCCAAGTTTTTCTAGGAATGTTCGCAATTGCCGGTTTTTCCACTGAAACTATTTTAGATGCCAATGCTTCCCCCCTTGCTTTACAGGAAATGGCCGAAGGTATTGCCGAAATTTTTCTGAATGGAGTGTTAGTTAAGTAGGCCGGCAAAATTAATTTTCTAGTCGAGACTCCGAGACAGCTAATCTAAGGATAGGCGGTTAAAATGCGTTTTATAGTCATTTCAGATAAGTCTGATACAGTCTAGACTGACAAAACCCTTATGAAATCTGGGATTGATATTCTCAATCTTAATTGAAATGACTATAGCTTACTTATGATAAAATTCTTTCAACGGCAGGGAGGGGCAACTTTCAATTATTCACCCGATAAGTACCGCACGCAAAATTAATTACACATTTCGATAAAGCTTTTGCCTATTGCCTCTTGCCTATCTTCCCTAGTAAATTTATTTTGCCGGCCTACTTAAAATAACTGATAGCCGAGATGAAACCCTGTTACTGCATTAATCCCGATTGTTCTCAACCGGAGCATCCGAGTAATAATAACTCGAATACTCGTTACTGTCAAAGTTGCGGCTCTCAATTGTTGTTAAATGGTCAATATAGGGTAAGTCGGTTATTGAGTGATACGACCGGTTTTGGGGTTGTTTATGAGGCTTTTGAGGGTTTTACGGCCAAAATCCTCAAGGTATTACAAGAAAAATGGAATAATGAACCGAAGGCAG
>MTBT01000298.1 GCA_002282935.1 Microcystis sp. LSC13-02 | reverse complement strand
AAGAAATTCAAATTCAGACTCGTAAACCCCATAGTATCAACACCGATGGCGAAATTACTAGCACTACTCCCGCCATGTTTCGAGTTATTCCGACGGCCTTAGGAGTCTATATTCCCCGTCAGGAAACACAGTTTTAAAATTAACGAAAAGGAGGAGAATATAATAAACCCCCCTTTGTCCAAAGATTATTTAAACCTCGATCGAGTTGCAGGGGTTTACCGATTTCACGATCATAAATTTCCCCGTAATTACCCACCTGTTTTAAGACTCTTTGGGCAAAATCATTGGGTAAACCCATATCTTCACCTAACTTCTCGTCGATACCCAAAAAGCGCCGAATACTGGGGTCTTTGCTATCGGCAAAAGTGGCAATATTTTGGGAGTTAATCCCAAATTCTTCCCCTTGAATTAAACTAAAAACGATCGAGCGGACGGCATTCGACCAAGGGGGATCACCATCGGCCACGGCCGGGGCCAAGGGTTCCTTAGATATTACCACTTCTAATAATTGATGATCCTGCGGTCGGGGAAAAACCGAGCGCCGGGCCACCAATTGGGAGCGATCGGAGGTGACGGCCTGACAACG
This sequence comes from Microcystis sp. LSC13-02, assembly GCA_002282935.1. Classification (GTDB taxonomy): domain Bacteria; phylum Cyanobacteriota; class Cyanobacteriia; order Cyanobacteriales; family Microcystaceae; genus Microcystis. The sequence goes on along the minus strand of MTBT01000298.1, from coordinate 5,912 downwards.
CCCCGCCTGATAAGCTGTATATAAGGCCTCCACATCATCGGAAACGATCGGTTTATAACCTTGAACTCCCGCTTTTGCCATGGCATCGGCCAGATTTTGTTCTGTGGTGGTTCCCGATAGCACACAAATGGACTTTCCGCTCAAATCTTCTAATTTCTTAACATTACTGGCTTTCGTGGCCATAATTCCTTGACCATCATAGAAAACCGGGGTGATAAACTCCATCCCCAGGGCGGTATCCCGGTTAATCGTCCAAGTGGTGTTGCGACTGAGGATATCCACTTCTCCCGTCTGCACAGCAGTAAATCTCTCTTGGGGGCTAAGTTTACGATATTCGACTTTGGAGGTATCATTAAAGAGAGCGGCCGCAATAGCTCGGCAAATTTGCACATCTAAGCCCGAATATTCGCCTTTTTCATTAACAAAGCTAAACCCCGGCACTTCTCCGTTAATGCCACAAATTAACTTACCGCGATTTTTCACCGTTGGCAAGCGGCCAGCATCGGGACTACTTGCAGTGTTAGAACTAGAATTGGGTTGATTTTCCGTGCCACAGGCAGTAATTAGCAGTAAAAGCAGGGTCAATGCACAAAAACGCCACTTTAGCATAGATATTCTCTGAAAATTTTTTTTAGTCACTTAATTTTAGCTGAAAGACCAGAGGAAGCTTAACAGTATAGCCACGATCGCACCGATAACCGTATTGATCACATTGACCAATTCATTAGTTAACCACAGAAAGCGAGTTTGTAGGGTAGCACCGATGAGACTTTCAATATTGGTGGCGATAAATGCCGCAATTACGCACCATAACACACCGATAGGATCGATCGCACCGATAGCCCATGCTAACAGGGAAATAGCCGTGGCTGCCAGCAAACCGGCGAGCGTTCCCTCTAAACTAACAGCACCTTCTGTTCCCCGGGGGACGGATTTAAAATTAGTGATTAGATAAGTAGTTTTACCGTAAGCTTTACCCACCTCACTGGCAGTAGTATCGGCTAATTTGGTGCTAAAACTAGCCACATAAGCGAGTATTAAGAGGTAATCCCAGGGAGAAGCGGCAAAAAGACTTAGGATAGCGCAAATTGCCCCCGCTAAAGCGGAACCCCAGACATTTTCTGGACCGCGTACCCCCGCTCTTTTTTCGGCGATTCCCTCTGCTTCCTTGCGCGCTAAACCGATGCGGGTGACAGTAGAACCGACGAGGAAATAGAATAAAACAATTAGATAACCGCGCCATCCTAAGCTTCCCCAGACAATTACCCCTAAAACCCAAGCATGGAGATAACCCATGGCAGTTAAGAGCTTTTTTGGGGCAATCCAGGCGATTCCGAGGAGGATGGTATTGAGAAGAACAGCGACGAGCCAAGGATTAGTTAACATAGTATCGGGCTAAAGTTTACCTCCCCCCATTGTATCGATCGAGTTCATGAAAACTAATCAACCTTATCAACCTCTTTTACTGCGAATTCTGCACGGATTCACGGGAATTGTCCTGATTGCCGCCATGGTTACGGCCTATTGGACCTATGATACTTTTGACGGTCGTTGGTTAAAACTGCCCTTACCAGAATATGGAGAAATTGAAAGTATTCACGGCACTTTTGGCCTCTATACTCTGATTATTTTTCCTATTTTTGCTATCTATGCTTTTCGTCGGGGCAACAAAAGATTAATTCAAAGTGATTCTCTTAACAAATTAACCCAATTTGGTAAGCCGATTTGGTGGTATAGTCTCCATCGTTTAGTCAATACTTTGACTCTTTTTGCCCTAACTTTTGCTTTGTATAGTGGCCGGATGATGGATTCCAAATGGCTACCAGAAGGGGAATTAAATCACTTCTGGTATTATGCCCATTTGCTCAGTTGGTTAATTATGGCAGTATGTCTGATCCTGCACCTGCTCATGACTGCTAAAGTGGGAGGGGTTCCCCTGTTATTATCTATCCTTAAATGGCGTTTTCGTGAACAAGATAGTCCGAAATTATGGTTGTCTCAATTACGTCAATGGGGGTTAAGTTTGCGTCTAGCTAATACTTTTCAGTGGCTACAATCTCTTAACTTATACAAAGTCTTAGAAATTGTTATTTTATTGGCTATTATAGCGGCTTGGATTGTTCCCAAGTTTGACTAAGGTGTACTGTATTTAAACTGCGTATTGGAAGTTTTAGTACAAATGCTTAACTTCCCTGCTCCCTCCTCTCATATACCTTTTAAACAAGATTTAGTATGATTTATTGACCCCGACGAGCGAGAATAATCATCGTCTTCGCTAAGGGAGCAATACGACCGATACGATAGATTTTCTCTACCGATAAATTAGCTTCTGTTAACAGTTTTGTGATAGTTTTGACAGACCAAAATTTAATATGTCCGTGATCCCAAAGAGCGGTAAAATGATCGTCCATCTTGCCCGTAGCCGCTAGGGCCAAATTTTTCAGATAACTATGATAGGGAGTGGAGATCAGCGCAGCTCCTCCGGGTTGCAGCAGATTATAAACGGTCTTAGCATAATCGCGCGGGGCATAGACGTGTTCTACCACTTCCAAACTAATTAGCAGCGGAAAAGTACCAAATTTACTAGCCAGATCATCATAGGCGGAGCCAACGTAGAGATCAAGTTCAGGATAGGCTTTTTTTGCCTCTGCTATCCCCGATTCGGAAGGATCGCAGCCACTGACTTGAAATCCTTTTTCTGATAACCAATTAGCGATCGATCCGTTGCCACAACCGAGATCAAAAATACGCTTTTCAGGAGGAGCAAGATCGGCAAAAATCTGACTTGGAGAAGGTAGCAAATAAGCGTGGGCAGTCCCACAGCAAGAATTTTGATAATGATAATAATCTGACATATTTTAAAACAGTTAATGTGTAAGTGTTTTGCGTGGCATCACCACTATCGCAGGGTTATACAAAAAGTAACTTTTGTCAAGGGTTTAGTGAAATTTATTGTCACATCCCATTGATACCATGTACCATGGTATTTTATAAATATATTGCATTTACTATTATGAATGGACATCCTGCAAAAATCAAAAACCTTCCGTTAGACGATAAGTCTCCGAGTCAGTATTCTCCGAGTTAGAAGTCGTCAACTTAACAGTAATAGCTGAATTCTGTTATCAGAAAACCTGAACAACTACCAAAGCGGATCGGAGTATAAATGAACGGTTAAAGAATCTCGATCGCTGGGGATACCGGTAATACAACTACAAATTTGACTACCATCATCTAATTCTACTTCACAGGCGTGACAGGAACCCATTAAACAGCCGGTAGGAATGTCAATTCCTGCTTTTTTGGCCACATCTAATAATAGTTCTCCGGTTTCCGCTTCCATGATGATATCATCGGGTAAAAAACGCACTGAAATAGTCATAATTTCTCCTTACAAATGAGCAAGAATAGGTTTAAGATTTAAATGTTCTTCCACTAAATTAGCCATAGTATCCAGGGTTATTTCTCTTTGTTCACTATAGTTAGCAATTCCCGTAGGCAAAGATAATAAACCGCGACGCTGACGCAGATGATTTAACCAAGTTCTTCGCCAAGAACCATTATCAAAGATACCATGTAAATAACAGCCCCAAATTGAGAGAGAATCATTGACAATTCCTAGACTAGCATCTTCCTCGAACATTTTTTGATAACCTGATTCACTTTCCCATTGGCTTATTCCTTGGTGAATTTCGTATCCCATTACCGGTAAACCCGCTTGGGGATAATTGGATAAAACTTGTCGTTGACGGGTAATTTTTTCGGCAGTAATTACCGTTTTTAAGGGCAGTAAATTTAAACCTGCTGCCTCACTGTATGTACTTTCTCGATGGTCAGGATCCAGGATTAATCGCCCTAACATTTGTAAACCACCACAGATGCCAAAGATAATACCTCCCCTTTGGTGATAGGCTTGTAATTGATTAGCCATACCACTTTGATCAAGAGCGATTAAATCAGCGACAGTCGTTTTAGAACCCGGGATAATTACCCCATCGGGATAACCTAAAGATTCCTGTAATTCTAGATAACGTACATTAACCGTTGCTTCACCACAGAGAGGGTCAAAATCAGTAAAATTAGCGATATGAGGCAGACGAATGACAATGATATTTAGTTCAGCTTTTGGTTTTTGGGCGGGGCGATCGAGTAAACTGAGAGAATCCTCGGCACTTAAAAAGATATCACTATAGGGAAGAACTCCTAACACAGGAATTTTTGTATAATCTTCTAGCCAAGTAATCCCCGCATCTAAGAGAGATTTTTGTCCGCGAAATTTATTGATCACAATACCTTTAATTAAAGCTCTTTCCTCCGGTTCTAATAATTCTAACGTACCGACGACGTGAGCAAAAGCCCCCCCGCGATCAATATCCACCACCAAAATAGTAGCGGCATCCAGATATTTAGCCACCCGCATATTAGTTAAATCGCGATGTTTGAGATTTATTTCCGCCGGACTTCCCGCACCTTCACAGACAACTAGATCAAATTCTGTTGATAATTTAGCTAAAGATTCTTTAATTGCTTGCCAACCTTGCTCAAAATAATTCTGATAATAATCCGCTGCCATGGTGACACCAACAGCCTTGCCTTTAATAATCACCTGAGAGGTCATATTTCCCTGGGGTTTTAATAAAATTGGGTTCATTTCTACCCGGGGAATTGTCCCCGCGGCCCATGCTTGCACCGCCTGGGCGTGACCCATTTCTCCCCCTCCGGCGGTAACATAGGCATTAAGAGCCATATTCTGACCTTTAAAGGGTGTTACCTGCCAACCTTTCCGGTTTAATAGACGACATAAGGCCGCAGTTAAAAAAGATTTACCCGCGTGGGATGTTGTCCCCACTACCATGATTGCTTTCATCTAGTTTTTTTAGTTGAGTATTTTCAGTGAACAGTAAACAGTAAACAGTAATCAGTGATCAATAAACAGTAATCAGTAAACAGTTGATAACTGATAACCAGTAACTGAAAACTCACATCTGATAACTGATACTAAATCCGTTGAGTATAGGCTACTTATGAGGAGAGACACTCATGCAATAGGCAAAAGGGAGAATAAATAATCAGTCTTTAATAACCGGATTTGGGTTCTTCGTTACTTGTTATGGTTCGATAGGGTGGCATAAATCGACTAAATCCTTATCTGGCGAGAGAACAGTTGACAAAAATCGCAGTAATGTCTCTCTCTATAAGGGTTTCATCCCTTATAACCCTCGTCGATTGCATAACACAAACCGAAGAACCCGGATTTGGTATGATAACTGATAACAATGGCCGAATCTACAACCTAATTTGTTAAGCTAAAAGCTTTGATGTACTTAGTTTATAACCTTTTTTTAGGTAGGAGAATTGCCAGATTCTTTCTATTAACCCCCCCCGATGTCGAGGGGTTGGGGGGGTTGCCTGTTGCCTCTTGCTTAAAAAGAAAACCAACGTTGCAGAGTATTTAAAAATCTTTGCCAGAAATTGGGTTTAGGGAAAAGATACCCTTGGGGTTGCCATTTTTCTATTAATTTCCTCCCTAAAGGAGTGAGACGAAAACTATCGGTTATCCCCTGTCCATCTACTTCGCGCCGCAAAATTCCCACTTTAATCAACCAGAGAAGATAGCTTTCCGCTGCCGCTTCCGTCAGCAGTCTGGAAGTATAACCTTTTTCTAAACCTCCAGGACCGGGGATGCTTAAAAGTGATACACTTCGCTCAAGCATAGCGGCGAATAGGGTGAGACGGAAAGGAGAACAACAGAGGGCGCGTTCAGCCCTAGTGATGGTAGCATCAGGATAATTGATCGCGGTAACGGTGGGAGTCGATAGGCTCATCGAAAATTTGGGTCTGAAACCCCGTCGTTCTACGACGGCTTTACCGTTAAATATTAGCGCATTTACACGATATATGCCAGAATGTAA
>MTBT01000297.1 GCA_002282935.1 Microcystis sp. LSC13-02 | reverse complement strand
AGGTGCGGAACCCCGCAAGGGAAAGAAGCAGAAACCTAAATCGTGAGGTTTGGGAATCACCGTCCGTTTTACGGCGGTGAGGATGTCAATAGGGAAATTTTCTTTAATTTAGGTTTTGATTCTCTTGGTTTTTGCGCTTGAGGTTTTGCAGTTGTTGCAGCAGTACCTCGATTTCCGCTTCTAGATGCAGGTATTTCACCTGTTGGTCAGCTTGGTAGGTGGTGCGAATCTGTTTCATGGCGGAGGATTCCTTGGTTAGCACAGTTGTCATAGTGGTATCTATAGAGGACTAATTATCTTCAATTGTTTCAATTTGTGTATAGTACCTTAACAATGTCTTAAAGAAAACCTTTTTATGGTAGTTTCTCAACTGGCACAGGATGAAAGAGAGAAAAAATTCTTGCAACCAAAGGGATCGGAGTGCGATATACTCAGTCGCGAACGATATTGGCAAGCATGACCATGGTAGCGGTAGCAATTTTAGCGGCGGGTAAGGGAACCCGAATGAAGTCCAGCCTTCCGAAAGTTTTACATCCCCTCGGCAGTCGATCGCTAGTGGAACGGGTGCTTAATGTCAGCGAATCCTTACATCCCCGGCGAAAACTGGTAATTATCGGTTATCAGGGAGAACAGGTGCGAAATACTCTACAGCATCTTGAGGATATCGAATTTGTCGAACAAAGGGAACAGTTAGGCACTGGCCATGCTATTCAGCAGTTAATCCCCCATTTAGAGGACTTTCAGGGGGATTTGTTGGTCTTAAATGGCGATGTTCCTCTGTTGCGTCCCGAAACCTTGCAAAATCTTCTCCAGATTCATAAAAACCATGATAACGCCGCCACCCTATTAACTGCTAATCTTCCTAACCCGAAAGGTTACGGTCGAGTTTTTTGTGATGGCAATAATCTCGTTAAGCAGATTGTGGAAGAAAGAGACTGTACCGATGCCCAAAGACAAAACCATCGGATTAATGGGGGTATATACTGCTTTAATTGGTCAAAATTAGCGGCGATACTGCCTAATTTAACGCCCAATAACGATCAAGGTGAATATTATCTCACGGATGTGGTCAATTTTCTCGCTCCCGTCATGGCTGTGGATGTGGAGGATTGTTTAGAAATTAGCGGCATTAACGATCGCAAACAATTAGCCACCGCCTATGATATCCTGCAAACTAGAGTTAAGGATCATTGGATGGCTGCTGGAGTCACCATTATTGACCCTGATAGTGTCACCATTGAGGATACTGTCACCCTCAGTCCCGATGTGATTATTGAACCCCAAACCCATCTGCGCGGTGAGACGATAATCGCTTCTGGTTGTCGTCTCGGTCCTGGGAGTTTAATCGAAAATAGTCGGATAGGCAGCGATGTAACAGTCTTATTTTCAGTTATTTCTGATAGTCAGGTGGATTCTGGTTGTCGCATCGGTCCCTATGCTCATTTGCGCGGAGAAGCGAAAATTGGGGCTAATTGTCGAGTCGGTAATTTTGTTGAAATTAAAAAAAGTGACATCGGCAATAAAACCAATATTGCCCATTTATCCTATTTGGGAGATGCCACTTTAGGGGAAAAAGTTAACGTTGGTGCGGGAACAATTACTGCTAATTACGATGGCGTTAAGAAACATCAAACTATGATCGGCAGTGGCACAAAAACTGGGGCAAATAGTGTTTTAGTTGCCCCTTTAAAATTAGGAAAAAATGTCACCGTGGCCGCGGGTTCAACTATCACTAAAAATGTCCCCGATAACGCTTTAGTTATTGCTCGCGAAAGTCAGCGTGTGATCGAAAATTGGGACGATCAGTTTCAGTAGGTTAATTCTGGGATATAAGGACAGAAAACTGTTGCTACATTCCGAGATTAGAGTCAAGATAAACACTTTGATAAGGGCAGGAAAGAAAGAGGGGTTGAATGGTACTCAACCCTTACTTATACAGGTGAACTAAATAGTTATTAAGGGGGATGTTTGCTTATTTAACGGCCGCGACGACCTGCTTTACCGACTACGCGAATATTTTCAGGAGATTCGGTAAGTTTAACAAGATTTCCCTGGACAGCGACGATATTTTGCAGTCCTCTTTCCTCCATCTCTGAAAGAATATCGATTCTCTCATTTTTAACCTCGAGAAAATCGATAAATTCTGCTAAAGAATCTGCTGAACGAAAATACTCCTCCAATCGCCGCCATAATTTTGGCCAAATTGGATCGATTGTTTTCAAGTCATCCTTATTTTTAACAGTAACTCCCGTTAAAGTTTTATCACTAGGCCAATAACCTTTTTTATCTTTCTTAGCCACTGCTAAAGCTTTGTTGAATTCTTGTCGCAATTGGGTAAAAAGCGTATTGTAATATAAAGGGTAGGCATAACCCTCTAGTACCTGCCGATAATTGACGGAATCTCTCAGTAGGTTAGCATCTAAAAATACTTCATCTCCATCTTCTTGCTCGGTATTTCCTGCGAAAACGAAACAAATCGGACGACCAGAACTGTCATCCACCATGCGCGCTAGAATATAGCCCTTGGGGGTGGGATTATTATTTTGATCGTAACCGATTAAATCGAGCATATTCTCTTTAGCTTGAGTCGATAAAGGTTTAATTGCCCCTTTTTCGATTGCGTCGATACCCTCGAAACGTAACTGCACAGTGCCGTTATCACGAGAAATATTCGGTCTTCGACCTTCTAATTCAAATAATAGGCGACGATTGTTTGCCAAAAAACGGACAGAATCCCCATCGGGTTGACCGAATTGTGGGGTAAATCTACCTTTGATGAGAATAAACGCCATAAAACCTCTAAGTAGTTGGACAAAATTCAGGTTAACTGTGGGGTAAGGAGTCAGGAGTCAGTAGTCAGTAGTCGGCTTTTTTCTTTCTGCTCTCTACTCCCTTCTCCCCACTTCCCTATCTCCCTTCTCCCTGCTCATAGACAATATTAACGAGTAATTCAGATAGGTCAATGGCTTATCAGTTCACTGATTACTGTTTACTGATTACTGATTACTGATGCGGGTTAAGACCTTAAATTTGCGCGATGAAGCGTGAAATGTTATAAAAATCTCAGTCCTCCCTATAGAAAAGAGTATAAACTTTATGGCACGCACCGAGTCCACAATGTTAGATTTGGGGACAAAAGCCCCCAGTTTTGCCTTACCCGATGTGGTTTCGGGTGAAACTATCTCTCTGGACAGCTTTACGGCTAAAACCGCTCTGTTAGTCATCTTCCTCTCTGAACATTGTCCCTTTGTTAAACACATTCAAGAAGAACTTACCCGTCTAGGTCGCGATTATGCTAACACCAATCTGGGCATCCTAGCAATTAGTTCTAATGACGTGGAGAAATATCCCGATGATTCGCCCGAAAATTTGAAAAAAATGGCGATAACCCTTGACTTTAAATTCAATTTATGCTATGACGAAAGCCAAGAAGTGGCGAAAGCTTACACGGCAGCCTGTACCCCCGATTTTTTCCTCTTTGATAGTCAGCGCAGCCTAGTCTATCGCGGTCAATTGGATGATAGTCGTCCTAGTAATGGCGTACCGGTGACAGGCAAAGATCTGCGCGCCGCTATTGACAAGGTTTTAACCGGTCAACCAGTACCGACGGATCAAAAACCGAGTTTAGGCTGTAATATCAAATGGAAACCGGGTAATGAGCCACCCTATTACGGCTAAAATTTCTCTTATAAGTAATAGGAAACCAAGAAATTAATTTTGTCCTATTACTTATAAGACTATGGCAATAGCGTAACCGATTGCTGTGCTAATAGGGCAGTACCATAGGCCGCTTGATCCTGTTTAGATAAAAGCACGGGAACCCCTAAATGACGCTGACGAATTATTCTCCAAGTCGGATTTTTTGCCCCACCACCCGCACTATAAACTCGCTCTAATTTATTGGCTCCCAATTCCTGTAAACGGTGATAACCTAAAGCTTCAATGCGAGCAATACTTTCCAGTAAACCATGCAAAAATTCTAGAGGATTATCGGGGCGAGGAGTCAGTTTTGCGGGTAAAAAAGGATCATTAATTGGAAAGCGCTCGCCCGCTTTTAGTAGAGGATAATAATCTAAATTACTTTCTTTTTGTCCATCTATTGCTAAACTATAATTTCTCAATTCTTGATCAGAAAAAAACTTCTTTAACACTGCTCCTCCCGTATTGGATGCCCCACCAGTTAACCACAAATTTCCTAAACGATGACTATAGATGCCATAGTTACTATCATCAACTTTCTGGCTACTTAATAATTTTAAGACTAAAGTTGAACCTAAAGATGTCACCCCATCCCCTAAAGAATTAGCACCACTGGCTAAAAATGCCGCTATGCTGTCGGTGGTTCCCGTATAAATTAAACAATCTTTCGGGATAGCAAAACGAGTCACTAAATCCGGTTTAATAGTATCGATCGCTGTACCCGGGGCAAAAATTTGCGGTAATAAATTAAACATCGGTAAATTCTCTAACCAATCGGGATAACAGAGATTTTCGAGATCATAACCTAACTTTAAGGCATTGTGATAGTCACTGATTCCCAGTTTACCGTGCAGCAGAAATGCTAACCAATCCGCTTGCGAGAGAAAATAACGCGCTTGCGAAAAAATTTCTTGTTCACTCCACCAAAGTAATTTAGCTAAACTGGAGGTAGCACTAATCACGGGATGGTGAGGGGGTGCTATAGCTTTAATTGCTTCTAAAAATGCAATTCCTCGCCCGTCATTGTATAATATTGCCTGAGAAAGAGGATTACCCCAATTATCACATAATAACACCGTCGAGGAAGTACCATTAATCGCGATCGATTTAAGTTCTGAACGCACCGAATCCCCTAGATTATCCAATAAATAAAATAGGGACTTTTGCCAATCCTGAAAATTGGCATCGGTGAAAGGATAATTAACCTCAGCGACGATATTTTTGCTAGAATCAATAGCAATCGCTCGCACTCCCGATGTGCCAAAATCAATACCTAAAGATAAACCCATTGATGTCTTCACAACCCCCTCATTCTGGCTACCATTGGGATGGTATCAGTCCCCGATTCTTTGAAGGTTGGTACTTCCGAGTCATGATTCCGCAATTAGCCGACGGATTCGCCTTTATGTATTCTATTCAAGACCCAAGCGGCGGTCAAGTCAATAGCGGCGGAGCGGTACAAATTTTAGCCATAGAATCTAATTATCTTTGTCGCACTTTTCCCGATACGGATAAATTTTGGGCAAGTCGTCAGGAATTAGCCATTATCCATTGGGGAAAAACTAACTTAAAAATCCGTCCCTGTCTCCTTTCCCCGTCAGCTTTTTTTGAGTCTGTTCAAGAGGGTTATCAAGCAACGGCAAACCAGCAGCAAGGACGAATTTATGATCCCGTCACTGGAGAAATCTGTCAATGGGATTATCGCGTTGAAACTAGGTACAGTTGGGGAGATAAAAAGCGTCCACCCCAAGCAACAGCAGGAATATTATCTTATTTACCGATTTTTGACCCGGGTTGGCAGATTTTAACTGCTCATGGTTTAGCAACGGGAATGATTACCTATGGGGGAAAAAATTACCAATTTGAGAATGTACCTTTTTATAGCGAGAAAAATTGGGGTTATTCTTTCCCCGAAAAGTGGTTTTGGATTAATTGTAATGCTTTCCCTGAAAATCCCGATTTAACCTTAACCGCAGTGGGTTCTACCCGGAAAGTTCTGAACTGGACGGAATCGGTGGGAATTATCGGTATTCACTGGCAAAATCGCTTTTATAAGTTTGATATCTGGAATTCTCAACTAACTTGGACAGTGCAACCCTGGGGATACTGGGAAATGAGGGCAACCAACGAGAATTATACCATTGTCTTAATCGGTATCAGTGATCATCCTCCCGATCGCGTGCGTGTACCCACAGAAAAAGGTCTCTGTTTTGCTTGTCAAGATACCCTCAAAGGTGAATTATCGATAAAATTGGCTGATAGTCGCGGTAAAATCCTTATAAATAGCTCTAGTTGTCTAGCTGGTCTCGAAATTGGCGGTATTTGGCCATCAGCTTGGAGCAAACAGTGATTTAAATCACCATTGCGACGGGATAATATCACGCTATTATTTATCGATCGGTATTAACATTGAGTCAGTTTTTGATCGCTAAAAAATCGTTTCATGAACCAACCTTCTTTCAATTTTGTTGAGCAATTAGTGATAGCAGAAGTGCGGGAACAGTTAAGGAATTTACCTAGTTCTTTTCGCCAATATCTCTCGGAGATTAAAATCGATCGAGTCATGAATAATGCTATCCAAATTCTGCCCCGCAGTTTCAAAACTTTGGGGGAAAAAGATCACGATTATCACACCCGAAGATTAAGAATAAAAATTGCTGTAGAAAGAGCGATAACCGATATACTGCATGAACTAAAATTATATTATGTAGCGCAGACAGAAGTGGAAGATGAAGAAAATATTCCCACGGAACCATATTCTGAAAGGTGGGATAGCAGTTATTTTAATGGCTAGGTACAGAGTCTTCCTTTTCAGGAGTTAGCAGCTATTATTCAGAGGATAATAACCCATTAGTTTATAATTTATTCCTATAAGAAATGTTGTAAATCTCTGCTCAGAAATAGAATCGGTCGGTGAGTCTGGCTAAAAAATTATTTTAAAGTCAAGAAAATAGGCTTTTTTAGTTAGGGTCTGCTGAAAAAGTTTTTCGGTGGTGGTAGGAGTCAGGAGTCAGGAGTCAGGAGTCAGGAGTTTCAGGCTTTGTTGCCCTTGTTT
>MTBT01000296.1 GCA_002282935.1 Microcystis sp. LSC13-02 | reverse complement strand
CCAATCACTCCAAGGGGCGGCACTTTTTGAGGGAAAAAAAGTCTAAAAACCTTGTTGGATAAGGTTTTTAGATTTATTCAGCAAACCCTAATTAGGGGGTTGTTTCTCGAAAAACCAGAGGAAGAATATACAGGGATAAATTTAGAGATAGAAGCCAGATTGAGGGTGTGTTAGTCAAAATTAACACACCATTAATTTTATTTTTAAGTCAGAACTGTCCCAATTATGGGATAGATGTCTTAATTTCTTACATAATCATCAACCTAAAAAGATTTAATTGTGTTCAAAGATTCGGTAACGTGAGCTTTAAAATCTAACATAGAATCAAAAATATGTCTGACGATTCCCTCTTGATCAATGATATAGGTAACTCGTCCGGGGAGGACGAATAAGGTAGAGGGAACACCGAATAATTTCCGGACTCGGTTATCGCTATCACTTAAAAGGGTGAAGGGAAGATTATATTTTTGGGCAAATTGTTGATGAGATTGGGGACTATCGGCACTAATACCAATAACTTCCGCACCCGCATCGGTAAACACTTCGTAACTATCGCGGAAAGCGCAGGATTCTGCGGTACAACCCGGAGTGTCATCTTTGGGATAGAAATAAATTACCAGGGATTTTTTACCGATTAAATCGGTGACATTAACCGTTGTCCCTGTTTGGGAAGGGAGAGAAAAATTGGGAACTCGATCGCCTACTTTTATAGCTGCCATAAGATTAATTAATGAATAGATAATCGTGGATAGGGTGATACTTTAACATTCTAACCTTTTTTGGTCTTTTGTTTAGCCCGTTTAGCGGCAGCTTTGACCGCTTTTTCTGCTTCAATGCGTTTTTGTTCGGCTTTTTGTTTTTCTTCGTCTAGTTTTTCTAGATAATAGTGATAATCTCCTGCGTAGGCAATTAATTCGCCCTCCCGAATCTCGACAATTTTATTAGCTACCTGGGAGATAAAATAACGATCATGGGAAACAATTAAAACCGTGCCTTCATAAACTTTTAAAGCCGATTCTAACATTTCCTTGGCGGGAATATCGAGGTGATTAGTCGGTTCATCGAGAATTAATAAGTTAGCGGGAGCAAGTAACATTTTGGCTAAGGCAAGACGCGCTTTTTCGCCACCACTCAAAGATTCTACTTTTTTTAATACCGTTTCCCCTCTGAATAAAAATCGCCCTAAAAGACTGCGAACTTCCACATCTTTCCAATCGGGAACTTCATCATGAATGGTATTTAAAACAGTTTTAGTTAGGTCTAAAGCTTCCGCTTGGTTCTGCTCAAAATAACTAGGAATAACGTTATGTTTACCGATTTCGATCGAGCCTTCTGTGGGGGGTTCTAACCCAACAATTAAACGTAAAAGCGTGGATTTTCCTGCACCATTTGGGCCTAAAAAAGCCACTCGATCGCCCCTTTCTATTTCCAGATTTGCTCCGAAAAAGAGAATTTTATCATCGTAAATGTGAACAATATTTTTAATAGTTACCACTTCCCGACCACTACGCACTGCTGGAGGAAACTGGAATTTTAAGGTACGCACATCGGCAATTGGTGCTTCAATTTTTTCTACCTTTTCTAATTGTTTTTCCCGGCTTTTTGCTTGGGTACTGCGGGTGGCACTGGCACGGAACCGATCCACGAAAGCTTGCTGTTTTTCTAGTTCTTTTTGCTGACGTTCGTAGGCACTTAACTGAGCAGATTGTTGTTCGTATTTTTGCTGTAGGTAGGCAGAATAATTACCTAAATAAGTGGTAGAAACTCCCCTTTCAGTTTCGACAATTTTGGTACAGAGACGATCAAGAAATTCCCGGTCGTGGGAAACTATGACCATGGGAGTAGTTAAATCCTTGAGGAATTTTTCTAACCATTCAATGGTTTCTAAGTCTAAATGGTTAGTCGGTTCATCGAGGAGTAAAATATCGGGAGTTTGCAGGAGAATTTTGCCTAAACTCATCCGCATTTGCCAACCACCACTAAAGGAACTTACCAAGCGATCGCCGTCATCAATAGTAAAGCCCATTTCTGGTAAAATTTTCTCGATGCGCGCTTCTAATCCGTAACCATCTAACGCTTCAAATTGTCTTTGTAAGCGATCCAATTGATGAATTAAGCGATCTAATTCTTCGGGATCAGCTTTTTCCATGCGCTGGGGAATTTCTATTAGTTGATGGTGGACTTGATTCGCTTCTTGAAACACCGTCCAAAATTCCTCCCGTACCGTCCGACGGGGATCCACTTCAAATTCTTGGGTAAGATAGCCGATATGGAGACTGGTAGGACGGATGATCTCCCCAGCGGTGGGTTCCACTTCCCCCATAATAATTTTCAGCTGGGTGGATTTTCCGGCCCCATTGACTCCCACCAAACCGATGCGATCGCCAGTTTTTACTTCCCAAGTGACATCTTTTAACACTTCTCCCGTCGGGTAAATCTTACTAATTCTCTCTAGTCGTAGCATCGCTGATTTTTCTCCAGTCCTAGGCAGTTGAGGCAGTCCGCCTCTATTGTAACATTTAGTTAAGCTTTATCTGGTCTTTGTCAAGTTTTCTCGATTGAGCCACCTGACACTATTTTTTATCTGAAAGAGATAATAATGCTTAATCCCTACCCCATAAAAAAAGAAACGGCTAGTTTAATCACCAGAGATGGAATTAGTTTAGCTGCCGATATTTATCGTCCCGATAGTAGGGAATCTTTTCCCATTTTACTAATGCGACAACCCTACGGAAAAGCGATCGCTTCTACGGTGGTTTATGCCCATCCTAGCTGGTATGCACGTCAGGGTTATATTGTGGTAATTCAGGATGTCCGGGGACGGGGAAACTCGACGGGAAATTTTAATTTATTTGCCCATGAAATTAGCGACGGATTAGAAACTATTGAATGGGTTTTAACTATTCCTAATAATACGGGTGTGGTGGGAATGTATGGTTTTTCCTATCAGGGAATGACCCAATTATACGCCGCTACTAATGGTCATGCTGCTTTAAAAACTATTTGCCCAGCAATGATCGCTCACGATTTATATCGAGATTGGGGCTATGAAAATGAAGCATTTAATTTCCAATATAATCTCGCTTGGGCAATACAATTAGCAGCGGAAACAGCTAGATTAAAAGGGGACGAAACTGCCTATCAAAAACTCTGGGTAGCTTCCCGAAATTTACCCCTTTTTGATCCTATTGCTGCCTCTCCCCAAATTCTGCAAGATTTAGCTGCTGATTCTTTTTATCACGATTGGATTACTCGTTATCTTCCCGATGACTATTGGCAAAATTTATCCCCGCAAAACCTTTTAAAAAATATCGATTTACCGATGTTACATATCGGGGGTTGGTTCGATCCTCATCTCCGGGGAACTTTGGGTTTATACCAAGAAATGCAAGCGCGTTCTATCTATCCCCAACAGCTAATTATTGGTGCTTGGACTCATCTACCCTGGGGGAGAAAAGTAGGAGAGATAGATTATGGTCAAGAGGCAATTAGTCCCGTGGATAAAATGCAGCTGCAATGGTTTGATTATTTCTTAAAAGGTCAGGAAACGGAGTTATTAAAAAATCCTCCTATGTATCTATTTCAAATGGGGTCTAATCAATGGCACTATCTGGAAAAGTTTCCCAGAGAAAATCAGCAAATTTATTATCTTGCTAGTCAAGGTTTAGCCAATCTGCGCGAGGATGAGGGGAAATTAAGCGCGATTTTGTTAGAACCTGCGATCGAGGATACCATCGTTCACGATCCTTGGCGACCGGTCCCATCTTTAGGAGGTCATAGCGCCCTACCGGGGGGAATATTCGACCGCACCATGCTAGACTGTCGCAGTGATGTGATTACCTACACTTCTCCCCCCCTAGAGAAAGATTTAACTATTTTGGGTAGTCCCCGTCTGGATTGTTATTGTCAAGCAGATGCGGTTAGTTTCGATATCTGTGCGGTGGTTTCTCAAGTTACCCCCGATGGTCGAGTTTTTAATATCACTCAGGGTTATAAACGGGTAAATAATCCCGAATCGCCCCTAAATATTGCTATGCAGGCCACTTTTATCACTATTCCTCAAGGTCATAGCTTGCGTTTAAGTCTGAGTGCCTCTTGCTTTCCCGCACATCCCGTCAATGCGGGAACCGGCAGCTATCCCCACCAGAGTCGAGCGATCGATTTTTCTACTATCACAATTAAGGTTTTTTGTCAAGGAAATTTTCCGGCAAAATTGCTATTACCTTTAGTCGGGGAAAGCTAAACCGCTGCGGGGATCGCGAATGTATAAACCTAACACCAGCGAGGAGATAACCGTATCCCAGACGGGGGTGAATTTTTCCGCATCATCGACCCAATAATCCATAGTAATTAAACATTGAACCCCGGAACCAATGCCCACGGCAATACGCGAATAAGCTGGCCGATTTTCTTGAGGGTCGATGAATTGAATTTGCACCCAAACAATGCGTACTGTTTGGCGTTTTTCTTGGATAACTTCGCCGATTTCGTGAGGATTGCGGCTATCTTCACGAGCTAATTTTTTGACCATTCCTTTCAGGGGTAATTCTTTCCAATCTCCGGGGGGAAGTAAATTATAGGAAACCTCTAAACGACAATCATCATCGGGGGGTTTTCTATCTAAAAAACGAAAGGAATTATCATCGGGTTCAAAATGCCAATCTTGCGGAACTTCAAAGCGAACTGCACCGCGACCAGCTACAAAAATACTGTTACCCGGACTAGATTTCCAGTTATGATCTGGATTTAAATCGAGGGTTTCTTTGATCCATTGCAGATTGTGTTTTTTGGATTTAGCCATAGGTATAATCCTGCGATAAGAATCGGACTATAGCTGTCATTATACAGGCTTTTTCCTGAGAATTAACCAAAGCTTCTGTCTTCACCCTTAAGATAACTGCTGTATAATTTTTAGAAATCCCACAGCACGGGATTATCATCCAAGAAATCAGTTACCTGTTTACCAATATTATCAATTAATTTTAGGTCTTCCGGGGTTAAATTAATTGTCATTGCTTGAGCGTTATTAACTGCTTGAGCGGCATTTCTTACCCCAGCAATTGCATTAGTTTGAGGTTGCTTAATTAACCAAGCAAGAGATAATTGAGCTAGGGAACAATTATAGCGGTCAGCAATCGGTTCTAATTGATTTAAAGCCGCTTGTACCCTCGGAAAGTTTTCGCCATGAAAGAGTTTATTTTTAATTCTATGGTCTTCCGCTGCCAACTGATAACCGGTTCTAAATTTTCCTGTTAATAAACCTTGGGCAAGGGGAGAATAGGCCAGAATAGAAATATTATTCTCTATACAATAGGGCATAATTTCCTTTTCTACCGAGCGCCAAAACAGAGAATAGGGAGGTTGAATACTCTCAATTCTGCCGTATTGACTAGCTTCTTCCAGTTGAGAGCGGGAGAAATTGGAA
The DNA here is from genome assembly GCA_002282935.1 of Microcystis sp. LSC13-02. Classification (GTDB taxonomy): domain Bacteria; phylum Cyanobacteriota; class Cyanobacteriia; order Cyanobacteriales; family Microcystaceae; genus Microcystis. Next base: position 782 of record MTBT01000296.1, on the reverse strand, counting down.
ACCCCTATAGCTCGAATTTTTCCCTGTGCTTTCAGATAATTAAGAGCGGCCATAGTTTCAGAAATAGGCACTATTTCCGTGTTCCATGAGCCACTAGGCCAATGAATTTGATAAAGATCGATATAATAAGTTTGGAGGTTTTTTAAAGAGCGATGGCAAGCTGCGATAACTTGCTCATATTTGAGGTGATTAGCAAAAACTTTTGTGGCATAAATTACCTGTTCTCGCACATCGGCTAAAGCTTGAGCGACAATCAATTCTGAGTGACCTTCCCCGTAGATTTCGGCTGTATCTACAGTGGTAATTCCTGCCTCAAAAGCGGCACGAATTGCTTTAATACTTTCCTCATCTTCAATACCTGCCCACATCTTTTTTCCTGCTTGCCAAGTACCCACGAGAAGGGGAGTAATTTCTATATTAGTCTGACCGAGATAGCGTTTTTGCATAACAGTTTTTTGATGGGTTAAGTATGCTTAGGGTTTCAGTCGGGTTTAGGGCTGAAAATCCCAGCTGAAGAGGACTAAGGTGACAAGGATAAAAACTTTTACCGGTAGGGGTGTAAAGAACAAACTTAACAAGCCACAAAAAAGACCTAATAAGCGGGTACTGAGGCTAATTATTTCGCCTTGAACATTATAGCTGATCGACAGGGCGATTAGGGCTAGAGTAAGGAGAAAAATCATCGAAAAACTGGGTCTGAAACCCCGCCCTTTAGCGATAGCGGAGGGCGGCTTTATATAAGTTAGTGAGAAACAATTAAACCGTTAGAACGACGAATTAAC
>MTBT01000295.1 GCA_002282935.1 Microcystis sp. LSC13-02 | reverse complement strand
TTTTAGATACCAGATGATAGAGTTGATTAAAACTCAGTTTTTGGGAGTTTTCAAAGAAATATTGGCGATAATGGTAGTTAGCTAGATTGAACAGATTTTTTGACAAGAAGGCATAATGGTCGATTTCTGACCACAGGGGATGGTTTTGGGCGATAATATGACGTTCAACTAGCCTCATGTCTTGATTATACCTGATAACGTTCTTAAAATCTATCGGTGGCAAAAGTTACTTATTTTAGTTATCTAGCTACAGAAATGAGTAACTTGAAAAAGTTTTAGGTAGGTTTTTGGTTTCTGTGGTTAAGCCTAATTTTTTCCGATTAAATCCCCAAAAACTAGGCTTTAAGCTGCCCGTACACCCAATTAAGGCTGCATGGCATTTTCAGTGATCAGTGAACAGTAACCAGTAATCAGTGGGGGAGTGGGACAGTGGGGAAGTGGGGAAGTGGGGAAGTGGGGAGAAGGGAGCAGGGAGAAAAAAGCTGATAACTGATAACCGATAACTGAAGACCGACTGCCCCAAACGAAAACTTTGTACCTCACCATTAAGATAACTTCTATATCTTTAGACTGATAAATGCTCGATTCGCTTAATATTTTTTAACATAAAATATGCTCTTTGATTGCTGTAATTGGTTCCCTAGAAGTCAAGCTAATGAGTTATGATACTAGGTAGGAATCCATAGTTCTTAGAGGAGGAAAGCGGGGCAATCTCAATGTTTTGCCCACCGACAAGACCATGATTTTGATGTTTTAAAAATCTCGCATAAGTCTTTAAGAACGTTTAAAATCAGCATTCACACAGGAGGGATATTATGACAGGTAAGAGTAAACGCGGTTTTGCCTCTATGGATCAAGCTAAACAACGGGAAATCGCTAGTAAAGGTGGTAAAGCTGCTCATCAAAAAGGTACAGCCCACGAATTTACCTCCGAAGAAGCTCGCGAAGCGGGACGAAAAGGTGGTGAAGCGGTTAGCCGAGATCGCGCCCACATGGCAGCTATCGGACGGGAAGGGGGCAAAAATTCTCACAAAGGCAGTCGCAAAAACTCAAACTCCGAAGAAAATTCCCCAGCCAACGAGTCTATAGGTGAAAACTCCTCAGATTTTAGCAACTCGGAGGCAAATAGTTGACTTTGGTTGACTTTTTCTCGGGCTGAGAGGGTGTTGGGTGTTAGGTGTTAGGTGTTGGGGTTTTAGGGTTTTAGGGTTTTAGGGTTTTAGTTGAATTCTCCCATTTCCCCATTTCCCCATCCCCCCATTTCCCCATTTCCCCATCCCCCCATTTCCCCATCCCCCAATAAATACTTAAGGTTCGATACTGACAATCCAAGTGCCAACGTAGAGACGGACGGGAATATTGCCAGAGGCAATCACATCACAGGTAAAGTAATAAGTGCCTAATTCAGGATTTCTGACATTAGACATGACGATTTCAACTTTGCTGGTCGGATCGATCGGTTGTTCGGGGACAATTTGAATAATGCGACTATCCTTATCCCAAACCACTTCTTTTAAAGGTAAAGATTTGTTGTTGATGCGTACCTCGATTTTATTGGTGTCAAACTGGCCGTTAAAATAATCGGGATAGGAAATAAAAAAAGCTGCGGCCCCTTGGGAGAGTTTTTTCGGGGGAATATAGAGTTTATAACGATCCATTTGCTTGGGACGACCACCGAATTGCAAGAAATAATCTAAGATATCCTTGCGATCGACTCCGCTAAAAATGGTTAGGCCGGGGTTGCCATTGGCTAAAGTTATTTTTGGTAAAATAATCCCCGCACCCACAGCTAAAGATAGAGCAATTAAAGCGGGTGCTTTAGCATATTTAATTACTTTTGTCAAGACTTTTAACATAAATTTTAACCCAAAGTGAGGGGGATGGTGACAGCCACAAGGAGCCTAATACAGTTCAACTGTAACAAAACCCGCTCGTTTCTTACCTAGACCTTTGCCAGTCCGATAAGTGTCTTGATTAACGCTTCATCGCTCGCGCCATATCCCGTTGATCTTGGCGACGTTTCAAATCTTCGCGTTTATCGTGTAATTTCTTGCCTCTACCGAGGCCAATGCTGATTTTTACCCAACTACCTTTAAAATACATCTTCAAAGGCACAAGAGTTAAGCCTTTCTGTTCCACTTGACCGATGAGTTTGCTGATTTCCTTTTTGTGCATCAACAATTTTCTCGTCCGGCGCGGATCGTGATTAAAATATTCGCTACTCTGTTCGTAGGGGGAAATATGAACATTAATTAACACCGCTTCACCATTGCGGACTAAAACGTAACCATCCCGCAGGTTTACCTTACCAGCACGCACAGATTTAACCTCGGTCCCGAGCAACTGCACCCCCGCTTCAAAAGTCTCTAAAATCTCGTAGAGATGGCGCGCTTGCCGGTTATCACTGATAATTTTGATTTTGTCGTCTTGATTAGCCATATAGTCAAGTGAAAAGTGAAAAAGCTGTTGGGTGTTGGGGTGTTAGGGTTTTAGGGTGTTGGGGTGTTAGGGTTTTAGGGTGTTAGGGTGTTGGGGTTTTATTTGAAATTCTCCATTCCCCCCCGCAACGCGCACGAAGTGGTCTCCCCATTCCCCCATTCCCCCATTTCCCCATCTTACTCGCTCTTTTGCTCTCTCTGGACTGACTGCTTGCCGCTCTTTGGTGATCACTGGCCTTGTCAGGGGGAACGAGAAGGGAGAAAATGAGAGCAGTGTTAAATTTTTATGAAGTTTGGTTCTGTGGACAAAATTCGTACTGTTTCCGATAGTAAGCGTGATTTTTATACTCGCCACACCCGCCCCATCAATTCGGTGTATCGGCGCGTGGTTGAGGAATTATTAGTCGAGATGCACCTGCTCTCCGTTAATGTAGATTTCCATTATGATCCAATTTATGCCCTTGGTGTGGTTACTTCTTTCGAGAAGTTCATGGAAGGCTATCGTCCGGGGGAGGATAAACCGAATATTTTTAATGCTTTGTGCCAAGCGGTTAACGGTAATCCCGAAGTCTATCGTCGTGATGCCGAAAATATGATCGCTATTGCCAAAGAAAGTAATATTGATTCCTTGCTTTCCCAACTGCAAAACCCTGCTATGGGTGGTAACAATCAGTTGTCTGATAGTTTAGTTTCGGTTATCAACGCGCCTAAGTTTAAGTATAGTCGCCTGTTTGCCATCGGTCTCTATACAATTTTGGCGGAAGCACAACCAGAGATGATCAAGGAAAAAGAAAAACGCGAACAAATTTTGCAAAAGTTCTCAGAAATTCTCCATCTCTCCAGCGAGAAACTGCAAAAAGACCTCGATGTTTATCGCGGTAATCTTGATAAAATGGATCAGCTGCTCAAGGTTATCGAAGATGCCTTAGAAGCAGAAAAGAAAAAACGTCAACAAAAAGAACAGGAAAAACAAACCACCCCGCAATAAAGGCTCTCAACCGGAAATTACCGCGTGCAGACAAGGGAATGGGGAACAGAAAAAGGATTAAATCCGCTCTCTTTCTTTACTGTTCCTTCTGACCTCGTTCTACAATTAAGATCGGCAACCCTTAATATTTATCTCCCGTGACTAACTCCTCCATCACCGCACCCGTAACCGATATTTTGGCCAAAGCGCGGTCAGGGGCAAATTTATCGGCAAAAGAAGCGATTATCTTGCTAGAAACTACCGATAACCGTTTAATTGTCCAGATTCGGGAAACTGCCGACTTTTTGCGTCGTCAACAGGCAGGAGATACCGTCACCTACGTGATCAATCGCAACATTAATTTTAGTAACATTTGTGAGCAGCATTGCAGTTTTTGTGCATTCAGACGCGATGAAAATGAAGAGGGAGCATTCTGGCTTAATTTAGAGGAAATTATCGCTAAAGCGGCGGATGCTGTCCGTCGTGGGGCGACAGAAATTTGTATGCAGGGAGGATTAAACCCAAAAGCCAAGATTAAGGGTAATTCCTTAGACTATTACCTCGAAATTGTTAAAAACCTGAAAAAAACCTTTCCCGACCTGCATTTACACGCTTTTTCGCCCCAAGAAGTCCAATTTATTGCTAGGGAAGACGGTTTAAGTTACGAAAAAGTCATCGCTTCCCTGCAAGAAGCAGGAGTGAATTCTCTCCCGGGGACGGCTGCCGAGGTGTTAGTCGATGAGATAAGACGGGTAATTTGTCCAGAAAAAATCGATGCCGCCACTTGGTTAGAAATAGTTGGTATTGCCCATCGCTTGGGGTTACATACCACCAGTACCATGCTCTGCGGTCATATTGAAACCCCTAGCCAACAGGTGCAGCACCTTGAAAAAATTAGAAAACAGCAAGAAATCGCCCTAGAAAATAATTATCGGGCTAAAATCACCGAATTTATTTTATTGCCTTTTGTGGGACAATCAGCCCCCAAACCCCTGAGAAATCGAGTCGGACGAGATCAACCAATTTTAGCCGATACATTAAAATTAACGGCAGTGGCGCGGATTTATTTGGGCAATAGCATTAAAAATCATCAACCCAGTTGGGTAAAATTGGGCTTACAGGGGGCGACAGAAGCTTTAGACTGGGGTTGCAACGATCTCGGTGGCACTCTCATGGAAGAACATATTACCACTATGGCCGGGGCCCTGGGCGGTACTTGTTTGACCGTCGAGGAATTAGAAACGGCGATTAAATCCCTCGATCGCCCCGCCCGTCAACGGGGTACAATCTATTAGAGTCTATTTAACCCGAATCCTGGATTAGCTGAAAGCTTGATCCTGTCCCGGGTTAAAACTTTCATTCTCTCGTCCGACTGACGTTAATTGAGTATTAAGAAGGTGCGCTATTGAGACAGTTATATTCTCCGACCTGATAGATCAAATTAGCTACGAGTCCTGTCCAACCTGTTTGATGGCTTGCTCCCAGTCCTTGACCTGTATCTCCGTGAAAATATTCGTAGAACAGTATTAAATCCTGGCCATCAGGGGTTTTGAAAAAAGGATTTTAATCTCTTATTAGCAAGCTTGTCAACATCGTCTTTGTTATTTATTTCTAATATAGGTTGTACCCAACGCTTAAGTAGTTCGTCATCGTTTATGGCAACGCCTTCATGGATGTCCTTTTTTAGCGATTGCTCAAGAATATAAGGCTCTTCGGTTTGTGTTATGCAATGGACGGGGGTTATAATAGAGCGAACTAATCAATTAAATCTCTTGCCAGATAAGGATTTAGTCGATTTATGCCCCCCTATCGAACCATACCAAGTAACGAAGAACCGAATATAATAACTCAAGACTGATAAAACTTTTTTCGTGTTGATAATAAGCGATGGATGTTGTTGATAAAATTCATGTTCAGTTATCTTCATTGATTTGAGAAACTCTCTTTTTAACTCCCGTTCGTGAAGTTCGTCTATTGTAGGAACATAGTCGTCTCCAATGTTTGATTCTTCTGCAATTAAGTCAACCCATAGTGATAAGTAATATGGATTAGTTAAATACAAGTCACCTCGCTTATTGGCTTCCCTAAGTTTATTTAAAACTCTTGTTATTTCTCGACGTTGGTTTGCTTCTAATTCTTTTGTTGCATTTGATTCTCTCAGCCTCTTGCGAAGAAAATCTTCAAATTGAGTAGGAGAAAGAGATTTAATACGAACATTTATTACTTTTAATTGATTAGCAAAAGCCCTATATTCTTTTTCGCGGCAGGACAGTATCCATTTGGTTCCCTTTTGATAAGTTTTTTCAAGTATATTAGCTAAAAAACTGAATAACTTAGCTCAATTTTTTTGTCAACAAACTCATCTAAAGCATCTATAATTACAACAAGTTTGTATGTAGAACCTCCCCCAAGTAAGGTCGCAAAATCTTGTTTCCATTGATCCTCCGTGTTTTCATATAGTTTTGAAAGAAAGCTTGTTATTTCTTCTTTCTGTATGCCTTTAAGATCATCTAATACATTGGCAATTTCATTGGCATGAATAAATACAGGGATATACTTCCATTTTTTTGAAGAGATAGTTTGTTTTTTATATTCTACAAAGTTTTTGTAAAGAGTTGTAGATTTTCCACTTCCTGGGGAACCATAAACTACAATTGGCGGAGATTTAGTCTGGGAAATAAGATACCGATCTAGATTGGGAATAAATTTGGTAGATTTTGGAAAAGCCTCTTCATAGGCTTGGGTTTGCATTCCAGATAAAGATATATAATTTTTAAGAGCCTGATCATATTTATATTTATTCTCTATTTCCTTCTCAAGAAGTTCTAAATATGTTCGGATAACTTGCGGAAAATTTAGTTGATTTAAGTTATCTTTGATTTCAGGATAATTTACCGATCCACTTGAGTTGATTATTTTTTCTAGTCTCTCGATTTCTTGCTGACATTGATCAATCCTTTGTCGCAGTTCAAACTTTTGGTCTGGACTAGAATTTATCCCGAGTTCAAGCTCGTAGTAGGCGCGTTTTTTTTCCCAGGTTATCTTGGCTTGTTTTAGCTCTTCTAGCGACATTTCCTACCTCCGAACTAATCTCTTAATGGACTTCCAGGCTTTGTACATTAATCCTTCCGTATCCATCTCCAGTTCGTAGGAGGCAATCACCGGAATCAAGGGCAGAACTACCTTTAACTTAGCTGAGGCTGCTTTATCCAAATCTGCCAATTTGGTTCTGATCTCTTGCAGTAAGAAAAATAATTCTGGTGGATACTCAACAGGCGGTATCCGCTCAATAGACTGCACCGCCTGTTCTACTTGAACCAGTTGCATTTCAGCCTGCTCATCTGAGATAACAATCGTTGGACAAAGCTCCCAATATTCTGCTTCGTAGCTGCGAAGGCTTGGTAAAATCTCTCGTTTAATTCTCTGCTCCAAATCAAACTTAGTAGAAGGATCATGAGCAATAATTAGTTGCCTTTCAAAATACCCTAGTTTTTCGTAAAGTAGTTTTAGTAGTTCCTCTAAGTTTGCTAACCGTTGGTGATCGCTCATTGCCAGTTTCTCTCCTTTTTACAAACTAATATTTTTTTACCAAAGCCTGTAGTTCTTCTACCTCGGCTTCTAGTGCAGCCATCGACTGACTCAACGGCACACTCTCAGCACAGCCCAGGTATTGAGCGCACCGCCGAAGGCGGCTTCGAGATCGCAATAACAACCACATCCTTCTTAGACGTGCCAAGTTGCTCATCGTACTGATTGAGTTCAGCGAGGAGAGATGGGGTAATCCCGATGGCGAGGTGTAGCTTGCCCATACTTACTGTTCCAATCTGTGACTATCTTGCTCGCTGTGCTATTGAGTGTCACCATTTTTCTGAAGAAAGCATAGAGGGAAGCGACGTTTACAGGTTTCTGTTTGTCCCCCTCTAATAACTGGACTTCCCCGTTGACAAAAAGCCATAACCTGTGCTGTAGGAGGGATTAAGAGAATTTCCGCTGCCCCGTTACTGGGTACAAATCAAGGAAACACCTAATAAATCTAACGCATGATTGTTGCAGTTGGGTCGGTCGAGTTATCTTAGAAAAACGATAACTTCCCTCTCTAATCGTACATTCTACTGTATTCAAGCAAATCGTCCCCAAGTCCTCCAACAAAGTCCGAAAACTATGCACGGGAAAGTTCTCTTGATTCCGTTTTTTTCTCTCTTTAGACTGAGCGGATTCACTGCGACTCGCTTTAATCACATTCAGAAAACTATCATCAATTTCTTCCTCCTCAAATAATAAAGGAGCTAAGGACTGTTTTAAATGCCATTCCACATAATAAGCCAACATACATAAAAAGATATGAGCCTTGACTCTATCACCCTTATAATGATAGATAGGACGTACCTTTAAATCAATTGACTTATAAGAGCGAAATGCTTCCTCCACTTGAGATAAACTTTTATAAGCTTTAACCGTTATCGCTGCATCCATCAAGGTTGACTCCACAGAAGTTCTTAACACATACACACCATCCAATACCGTTTCTTGAGCGATTAATTCCAGCTTACGCTGATAAGAAAAACCTTCTGACCTTATCTCTAAGTTATAGTATTTATTGACTTTAAACTGATTAAGAACCTTGCCGACTCTCAAAGCTATCTTATCTTGACCCTTTAAAGCTCTTTTCTCCCTTTGAGTCGCTTGAACAATCAAATCTAGTTCCTTATCTGCCGCTTCTAATAATGCCTCTCTTTGTTGTTGATTTTTCTGGGCAATGAAGGGATTTCGACAAGCTCACTCTCAAATTCCACTAAGTTTACCTGCTCAAATAATCCTAATTGAATCACTTCTACTTCCGCCAGTTTCCGAATTTGAGGCTTAGTTAAACCGGTAATATAGTCTAATCCTTCTATGGGTTTTACTAATTCATTGATTTTCGAGTTCGTTAAAATCCCTCGATCCCATCACTGTTGTTTTACCGCTTCCGGTTGCCATCTTACAGGCGTAGCGGATGAAAGCTTTGAGGGTGGTGTCAATGGGGGTGTCTTGGGGAATATGAATCCCTTGGCGAAAGTCAGCGCGTGATTCAATCAGGAAAATTATGGTTTCTACTGCTTCTTTTTGAGCAAAAAATAGGCGATGTTCTCACCCTTTCTCCCTTCTCGGTTCCAGTATTCTAATAGTTCTAAGGTGGTACGGATGACCCCAGGATAGTTTTCGTTTCTCCATTCTTTGATTTTGTTCCTGATGTGGTTAACTAGGGTCATTTCATAACCCGGGAAAAATTCATCGGGGGGTGAAAGTTTGAGAACTTTTCCTAATTCCCATTCGGTGTCACCTTCCCGGAGGGGATAGACAATAGCCGGTCTTCTCCCTTCTTTTAATTCCGGTTCATAACCTTCTCGGATGAACCAGTAACGGGAGGGTTCATCAAAGGGGGAATTTAGGATAGGTTCGTTGACTTCGTAGGTCATTTCGATTTTTGATTTTTTCTTATCTATTAACTAAAGGCAAACTCGGTTAAACTGCGTTTATAGGGAGCCTGAAAACCTAAGACTATATCTTGTTTAGGAACACCAGCCGCGATTAATTGATTAGCAATGCCGATTTCTGTTCCATCTCTTTGAATCCAGATTTTTTCATCTTTTATGTCAAGATGAATAATCACACCATAGATTCGCTTTTGCTCTTTCCAACCAATATTTAAGACTTGGTAATGATGGCGTTTTGTGTCAAAAAGAAGTTGAGTTTCTGTGTGATTTTTGCTGTCATGATCTGAATGTTGGGTGAGAATGTCTTGAATCAGTTGAGAGTAGTTTATTTTTTCCATAATACCACCTCTTGTTTGAGAGAATTAAAGATTAAGAGTTTAATTTTATATTCGGCTACAGCGTCTTGAATAAATTGACGAGAGAAAAAGTCCTCATAGGTATCTTGAGGAATGGCTAGATAAAGAATTCTTTCGGGTTGTTCCTGTTTTAATGCTAACCGATAATTGAGGATTTGTCCTAATGCGAGATGAAATTCGGTGACTTCAGATGCGCCTAAAAAAGATTTAATCTCTATGGCGATTTTTTGACCTGCCTTTTCGGCGGCAATTAATCTTTCCGCGCCTAAGTCGATGTAAAATTCTACGTCATTGACTTTAAGATAAAGGGGATCATGGGTGATATTCCAGCCATCTTTTTCAAGGGCAATACACACGGATTGATGAAAAATATCTTTGGCTGACATAGAATTATTCTAAGTATAAGCAAATAGAGGTTCATCTAGAAATTAATCGATTAATCATACATAGTATCTCGATGTAAAGCTTCATCTGGTAAGTTGGCACTCTCTGAGGGAAGAGTTTGAACAAAATTTAACCATTTCTCGGTTCTTTCTTGTGGGGTTAATAGTTTATCTTGTTCGTCACTTTGTTTAATTATATCTTCTAAAGATTGGTGGTTCTTCGGTTTATCTTATGCAACGGACAGGATGATAAGAGATGAAACGAGCTAATCAATTAAATCTCTTGCCAGATAAGGATTTAGTCGATTTATGCCCCCCCTATCGAACCATACCAAGTAACGAAGAGCCAGATTGGTTAAAGTCATCCCTAAGGTAAATTATATTTTTATCACTACCAAATAAAGAAGAACGTTGGGGATATTGATTTTGTTTCAGTTTCAAAAACAAGGTGAAATCTAAGACCTCTTGTTGTTGGTCTTTAGGTAGTGTCTTAATTTCAGTAATAATAGCTTCTTCTAAGTTCATGGTTTGGTTCCTCTTGAGATTAATATCGGGTGATCGCCTTTGTAGGACATAATATTATTTTTTGCAATTGCCTTTTTGATTCATTTGTTGTTTCAAATCGGGAGGCATTCCCCATGAATATTGATCGACAATTGGACAATATATTTCTTTTCCCCAGTCAGAAACTGAAGTCTTTTTCTTAAGTAATTTTTGGCTAATTTCATCAACATTATGATAAGTGGGATAAGCTTTATAAGATTTATTAAAATAATCTTGTGCTTGTCCAAGCTTTTGATCTAATAATGCCTGAAAACCCAAGACATCATACTGAGTTGCTGTTACTAAATTTGTTGCGATTGTCTCAGGGACAAATTCTTTAAATTTATCATAATCAATTTTCGATGAAAGCAATCCATTTTTCTGTAGTAAAGACAGTTTATTCAAAGAATCAATCAAGCCATTGTAGTCATTACTTTCTTTAAGAGACTCAAGAATGATTTGAGTATTTCTTTCTGCTAGATTTGATTGCCACTGTGCATAACCAGTTACTATTCCCCCTATTAAAATCCCTATTAATCCATAAGTAGTAGCATTTTCAAGAATAACTCTGACTAAGGTTTTTTTCTCTGATTCCTCTTTTGTTAGATAAATCTTAATTGTAGGTAAATGTTCTATAAGGTTTATTATTTCATTAGATTTTTCTTGTGATTCAGTCATTTTATAACTCCTTAACAACTAGCAATTCATTCCCCCGGTCATCAATCACTTTAACGGCAATTTGTTGATGTTCTCCAACTTCAAAAGGTGCGCTGGTTGTCCCTGCTAGATGTTCCCAGACCGACTTCTCATCGGTTCCCTTTAAAGCTTTCTTAATCGAATCCCAAGCACCGGTACGGGGGAAAAATGCCTGATTGACGTGGAAACATAAACCGTTGTAGTTGCTATCCAAAAACCAAGCGGGGACATTCTTACCCGGTTCTAAGTCCACTTTCATTGTAATCGGTTCAAACCAGAAAATCAACACAGGGTAAGTGCATCTTAAAAATTCTTGACAAAATGAACTTTATGTGGGTTGCCTACCCACGATTTTTGGGTAGGATTTGCCTTCTCAATTGTTAAGCAACAATCGACCAAATGGATCGAGTTCGTAACTATTCTGATTGACTGGTATCGCTTGAAATGCTTACACAGCAAGCGGATAACAAAATTGGTCAATTGTCAATGGCGTTTGAGATGCGCTCACCCCGGATCATTAATTGCCTCTTGGGAGAATTGATAAATTGCCATTATTCTAAGCCATATTCTTCTCTTAATCTTGTTTTTAACTGCTCAAAAACTAATTCACCATCGGTTACATTACCCGCTAAAATTTGCTCGGTTGCACTATCAATTTTTTGCCGTAACTCCTCTAATTGAGGGTTGATTTCCTGACCATCTTCTGCGAAAATAATAATTTCTACTCTTTGACCGGCTCGAAAGGGTAAAGGCGAGGTCAATCTTTATTGTAATACTAAATCCGTTGAGTATAGGCTACATATCAGGAGAGGCACTCATGCAAGAGGCAAGAGGCAAAACGGAGAATAAATAATAAGCTTTTAATAACCAAATATAGTGTAACCCTTGAACAACCCCAAGAGAGCCGAAAAAAGCGAACTTCTCTAGGGAGAAATTCGCCTTAATTTCCAGAAATTCTGAATTTATTAATTAGGCACGAGCTTCGAGACGACCGTAGAAAATGCCGCGAATTTTCACTTCTTCAGCATCTTTTGCCCCTAAATCGGTGTCGGAAGGCTGCTCACTTTCAAAAACACCAGCAAACTCCCCGGTAGAAGCGTCAACTTTAGTTACCTGTAAAGACATAGTACCTTTACCCAGTTCCGTCGCTTTGACGTTAGCACGCTGGAAATCTTGACTATCAGCACTAGCGGGTAAAGCGACAGCGTTATCATAACCCGTCACCACACCCCGACCTTTGGGATCTAAGAAACCAGCACCACGATAGGAGGGAACTTTAAAGTCGCCTTCAAAATCGGTGGAACTGTTAATCGAGTTAAAGCCGGCTTCGGTTTTGCCGGTGAAACCTTTGATGGTAAAGAACAAGGGAACTCTTTCACCTCCGGGTAATTGTACGGTAACGGGTTGGAAATCGATACCGTCTTCTTCCTTGAGGGTTAAAACACCGTCTTCGCCTACGGTTAAACTCGCTGTCATCTGTTCTAAACTGGTGGTATCTCTGGTTAGGAGTTTACCCGGTATAAAGGTGGCTGCTTCCCGCTTATTAACGGGTTCACCCTTGACAAAATATTCTTGGGGTTCCAAGCATAAATCTGTCACCACATAACTTTCGCCGCGTTCTAAGGGGAGAGTACCCCGGGTGAACTCGGAAATCTGCGGACATTTGTTAGCTAATCCCGTGTTTAAAATTTCATCATAGGTTAGCTCGTTTCTATTCAGGACGGCACTAGGCGCGTCGCTACAAGCTGTCAACACCCCTAAGCACAAGGCTAAAAAGGCAACTAACAAGGCACGAAATCTCATCTATGTCAACCTCTCTTTGTCAATCTTTACAATTACTACCCTTGATCCATAGCCTGATGAATTATCGAATCGGTTGCGCCAATTCACCGAAACTCAGTTTATCAAAGATCAGTGACCATTGAGAAGATGGGAGACAGGGGGCACTCATGCACTCATGCAAAAGGCAGCTTTGTTCTCCCCACACCCCACACCCTACACCCTCTTTCAAGTCAGGAGGCTCTAAGTAACTGATAGCTGTTGACATCCTCACCGCCGTAAACGGACGGTGATTCCCAAACCTCACGATTTAGGTTTCTGCTTCTTTCCCTTGCGGGGTTCCGCACCT
>MTBT01000294.1 GCA_002282935.1 Microcystis sp. LSC13-02 | reverse complement strand
CTTGCTTTTTCCAATCGGTTAGCATTGAAGAAGTTTGAGCATATCCTACTCTTTCTTGTCTTTCGTACCATGCTTGTGTTCGTTCGTGGAGTGCCTTATTGTCAACCAATCTTACACAGCCCAAAGTGTGCCGCAATAGCGACTCTTGTTCGGGTGTGGGGTAAAATCGAAACCAATAGGCTTTTTCCATGTCTCACATTTTAGCATATATTTCGTAAATGTGCTAATATTTAACAGTAAAGCCAACCTAGAACGGCGGGGTTTCAGAGCCAAAATTTTCGATGATAGAACTAGGGACGGGGGACTGGGAGGGATCGGCTGTTTCTGAAGGTGCCGGACTACTGGGAGAAGGGGATGCTTGTAATTCTGGCGGTAACTGTTTCATTAACTCCGTGGCATCCTGTGGGTTTTGATTAGCCAGACGACGGGCTTTTTCCCGTTGAAAAAAGGGTAAATTAGCGGGTGATTCTTCTCTTTGACGCAATTCCTCTAACATTCGTTCGTTAATGATCGCGGTCGAGGGGGCAGGGGTGACTTGGGGCGGTGGTGGCGGTGGTGCGGAAACTAGGGAAGATACGGGCGGGGTGCTGGGGGGAGTGGGGGCGACGGGTAAAGGTTGCTTGATCTTACTGACGGCTAATTGATGGGCAGGCATGGGGGACGGTGGCGGATTTGGCGGTAAGAGGGCATTAGTCGGATTTATAGCGGTGGGGGGACTCTGAACCACTGGTGGGGCGGTAATATTAGTTATCGGGCTGGTTTTAAGGGGAGGAGCGGGAATATTAACGATCGGACTGGTTTGAGGAGTTTTCTGTACTGGACGAGCGATCGCTATCAATCGATCGAGGTGGCGGGAGTTATTTTGGCGCTGCTCGAGGGGGGAATTCTCAGCTTTCCTCGGGGTGGGGGTAGTATTGGTTAACCATTGATTGAGACTGAGGAGACTATTAGCAATTAAAAAGATCGCCATTGCCTGGATACCCCTTGGGGTAAAAAAGACATCTTTAGCTTGGGGATAGACGTTAATGACAGCAGCTTCTAGGTATTCTGGTTCCCGAGCGGGATCGATGGCTGAACTGGGTTGATGGACGATCGAGAGAGGGGAATCTTGGGGGGATGGGGATTGATCGGATTTCATGGCGGATATCTAGGGCAAGGATATTAAAGGTTATGCTGAAAAGTTAGCAGGTTTTTTCGTCCTAGTGTATCGTGGTATTCCCTAGATTTTCTCTATGTCTTTACATTCTCTTGCCAAAATTTTGGCGGTTATTACTCAACAGGCGGGTTGGGAAGAATATTGCCACTATGATCAAGTGCTGCAATTGTGGCCAAAAATTATTAATCCCCGTCTGCTTGAGCAAACCCGGCCTTTTTCCCTGAGTCGCGGGGTTTTATCGGTGGCTACCAGTAGCGCCGCTTTAGCACAGGAATTGTCTTTACAACGCTATAGCTTATTAAAACGGCTTAATAGTCAGTTAGAGACTCCCTTGAGCGATATCCGCTTTTCTGCTGCCCGTTGGCAGCAGGATAGTCAGTTAATTCCGCTAGAAGCGATCGCACCTAATTCCCTCAGAGATCATCCTAGCTATGTCACCCCGGAAAAACCGCCAGAAAATCCCCAGCAACCGGACATTTTAGAGACTTGGAGCCAGAAAATACGTCATAGAACCCGATCCTGGCCAATTTGCCCTCGTTGTCAGTCTCCCACTCCCTCCGGAGAGCTTGAGCGTTGGCAATGTTGTGCTTTTTGTTTTGCCCAGTCGGGCGGGGTAAAAGATTCAATTTTTTTATAGTCTTGTGGAAAGAGTGGTTTTGAGTCAGGAATCAATTGGCCGATCTTTTCTGTCTTAATTGAACCTGTATTCATCAATTCTATCGAGCTAAGGCTTGATCCCCGTTCTGTTATTGCTGATACTAGACCCAATAACCTCGGCCACAACTGAGTTGAAATCTTCAGTTTTGAGACAGTGCTGCTTTTTGCAAAGTAACTATTAAAAGATTCTAAAAATAAAATTTTTTTTGGGGATCACTAAAAACTATATGGCATATCAGTTCTAGCTGTGGTAGTCAGGAAAATACCCTTGGCAGAGAGTAGGACAATATTACACAGAGCGAAAAGAGAGTCATCCCTTGAGTTCCTTATAATCATCTTCCTTTTAAAGCCAAACCATGCAAGCCGCAAACTTTCTTACCTCTTCCTGTCGATACTGCCGATACTATCAAACCCAAGGTCGGCGCGGTGGCACTTGTCAACAACTAGATGTTCCCGTCGAAGCTCATTGGAAAGCCTGCGCTCTAGCGATGCCTCCTTTTAGCACTGAATGGCAACAACTCAATCGGGTGGTTAGTTTAGAACAGTCTCTAGAATTAACCTGTGCAGTGTCGCCAACTCCCGTGGTGGTTTCCCCTCGTCGTCATGCTCCCCGACAACCGATCGCGGTTTAGAAGATCTGGGGCCTAAACAGGAGCAAAAAATTGGCGTTGCCCATTCAAAATATGAATTCACCCTCCCACATCTTTTAGGGTGCTATTTTTGAGATAATAGATAGGTTGATTGCCAAGATAAAGCTGGAAAAGGCGAGAGGCAGTCGGCAGGAGTCAGGAGATTATTTTTATTTATTCTCCCCACTTCCCACACCCCACTTCCCGATAATTAATGTCGCCAGAATGCCCCTGATGACTTCTCATCGTCCTCTAAAAATTGGTATAGTTGGGACGGGGTTCGCCGCTCAACGTCGCGCTGAAAGCTTGCAAGCGGATGATCGCGCTAGGCTTCTGTATGTTAGCGGTAATAGTGCCGAATCGATCGCTAATTTCTCGCAAAAATACCAAATTTCTGCCCTAGATTCGGCAGTAAGCCTTGCCAGCCATCCCGATCTCGATCTGATTGTCGTTGCCAATGTTAATCAGGCCCATGCCTCGATCGCCGGTACTGCCTTAAAATCCGGTAAGCACGTTATCGTCGAGTATCCCCTAGCTTTCCACCCGGCAGCGGCAGCTGAATTAATCACCCTAGCCGAAACCGAGAACAAATTACTGCACGTCGAACATATTGAACTTTTGGGGGGACTGCATCAAACCCAACAGCAGTATTTAGCCACCCTCGGCAATATCCACCTAGCCCGTTATACCACGATCGCCCCCGGCAGACCAGCACCCCGGCGCTGGACATTTCATCGGGATTTATTCGGTTTTCCTTTGATCGCTGCCCTTTCTCGTATCCATCGCTTGACTAATTTATTTGGGGAAGTGGAGTCCGTATCCTGTCATTGTCGTTATTGGAATGCCCCGGAATCCGATTATTTTCTGGCCTGTTTGTGTGAGGCGCAGTTATTATTTAAAAATGGCTTAATTGCCGAAGTTACCTACGGCAAAGGCGAAGTTTTTTGGCAAAATGAGCGAACTTTCACTATTCATGGCGAGGAGGGTAGCTTAATTTTTGAAGGGGAAAAAGGGCAGTTAATTAATAGTGAAGGTAGCCAAGCTTTAGAAGCGGAAACCCGTCGCGGTCTTTTTGCCAAAGATACCGCCATGGTACTAGATTATCTGTTCGATCGGGTTCCTCTCTATGTTACTCCCCAAGCCAGTCTTTATGCCCTAGAAGTGGCCTATGCTGCCTATCAATCTTCCTTGTCGGGAAAAACAGTTTTTCTCTCGGCCAATTAAACCGACTTAGACTTTTTGAATTAACTTTCTGCCTAGTAAACCCTGGGGACGAACTAACAACATAATAAAGAGAATAGCAAAAGCGATCGCCTCTCGATAACCAGAATATTCTGCGGGAACAAAAGCTTCGGCAATACCCAATAATAAACCACCGATGACCGCTCCGGGGATACTTCCCAATCCCCCTAAAACAATCACTCCTAAACCTTTTAATCCGAAAGCAATGCCGAAATAGGGGCCCGCGATACTAACACTAGAACCGACTAAAGTTCCTGCTAAACCTGCCAAGGCACCACTAATAAAAAAGGTAATCACGATAAATTTTTCGGGATTGATCCCCAACAAACTGGCAGTGGTGACATCTTCAGCTACTGCTTGTAAAGCTTTGCCCATTTTGGTAAAATTAACCCAATAAGTCAGTAAAGCTACCATCACTGCTGAAACCAGAAAAATAATCATCTGAATTGTGCGAATTGCCACGGGGCGAGCGGCTGTACCAAAATTAATTGCGGGGGGAAGATTGCCATAAATCCCATCGGGAAAAGTATAAATTTCTGCCCCGAATAAGTATTGAATGACATTGACAATCACCAAGGCTGCCCCTAGGCTAGAAACCAGAGTTAAGAGAGAATCGGAACCCCGTACCCGGAGGGGTTTAAAGGCCAATCTTTCCAGAAGAACCGAGGTGAAACCTGAAAGGATACAGCCTAGCAAAAGTGCCAAAAAAAAGGGTAAGGAAAAGGGTAATTTGGCATTAGCCAATAAACCATTAAAACCGAAAACTCCCCCCGCTAGAGCGTAGGTAAAATAGGCACCGAGGGTAAAAATTGCGCCATGGGCAAAATTGATAATCCCTAAAATGGAAAAAATCAAAGTGTAACCGAGGGCAAAAATAGCATAGACACTACCGATCGATAAACCGTTTAAAACCTGTTGAAAAATCGTTACTAGATCCATTGTCAGGGTTAGCTAGGGTGACTTTTGATTATAACTGACGGTCGTCACCACATCTGGTAAAGGACGCTGCAGTTTATATAACCAGAATAAACCAAAAATACCGATAGCGATCGCCGCTAAACTAATTATTTGCGCCATTTTCAGAGGCCCAAACATTAAACTATCGGTGCGTAGCCCCTCGATCCAGAATCTACCTAGACTGTAGGCGATAAAATAGACTAGGGTAAGGGTGCCAATTTTTAATTTACTAGGGGATTTTAAACCCCAGAAAAATAGATAGATGAGTAGGGCAAAAACTCCCAGATTCCAGAGAGATTCGTAGAGAAAAGTGGGGTGAAAATAATCGACAGCGATATATTCTAAAGGACGACTAGCGGGAGGAATAAACAACTTCCAAGGTAAATTAGTCGGACTGCCAAAAGCTTCCGAATTAAAAAAGTTACCCCAACGTCCGATCGCTTGACCGAGAATAACTGAAGGTGCCACCAGATCGAGTAATTGCCAAAGAGAAACCCGATTAACGCGGGCAAAGATTAGGGCTGCCAGCAAACCCCCGATAATTGCCCCGTGAATAGCGATACCTCCCTTCCAAATGGCGATAATATCAGCAGGATTTTGCGCGTATTCTTGCCACTGAAAGAGAACATAGTACAGACGGGCTGCAGGTATAGCCCCCACTACTAACCAAATGGCCAAATCAGCGATTAAATCCGGATCGATCGCTCTTTTTTGGGCGAGGTACTGGGAGAGGGTGACACCCAATAATACCGCCATAGCGATGAGAAATCCATACCAGCGCACCGAAATTGGTCCGATCTCCCAGAGGACGGGGCCGGGAGACTGAAAGACAAAACCTAAGAGCATAAAATTATTAAGAATAAAAAATTTTATCTTTCCTATAGTATCTTATGCTATGATAAAATACGGTGACATATTTGCGGATGTGGCGGAATTGGTAGACGCGCTAGATTTAGGTTCTAGTGTCTTTGATGTGTGGGTTCGAGTCCCTCCATCCGCATTAACCCTGGGGTCGATGAAGTGTAACCTAATTTGGTATTGACGACCGACGACCCAAAAGGAAAACTTGTTAATTTCCATTTTTGAGACTCCGATTCGGGAAATTGGTATTGTAAAGTTTCAATACAAATATAGTCAGATATAGTCAGGCACGGTAATATATAGACATGAAACTATCAGACTATGCAAAAAAAGCAGGAATAAGTTATCGAACGGCTTGGAGATGGTGGAAACAAGGGAATTT
>MTBT01000293.1 GCA_002282935.1 Microcystis sp. LSC13-02 | reverse complement strand
GCAGGTGCGGAACCCCGCAAGGGAAAGAAGCAGAAACCTAAATCGTGAGGTTTGGGAATCACCGTCCGTTTACGGCGGTGAGGATGTCAAGCAAGTCAAAAATTACAAGTGAGATCAGACATTATCTCATAATCAGTTATCAGTTATCAGTTATCAGTTATCAGTTATCAGTTTACTGTTTACTGGAAATGGCTGACAGCCTTTTTAATTGGGCATTTCAGTTAAACGAGCATTTTGATAATAATGGCTGAGAATGCGGTCATAAGTCACCCCTTGGTCAGCGAGGGAAAAAGCACCCCATTGACTTAAACCGATCCCATGACCGAAACCGCGACCATTAATGGCAAAAGTACCGTTATTAGCTGAAATCGTGAATAGGGTACTACGCAGCTCCAGTATTTGCCGTAATTGGGTATCAGAGATTAATTTAGAGCCTTGATCGCCCACTACGCGCATTCTAATCACTCGTCCGTGGGGAGTGGTCCTTTCGGGAGATAGCGATCGCACGCGACCAACACCACCGATTAAACGGCCTAATTCACTGGCGCTAAAGTTTTTTGACCATTGAAATACTGGTGCGACCTGATCGTAATCGACGACACCGCGTAGGTAGGGTAAGGGGGAATTCCAAACATCCTCGACATTTTCCGTATGGCCTCCGGAGGAGGAGTGAAACACCGCTAGAATCGGTTTGCCGTTGAAGCTCATAATTTGTCCGGCGGTGGCATTAACCGCCTCCTGGGTGCTAGTAAACTCGCTTTCTAGACCCTTATAAACTTGGGTGCGGGTGGTAGTACCGAGATCGTAGATGCGATTGCCGGAAGTATTCATTTGGTAGAGAGCATAGGTGCGCGCCGCCACGGATTGGGCTTTTAAGGCCTCTTGCGGCCAGGAGGGAATCGCTTCCGCACCGACGACACTATAGAGATATTCCTCTAAATCGACTAAATTTAGGGCTGTCACCCCAGAACCTTGCCGAATGAGCCTTGTACGTCCTCGATACCAGCGATCATTAATCCAGACGTAACCATCATTCCCTGGTTCGATGATCAATTGACTGGCCTGCCAATCGGCCAAACCCACCGCTTTTCCTCTGGGATTAGCATTGAGGGCATTCATGGCGGTCAATTCTCCTAAGACTCTGCCGGCCCCATCTTTCACCACAGCATCGGTGGAACTGCCCACGGAGACGGCACTAACACCTTTACTGATGGCAATGCGTAATTCGACAGCAGCCTGGACTGGGGCGATAATCAAAGCCCAAAAAACTAGGACGAGCCAGCTATGGGCAGGCAGGCGCTGCAGGTAACTACCCAGCAGCCTTGCTGTGTGTTTATTGGTCATGGGGATCGAACTCCTCACACAATCGATCGATAATCAATTTTACCCAGACTGGGACTTTTTTGCTACTCCAGTTCGGAAAAATTTTTCCCCTGTCACTTTTTCCCGATTGTCTGACAATTTTTCTGTCCTCTGACCCCTGAATGGGCAAATTGCCCTATTTTGTCCGATTAATCGGGATTTATTCGGGTTAGTCGATTATTCTAAGTAGTCCAGCAAAATTAATTTTCTAGGTTCGAGTGGACAATCGCCAATTCTTGCCGCCAAACTAGCAGGGATTTCTCCCAAGCTAGTTCCCATTTTTGCGCTAAAAAAGGTCGAGTATTTTTGCCCAAATTATAGGCGATGACAATCTCTTCCCAGAGAGAGGCTAAGGAAAGTGGCGAAGAAAATAAAGCTCCGAATAATCCCCCTAAAAGTAGGACAATAGCTAGAGGGCGACGAGTTTGACTTAATTCAAAAGCTTTCAGTTGCAATTCTCCCATCACATCTACACCAAAACCCGTTACTATATGCCAGATATCGTGAGTTTGCCGTAGGCGAAGCAGCAGATAATCTGTATCGGAATTGACCTGAATAGACCGATAAAAATTAGGATCAAAATTGAGACTAATTAGGTGAGTAGCATAATGATAACCTAGGGAATCTTCTGGAAGTTTTAGCAAGGTTTCTAAACAGGGACTAGCGGCTAGATATCTTTGGGCAATTATTTGGGCGGTAGCTCGATCGCTTTTAACATATTGCAAAGATAATCGCTGTAAACAACTCTCTTTTAAGCAATCTTCAATGTCATATACAGACAGCGTATTACCGGGATTTTGTAAAACAGAAATTATTCCTTTGGTCACACTGATTAGATTAGTTGTGAATAGCATATAAACTCTCCTAAGTCATAAAAAAGGGTGAGAATAATCGAAAAAACTGATAACCAATAACTGGGAAAAACTAATCCTTATAAGGATCGTACTGAGTCAATATCCGTTCTAACTTTACTTCATCAATGCGATTAATTAAGCGTTTAGATTCTTCGACATCGCGGACAGTTTTTGATAAATTAATGGTGGAACCGACGGTAAATAGTAAACCCATGCCTAAATAACCTTTAATCCACGGATCTACTGGCAGATAAACAACCCCTAAAGAAGTGGCAGAAATAGAGACAATAAAAGATAACCAAGTTTGAAAAATCCACGCTTGAGTGTGACTGGGAGCAGTACCGTATTTTTTATCGTTCATAATTGCCTCCTAAACGTTTCTGCACCCATTCTGTCTGTTCTAAGGATGCAACAACAATGAGCGCTATCTAGTCGGGGGAGGGTTGAGAACTGGGGGGAATTAGGGTGAAGTGGGGTGAAGTATGAAGTATAATCGTTGTTAGAATCTAGGACCAAAAAGATGGAGATTAAACATCTGAAAATTTGGTATTCTTGGGAAAAACAAGAACAGATGATCGATCGCTTGGTGGGGAAAGTAGGATTAACCCGGGTGCGTGCCACTTGTTTTCTGCGTCTCTGGATTTATGCGATCGCCAACGAGGGACAGGTAAAACCCCCTTTATTCCAGTTAATTTTTCCCACCACTGCCATTATCTGTACCCATCGACAAGCATCGGATTTATTTTATCAGGATCAGGACCAGGGCAGCGATCGCTCTGCTGGGATGATGTTAGATAAATTAGCAGCCCTTGGTTTAATTGAAAAAATTTTTGACGGCAACACAACCAGAGTTAAAATCAAACCAATTGCGGGGATTTTAGAGCCTGATAGCTCAGAATCATCTGTAGAATTGCAATTAGATCAATTTAATCCCCGTTGTGATGCGATTCCTGTAGCTAACTTGCTGAAAGGCAATTATAACTGGATGAATCGCAATGCTGAAGCAATTCCCCATCGCATTTCTCGTCTGTTGCGGGGTTGGGCAAAAGATTACACTACAGGTATGCGAGTTTTGCGTCGGGTAGATAATCTTAATCCCGTCGGTTTTTATCTCCTCTATCCCACTGCGAACGAGTCGGAAGCGAATTTTTTTACCTCTCCTAACAAGAGTTTACATCTAAGTGCGATCAACGAACAGGATCCTTTTAAAATGGCATCCGTGGGAGATGAAAATTGTCTTTCGGTATTTATTCGCAGTTGGATGATTGATGCTAATTATTTAGAGAAATATCGTTTAATCTTCCTGCAAGATGCCCAAAAAACTCTCCAGAGAATGACCTTAGATTTTCCTAATCTCTGCGATTTACATACCTTGATTATCCATCCCGATTATGAGAAATTAGCCGCAGCCTTGGGATTTCAAAAAACTATTCAGGAATCCCCAAACTCTATTTATTGGATGTATTTAGGACTCGATCGCTTTTTATCCCTAGATATGAGTGAAATTCAATTTTAATCGGGAGTGGGAAGTGGGAGAAAAATCCCTAACTGGGTTTTTGAAGTTCGATCGGGAGTTCATCGTAATATTAAAAGCGGATTTGGTATAACATCTTGTAAATAAGTATTGTTATAATAATGACATCAATCAAGCTATCGTCGCCTATGTCTGAAAAATTAATCGCTAATCTTGCTAATGCCTTTAAACCAGTTCCTTTACCTGCTGGTAGTCCCTTTTATGTAGATCTAAAAGCAGTGAGAGCAGATGCCGATGTTTGTCTAGATTTGGGAAGAAAAATTATTCGTGCGTTGCCAACAGAGTACACCCATCAACTCTACACAGGACATCGAGGAGGGGGGAAATCCACGGAATTATTGCGCCTGAAAAAATATCTAGAGCAAAAAAATTGTTTTGTTGTTTATTTTGCGGCAGATGAAGATGATATCGATCCAGAAGATGCTCAATATACAGATATTCTCATTGCCTGTACGCGCCATTTATTAGAACAACTAAAACAGGCTAATTCAACCCCCTTAAAAAACTGGATAAAATCCCGTTGGCAGGATTTAATTGATTTAGCTTTAACAGAGATTAAAGTTGAAGATGTTAAACTAGAAACAGGGGATTTAATTAAATATTTTGGTAAATTGTCTGCGGCGATTCGGGCAATTCCCAGTCAAAGACAAGAAATAAGAAATAAAATTAATCCTCATACTGTTACGCTGTTAACAGCACTAAATGAGTTTATTGATAATAGCAAAACTGTCTTAGATGATTCAAAAAAATTAGTGGTAATTGTTGATAACTTAGATCGCATTGTACCAATAAATCGGCGAGATCATCAAACTAATCATGATGAGATTTTTTTAGATCGAGCCGATCAATTAAAGGGGTTAAATTGTCATTTGATTTATACTATACCTATTTCAATGGCCTATTCTAATCGGGCCAATGATCTCCGCGATATTTATGATAATGACCCGATGGTTTTACCGATGATTATGATCCGTAATCTTGATCGTACTATTAATCCTGATGGTATAGCAAAAATTAAGGCTATTATTGAGAAAAGAACCCAGCAATTTTTACCAACGAAAAAGCTAGAAACAGATATTTTTGAAAGTCAAGAAGTTCTGGAGCGATTATGTTTAATGACTGGAGGTCATGTACGAAACTTAATTTTATTAATGCAAACCGCTTTAGATCATGTGGATGCTTTACCCATTACCGCAAAAGCTGCTCAAAGAGCAATAACCCAAGCTAGAGATGTCTATCGGAGAACAGTAGAACACGAGCAGTGGAAAATTCTGGCTCAGGTACATCTTACCAACGAAATTCAAAATGATGAAGCCCATCGTAAATTATTATTCAATCGTTGTGTTTTACAATATGCTTATTTTGATGCAGATGCAGAGTTAAAAAGTTGGTATGATGTGCATCCTTTAATTACCGAAATTAAGGAGTTTAATGATGAATTATGAATGATGAATTATGAATGGGGAGCGGGAAACAGGGAACAGGTAAGAAAATCATTGTACCTCATAACTCTGAATACAGCTACATATAATAATGACAAACCAAAAAGTAAAACCCTTAACTAACTCTCAGGAATCGGATTTTGAAGGATTGCTAGAAGATCAACCCCTAACAGCAGCAGAATCCTATCAAGCATTACTGCGATCGCTCAGACGAAAAAATGGCTTTAATTTACTCTTTGTTCGCTGTTCTCCCGTGCAAGCTGATGAGATTATTCGGGGAATCAGTCAAGATTTACCCAATAAAAATATTCAAGTCCTGCAACTTGATTCAGAAACCGATAATTTGTATGAGAAAATTGTCGATCTACCAAATTATACCAATCTAAACATTCTTTTTGTGCGAGGTTTAGAAAATGCACTACTGCGCTACGAAGAAGCGGAAAGTCAAGGCTATTTCTTGTCGAGTCAAAGTCCAGTTTATGGAGGAACCTGGGCCGGAGTTCCTAAGATTTTAGGCTATTTAAACCTATCCCGTGAGCGATTTGAGCGGCAATTTCCCTTTACTTTAGTATTCTTATTGCCGGAATTTGCCTTGCGGTATTTTATTCGTCGTGCGTCGGATTTTTTTGATTGGTATTCGGGAGTTTATGAATTTCCGACCGATAAGGACATATTGCACAGAGAAATTATAAGACTGGTTTATTTAGACAGCGATCTCGATACCTATCAGCAATTCACTCCCCAACAACGACAGGAAAAGTTGGCCGAAATTAAGGCCTATTTAAGCGATTCCCCATCTCTCGATCCTGTTCGAGCATCTCAATTGTGGCATGAAAAAGGTTTAATTCATGCAATGGGAAAAGAATACGAACAAGCGATCGCATCCTACGATCAAGCTTTAGAAATTAAACCCGATTACCATGAAGCTTGGTACAACCGAGGGATTGCGTTAGGTAATTTAGGAAGGTATGAAGAAGCGA
>MTBT01000292.1 GCA_002282935.1 Microcystis sp. LSC13-02 | reverse complement strand
ACATTTTAGCATATATTTGGTAAATGCGCTAGTATTTAACGGTAAAGCCGTCGTAGAACGACGGGGTTTCAGACCCAAAATTTTCGATGACAGAACAGCCTCGCAGTACAGATGATCGAATCAGCGAAACGGAAGCGACCGAATTAATGCGCTCGCTGCTTCATAAGGAAGGAAATTGGGTGAATTGGGGGCAAAAATGTCAAAAACTGCAAAAAGCTGGCTACGATTCCCAGTTAATCTTTGAACAAACGGGTTTTCAAAATGCCCAACAAAATTTAATTATTGTCGCTGCCCAAGTTTTTGAGAGTTTAATCAAAGCGGGGGCAGCTGAAGATTTATTAAGTTACTACATCGGTCCGCGCAGTGATGTGTTATACGAATTGCGGATTCTCAATCAAGAACAAAGACTGGGGGCAGCGAAGTTAGCGGCAGAAAAAAGGATTGAGGTGGCTGAAGCACACGATATCGCCAAAGCAATCCAAGATTTTTCCCGTTTATCCCAGATTCCCAGTGAATTTACCCGTCATCCTGGAGATGCGATCGCTTATCAGTGTTGGAAACGGGGCAAACAAAAGCGAGATTTAGCCGAAAGAGCGAAATTAATCGCTAAAGGGTTGAAATTTGCCCATTCTGACTCGGCCAGACAGGCGATCGAGTCTTTACTGCAAGATTTTACCGTTACTCCCTCCCGTAGCGCACCTTTGCTACCCGTCCATCGTTTACAGGATGAGGACGAATTAGCCAGAATTATTCCTTTAGTAGGAAGATTTCCGGTGACGGTAACTGATATAAAACAGACAGAAAGTTTGAGCGTCGAGGAACCTTTTCGACTGGTAACGGTGGGGGATAAACAAACAATTGTGCCTCTCCCCGGTTGGCAAGCAATTCTCAAAGCGATCGATCCTGTAGCTATTTTATGGCCTAGCGATCAATTACCTCGATCGATTGCCACCAGATCCGAAGAAGTTTTATTAGTGATCGATCGAGTTTTGGCCGAATGGGACGTGAACAATTATTATCTGGTAGAGAGAGATAATTCCGTCTCTTTACAATGGTTTGATAGTCCCCCCGATGTCACCATCTTAGGTCAATTAGTCTTGATTTTAAGAGCCAAAAATATCCTCGATGAAAAAAACATCACCGAACCCTGGCAAATGGACGACTAAATCAGTGATCAGTTATCAGTAAACAGTGATCAGGTTTAAGCTATTAGTTATGAGTGGGAATAAGAAAATAGATAAACTGATCACTGAATCGAATAAAACTGGTCACTGCTAACTTGTAGCTGACAGCATAACTTAAGAAACTAAGAGACATTTTTAAAGTAAAAAGTAAAAAGGGAAAACCTACTTTCAAGAAAACACTGGAACAGACAACAGGCAAATGTTGACTGACAACTGATAACTGATAACTGATAACTGATAACTGAATATATGCGTGCAGTAATTTGTGGATATTATGGGAGAGGAAACGGAGGAGATGAGGCATTATTAGTGTCTCTATTGCAGATGTTGCCCTCAGCAATTAAACCTATTGTTTTGTCAAATAATCCCAGAGAAACCAGTCAACGTTATGGAGTGGAAACCTGTCCTAGTAGGGATTGGTGGCAAGTTTTTCAAACTATGAAAAAAGCGGATATATTTATCTGGGGTGGCGGCAGTTTAATGCAGGATGTCACCAGTTTTGCCAGTCCAATTTATTACGGTGGTTTAATGGCTTTTGCTCAATTATTGGGCTTAAAAACTATTGCTTGGGGGCAGGGAATTGGACCATTAAATAGACCTTTTACCCGTTGGTTAACCAAAAAAGTTTTACAAAAATGTAGTTTAGTTACTGTGCGCGATGATACTTCGGCTCATTTAGTCGCCAATTGGGGTATTCATCCCATTGTTGCCCCCGATCCAGTATGGGCTTTAGACGCTCAATCAGTCAAGGGATTATCGGATTTACCCGCCCCAAGAATCGCCGTCAATTTACGTCCCCATCCCCTATTAACCCCGGCAAAATTAGATAAATTAACCCGAGCTTTAATTGATTTACAAATTAGTACGGGGGCGTTTATTCTCTTAGTCCCTTTTCAAAAGTCGCGGGATTTGCCCCTCTGTGAAGCTGTAGCCCGTCAATTAACGGAAAATCATCAAATCATTAGTTTAGAGGATCCAAGACAGTTAAAGGGCTTATTTCGCGGGGTAGAAATGGTGATCGGAATGCGCTTTCATAGTTTAATTATGGCCGCGGCAGAAGATTGTCGTTGTTTTGCCCTTAGTTATGATCCGAAAGTGTCGCGATTAATTGCCGAAGTACCGATGCCGGGTTGGGAATTAGATCAGTTACCAGAGGCAGTTAATGATATTAGTACCGCTTGGATTGATTTTTATGCCAATGGAGAGGGATTAACCAGCGATCGCAAACATTTTTTAATCGATCGAGCTTTAATTCATCGAGAAATTTTATCTAGATTGGTGAGCTAATTTTTATGTCGAGTGCTATTACCGAAGCTATCACAACTATTGCCCTGACCGAGACAAGATTTAATAGACCTGTTGCTCACGGGTAAGAATTACAGGTATTTTGGCTAATTCGCTCTAATCCATACTGGGTAATGATTTTGGGAAAGATACCAAATGGACTCTATAAGTATGCCATAGTTTTTGAAATTTGGTCTAAGGTAGCAGTATCCTGGGTCTTTGCTCTGTCGCGTCAACCCCATTCAACGACCATCCTAAAAGGTGGCGTGGTGAGGATGTCAACGTTCCCATTTTTCCCTATTCTAAGCGCACAATCTCTCCACCTCTGGCTAGAGATAATTCTGCTGCCTGGAGGATTTTGACTAATTGCGTCGCTACCGATCCCGAAGACACAGGAGAATTGACACCCGTAGCCACTGACTCTAAAAAATGTTCGCACAATGCTTTCAGGGGTTCACCATCGGCAATAGGGATAGATTCCGTCTCTTGTCCCCGGGGAATAAAATAGGCTTCCTGACGTTCAAAATAGCCCTTTTGTCGGGTTAAAGGCGATCGAGAGTCTAATTCATTGAAAATTAAAGTCCCTTCGCTGCCAACTACTGCTAATCGTCGCTGTTTATCGGGATTCAACCAACAAAGGTGAATAGTCGCTTGAAAACCATCGCCATAGATCAGGGTTAACCAGACTAAATCGGCTAGATTAGGTTGTAGCCAGAAGGTTCCCCTCGCCTGAACTAATATTGGTGTACTATTTAACCAGCTATTAAAAATCGAGATATCGTGAATAGCTAGATCCCACAAAGCGGACACATCCTGACGGACCGGACCTAAGTGGGTGCGAGTGGCATAACCATAAAGAGGTTTACCGATACCCCCAGATTGCAGGACTTTTTGTCCGGTGATAACGGCGGGATGAAAAAGATAGGTATGATCAACTAATAAAATACGCTGTTTTTTCGCCGCTAATTCCGTTAATTCGGCACATTCTTGGGGATTGAGGGTTAAGGGTTTTTCGGCGAGGACGTGATAACCTAAATTAAGAGCATCTTTAATCAGGGGATAATGACTGATGGCGGGAGTAACGACGACTACAGCCGAGATTTCGGGGTGAAGACGAATTGATTCCCAGTCATTCGCTAAAATAACTTTATTAGTATCGAGATTCAATTGATCGCGACAGAGATGAAGTTTTTCAGGGGAGGGATCAACGATCGCCACTACTTGCGCTGAGGGATGTTGAGAAAAATGACGGACAAAATGGACTCCCCAACGTCCTACCCCTAAGATAGCGATTCCTGTGGACATTTTGCTTACTCAGATAAATCAATCTAGTTTATTTTAAAAGGATTAGGCGCAATTGTTAATTGATTCTGAGACCTGGAAGGGATTATGTTAAAATTTTTTATCGATCGAGGGGGAACTTTTACCGATATAGTGGCGATAATCGATCGACCAGAAATTATTGAACAACTAGCTAGAGATGCCGCTAGATTTCTGATTGTTCCCCTTGCCGATCAACAGTGGATTGTTCTCTATAAACTGCTCTCGGAGAATACCGAAAAATACCCAGATGCAGTCATTCAAGGGATCAAAGATATTAGCGGTTCCCTAGATAACATCGAAGTGATTAAAATGGGAACAACGGTAGCCACCAATGCGCTGTTAGAAAGAAAAGGAGAGCGCACGGTTTTGTTAATCACCAAAGGTTTTAAAGATGCCTTGAGAATTGGCTATCAAAATCGCCCCGATATTTTTGCCCGTCAAATTATTCTGCCTTCTTTATTATACGAACAAGTTATCGAAGTGGCCGAACGGTACGATAGTCAAGGACAAGAATTAATCGCCGTTAATCCCGCCCAAGTTAAAGCCGATTTAATACCAGTTTATCAAGCGGGTATCCGAAGTTGTGCGATTGTTTTTATGCACAGTTATCGTTATCCCGACCACGAAAAACAAGTGGCAGCCATTGCCGAAGAAATCGGCTTTACTCACCTAGCCATTTCCCATCAAGTCAGTCCTTTAATGAAACTGGTATCCCGGGGAGATACCACGGTAGTCTCTGCCTATTTATCGCCAATTTTACGCCGCTATGTTGATAGTATTAGCCAGCAATTACCGAAGACTAGCTTGCTATTTATGAAATCCGATGGCGGTTTAGTCACCGCCGATAAATTTCAGGGCAAAGATAGCATTTTATCCGGTCCTGCGGGGGGAATAGTCGGGGCAGTACAAACCAGTTTAAGGGCGGGATTTAGCAAAATTATCAGTTTTGATATGGGAGGAACTAGCACCGATGTTTCTCATTTTCAAGGGGAATACGAGCGCCAAACAGATAACGAAATTGCTGGCGTAAGAATGCGAGTGCCGATGTTAAGTATTCACACCGTGGCCGCTGGTGGGGGTTCGATTTTAGTCTATGATGGTTATCGTTTTCGGGTCGGACCAGAAAGTGCCGGAGCTAATCCTGGACCTGCCTGTTATCGACGGGGTGGACCATTAACAATTACCGATGCTAATGTTTTGTTAGGAAAAATTCAAGCCGCCTATTTTCCTGCTATTTTTGGACAAGAAGGAAATTTACCCCTAGATAGAGAGATTGTGCTGACAAAGTTTCAAGAATTGGCGGCAACAATGGGGGGTAATAATAGTCCTGAAATGTTGGCTGACGGGTTTATTCAAATTGCCGTGGAAAATATGGCTAATGCGATTAAAAAAATCTCTCTACAAAAGGGTTATGATCTCAGTGATTATACTCTTTGTACCTTTGGCGGTGCCGGGGGTCAAGTGGCCTGTTTAATTGCCGATACTCTGGGAATGAAAAGTATTTTTCTCCATCCCTACGCCGGGGTTTTAAGCGCCTACGGCATGGGTTTGGCCGATTTGAGGGTAATTAAAGAAAAAGCGATCGAACAGGGGTTAAATGCCGATTTAATCGGGGAGTTGTCCACAGAAATGAACGAATTAGAAGTTTTAGCGGGTCGGGAATTAGAGGGTTATAATCAGGTGCGGCAGCAAGTCAGTTTAAAATATCAAGGCAGTGATGCCACTTTAGCGGTTAATTTTAGCGATCAAATGCGTCAGGATTTTGAACGGGAACATCAAAGACGTTATGGGTTTAAGCAAGAACAAAAAGCTTTAATTGTTGAGTCGATTGCCGTGGAATTGATCCAGACTATGGACAGTCCCAAAGAAGCAATTTTAACTCGCTCCCGTCCGATGGGAGAATTACCTCCTATCCTCGATCGAGTAGCGGTTTTTATGGCTAATCAATGCCAGGAAACGCCAATTTATCAGCGTTCAGATCTGCAACCTTTTGATTGTCTGGCAGGACCCGCAATTATTATCGAAAAAATTAGCACGATTGTGATTGAACCGGGTTGGATGGCAAAATTAACGGAGAAAAATCATTTAATTTTCTCCAAAGATTAACTAATTAAACCACATAGAAATATCTACGGCAGTTATTCTAATTGATCAATTCTCATTTCGCCGAGGTATTTACGGAGATAGGGAGAAAAAACCTCGTAAATCAGGGTAAGGGGTTGGCGAGCGTGCCAAAATAGGTAATGACGACCCCAAAATGCTCCTTTTTCCCCAAAAGCTATTTCTAATTCCGGGGAATGACCGTAATAAAGTCCCTGCACATCGCGATACAATTCTGTGTGCAGCCGCGAGAGACTTTCCCAAATCGGTAGGGAACGATTTTCCAGATATTCGTCCACTTGATTGACAGACCACCAAGAAGCGGCATAGGCTAACCTTTGACCACTAGCTGTGCGTAACCAGACTTGACGACGCAATCTCGGCCCCGGAATCAGGCTAATTTTCATCGGTGCGCCATCCTCATCGTCGCCGATGGGGGACATATCGATCACATCTACTTCCGTTTTTTCACCGGTTAAAAGTTGTAAATGACGGGTGGGAGAACCATCGCCGAGAATTAAAATCTGCCACGGGGGGGCGAGTTGGCTATGGGGTAAACCTTGTTTAACATCGGTTTCGTCTCCTTGCCAGAGAGGGGACAGGGAGTACCAAGGACGATTAAGCAGCGGCTTTTCTTGGGGGCGGAGGATAGCAGTCAAGGTTTGTTACAAAACTTTATGATTTTTTCATTAATCATAACACGGGATTTTTGTCTGCTGGCGATAAAAGCGATCGCCTTGCTCCAATCCTCTCTAACTTTTCGGTTAGCATAGGCACTCTTGTCAAAGGAGATTGACTATTTTGATTTTAACGGTAGAAAGGTATCAATATCTGGAGGAATTTTTGTAATCTTCTCAGGGCAATTAATTGTCGAATCTTGGGATTAATTTGGGGGGGATAAATGCTGGTGGCTAATTGTTCTTCTAGTAAAGCATATTCTGCCGCAGTTAGGGGTTGATTATCAAGGGGCGATCGAGCCGAAGTGATAATTTCTGCTCGTAAAACTTCTTCGGGAATATCTTCAGGAGCGGGCAAAGCAAGGGCTTTTAGGGGCGATAAGAAACCGATAGAGATGAGGATGATAATTTTTGTCGTTCGCTTCATTTAATTTAAACCGGGGGGCAATTTTTCCCGACACTGTTGATGAATTTCCCCGATTCTAGCAAACAACCAGGGATATTTTTGACGATAACTGGGAACTAGAGCCAGAGGACTGAGTAGGGCAGTGGCGGCAATATCGGCTACACTTAATTTATCCGCCACCAAATAGGGCTGATTTTGCCAATATTCTAGAATCTTGAGGGCATTTTCTAGTCGCTCCTCCGCTAGTTTTACCCTTGCTGGGGTGATTTTATATTGTTGTCGCACGATATTAATAATTATTTGACTACTCAGGGAAGGATCGATCGCTTTTCCCTCTCCGGCGCGATAATCATAATAGACAAATCTGGTCTCCACTCCAATAGTTTCATCTAACCAATCCTCTAGTAACCAAGCTTGATTTTTCTCCTTTTCCCCATCGGGAATAAAAGAGGGGAAAGGAACTACTTTTTCTAAATATTTTAAAATGGCAGTAGAATCGGCAATAATCTCATCTGCTGCCATTAAAACGGGGACAGTGGTTAACCCTTTAGTTAGGGGCCTGAGTTTGAGAATATGTAGTCCGGGGGTGAGATTTTCTACTTGGTAATCAATCCCCTTATAACCTAGAGCTAAACGAGCTTTGCGACAGTAATGAGATGTGCTAAATTGAAGTAAAAGCATTAAGTGTTGTTGGTTGCTATAGTAGTTATCAGTTACCAGTTATCAGATGTGAGTTTTCAGTTAACTGTTCACTGATTACTGTTTACTGTTTACTGTTTACTGATCACTGTTGAATGAATTGGCAATAGGTCTATACTATGAGCAAACCCTCCCTTTTTTCGCCTGTTTCTCGTGCTTATGCGATTAATTCACAAGCAAAAGATCCCTGGTTAGCTGTCAATCTCTCGATGTTCTTCCCCGGTTTGGGACAATGGTATGCTAACAAAAACCAGAAAGCAACCCTTTTGGCAATCGCTCAAGTAATATTAATAATTGTGACAATTTGGTCAATTTTTAGCCACAATGGCCCTGTAAGCTGGGGATTAGGGGGAATAGTTGCTCTGGTTATCGTTTACATTAGCAATATTTTTGACGCTCACTGGACTGTTTATTATTCCAGACAGAATAACAGCTTAGAGAAAATTCCGCGCCAACAAAAAAACCCGTGGTTTGCCGTCTTCGCTAACCGGATTATACCGGGGTTAGGGCAATTGTACGCCGATAAGGTGATCTTAGGGATAATTTTTCTGACTATATCCCTGATTACCCTGAAAATGGATCATTTTTTTGCCTATGTCCTCTTTCTTAACCCTTTAACTACAGCGATCGCTATTTATCATGTTTATCACACTTTCCCCGATCAATTCCATCCCCATCGTCACACCTATCGTTCCATTTTGGCGCTGATGGTGGCAGCAATTTTTACTTGGGGAATTATCTGTAATTATTTTCCCGATTGGTTACATCAAAGAATAGAATTTTTCGAGATTCCTAGCGAATCCATGCTGCCTACCCTCGCAGTAGGTGATCGCATTTTCGTCAGTCAATCCAGTAATTATCAAGCGAAAAGAGGCGATATAATTGTTTTTAGAACTCCCGAAAAAATTAAGCAACTAGAGCCTAATTCTGGAGATTTTTTTATCAAACGAGTCATCGCTATTGCTGGGGATACCATTGAAATCCGCAGGGGTAAAGTTTATCTCAACCGGCAAGTTATCGAGGAACCCTACAACGCCGAGTTGGCCAATTATGAAATAGAATTTATGACTGTACCCCCAAAAACCCTGTTTGTTTTGGGAGATAATCGTAACCATAGTTTTGATTCCCATGCTTGGGGTTTTTTGCTGGAAAGTTATATCGTTGGTCAAGCCTATAAAGTTTACTGGCCTCTCGATCGTGTCCAGTCTTTGCTATGATGGGGATGACTGGGGTAACTTTGAGCCTAGGTGTTACAGTAGATGAGTTTGGGTATTGTTAGATTTATAATATTCACAATCCCTTGAGTTGTTCCTGAAAAATTCCCACTGGTGCTAGATAATTAACTTCAACTTTTTCTTGATTAATATGCTCTTAAAATTCCCTCAAAAGCTAAAAATTCAGCGAATAATATTATTAGTATTTTGTCTAGGAATGGGGATAATTATCTGGTGGTTATCGTGGCAATCCACCGGGATGAGCCAAATTCAACGACCCGAAACAGTTGCTCAACAAATTTATCAAGCAATGCCAGATTTACCGAAAGAAAACAACTATACCCGTCGAGATACAGGAGCGATCGATCCGAATAATACTTTAATAAGTCGCTTTCTTCGTTATCATCAAGATACAAAAAAAAGGTTTACTCTCATCCGTTTTGATTGGCAATTAACCCTAGGGGATTATCTAGGAGTGAACGAGAAAATCAACGAAGAAAACTATCCCGGACAAGCAACCCTTACCGTTAATCCCATGGCTGCCGATATCAAAGCGATTAACAGTCTTAATCGTCGTCAACGGCAGCAGTTAGTCACCCTTCTAGTCGAAATTTATAACCCCGCCATTCTCCCCCAAGAAACCCCCACTCCTAGTCCTTCTCCTAGTCCTTCTCCCCGTCGTCCATCTTTATCAAAACCGGGAGATGCCGACCTATTAAAATTCTAGAAAATTATGGAAAAAATTCTCAAATATGGTTCAGGTTGGCGACTCGGTTGGAATCCTAATGCGGCCATTTATAAAGGATTAATTGGTGGCGATGATTGGGCGATCGAATTGACCGAGGCAGAGTGGCAAGATTTGCGTCGGTTACTATCACAATTGACCGCAACTATGGCGGCCATCGCCACAGAATTAATGGATGAAGAAAGAATTGCTTGTGAAGCGGAAAGTGAGCTTTTATGGGTAGAAGCGGACGGATTTCCCGATCATTATTCCCTGCGATTCATTCTCTATCAAGGTCGCGGTTGTGAGGGCAATTGGTCGGCCGCTGCCCTGCCAGAGTTGCTCGCCGCTTGGGACAATTTGCTTTACAATTTTTAAGCAAGCGGTGGGCTTGACATCCTCGCCGCCGTAAAACGGACGGCGATTCCTCACCACGCCACTTTTTTAGGGTGGTCGCGTCAACGGGGTTGACGCTTCACAGG
>MTBT01000291.1 GCA_002282935.1 Microcystis sp. LSC13-02 | reverse complement strand
CGGTAGAGGGAACCCAAAAAAATCAGGTCTGGACATTGATTATCCTTTTGGGAAGTGCCATTTTTACGGCCGCTTGGAAAGTATTTTTTTCAAGTAATATCTGATCTCTCTAATCCTCAACAAGACTACAGTTAAACGAACCCAAAAAGATTAACCGCTCCTGAAAGAAAATTTTCTTAAAGCCTAGACTTAAAATAAAATTATCCCCAACCAGATGCAGTATAGGAGTTTACCAAATGTCTAACGAAACTGTTACTTATTCCCTAGAAGCTGTCCTCACAAGGATTGAGGGGAAGATTGACAAAATCGATGAACGGTTAACCAAAGTAGAAATAGGACTAACCGATATCAAGGGGGATATTAAAGTGTTAGACGAGAAAATCGAAGGCATCGACAATCGTCTCAGATCGGTAGAGGGAACCCAAAAAAATCAGGTCTGGACATTGATTATCCTTTTGGGAAGTGCCATTATTACGGCCGGTTGGAAAGTATTTTTTTCCAGTAATATCTGAGTTCTCTAATTCTCAACAAGACTACAGTTAACCGCTCCTGAAAAAAATTTTCTTAAGTATAGGAGTTTACCAAATGTCTAACGAAACTGTTACTTATTCCCTTGATGTCGTCCTTAAAGAAATTAAAGACAGTATCAAGGAAGTTAGCCAGAAATTCGATAAGATTGATGAACGGTTTGATCGATTAGATAATCGCTTAACAAAACTTGAGATAGGACAAGCTGATATCAAAGGGGATATTAAAGTGTTAGACGAGAAAATCGAAGGCATCGACAATCGGCTAAAATCAGTGGAAGGAACCCAAAAAAATCAGGTCTGGACATTGATTATCCTTTTGGGAAGTGCCATTATTACGGCCGCTTGGAAAGTATTTTTTTCCAGTAATATCTGATCTTTATAATTCTCAACAAGACTACAGTTAACCCAACACAAAAGGATAAAAACTTGTTTCTGGTTGACCAGATTTTCTAATTGCTTACTTGCCAATACAAAAACGGCTAAAAATGCGATCAAGTATCGATTCAGTTACTTCTTCGCCGGTAATTTCTCCTAATGCTTGAATGGCAGTACGCAGATCGATCGACCAAAAATCAAAAGGTAAATCTTGGTCAATTGTTTTTTTGACCTGTTCCAAAGCAATTTTCGCCCTAGTTAAAGCGGCCGCTTGTCGTTGATTAATGGCTAAATCCAAATTAGCCGCCTGTAGTTCTTGATTTTGGACAGCATTAATAATACTTTTTTCTAAGTCTTCAATACCCTGATTTTGGGCGGCGGATAGCTTGACAACTCTCTCAATTTCTGCTGGGTAAATTATCATTTCGGGATTAGCTAAATCAATTTTATTAATCACTAAAATTAATCGGCGATCGCTGACAGAGCGATAAATTTCCTCGTCTTCCTCGGTCCATCCTGACTCTGCGGAGACGGTTAAGAGAACTAAATCAGCAGACCGGGCCGTTTGACGGGAACGTTCCACCCCAATTTGTTCGACTCGATCGCTGGCCGAGCGAATTCCTGCCGTATCGAGGACTTGTACGGGGATTCCCGCCACAACTAGCTGAGATTCGACAATATCGCGGGTAGTGCCGGGTAAATCGGTGACAATCGCTCGATCGCTCCGACTCCAAGCATTTAACAAACTGGATTTACCCACATTCGGCCGCCCCACGATCGCCACTTTCAGACCACTACGCAGCAATTCCCCGCGCTCGGCAGTGGCTAAAATTAAATTTACTTGACAAAAAACCTGTTCTATGCTATGAAGAATCGCCTCGTGATCCAAGGGCGGTAAATCCTCTTCAAAGTCAATACGGGCCTCTATTTCGGCCAAAATATCGAGACAGGTGGAGCGCAAATTGCGGATCGGTTGCGCGAGTTTCCCCTGTAAACCAGCGAGGGCAAATTGTGCCGCTTGGGGAGAACGCGCCCCAACGAGATCGACGACGCTTTCAGCTTGAGTTAGGTCAATTCTGCCGTTAAGAAAGGCACGCAGGCTAAATTCCCCCGCTTGTGCCAAACGGGCCCCATTTTCTAGACATAACTGTAACACCTGTTGTACGGGCATAATGCCGCCATGACAGTGAAATTCCACCACATCCTCGCGAGTGAAAGAGCGGGGTGCTAACATGAGCAACAGTAAAGCTTCATCGATAATTGCCTGACTTTGGGGATGCCGGATATAACCGTAGAGAAGACGATGACTTTGCCATTTTTGACGATTGCGGGTATGAAAAAGCTGACGAGCGATCGCCAATGCCTGACTACCGGATAAACGGACAATACCGATGCTACCCTGTTGCGGAACGATCGCCGTAGCGATGGCAGCGATCGTATCCCCTGTGTTTAACATCTCTTAATCACTCCTTGCTAAAATTGAACTCCGTATCAATTTTGTCAGCATTTATGCCCGAAAATATGCGTTCACGATCATTAAAAGCGAGAAAAAGCGGCAAATATTCGAGTAATCGCTTACTGCGATTTTTGCGCTATTGGTATATTCGCTTAATGCGATTACAAGGACATACTAGGGAAATTGCCAGGGGTTTTGCCTTGGGAGTTTTTTCGGGATTTTTCCCGTGGATGGGCCTTCAAATCATCGTCGCTATCT
The DNA here is from genome assembly GCA_002282935.1 of Microcystis sp. LSC13-02. Classification (GTDB taxonomy): domain Bacteria; phylum Cyanobacteriota; class Cyanobacteriia; order Cyanobacteriales; family Microcystaceae; genus Microcystis. The sequence continues at coordinate 7,020 of MTBT01000291.1, read as the reverse complement.
TTTTAGCCACCCTATTTCGTGCCAACAAAATCGCAGCTGCTGCAGGTACCTATATCAGCAATCCCTTGACCGATCTGCCAATTTTCCTGTTTAACTATAAATTAGGAGAGTTTATTCTTGGTCAAAGCGGGCGATCGAATCTGGGCAACATTTTTCAAACTAATCAAAGCTTCACCGAAAAGTTAGCTAGTTCTGGCGGCCAATTTCTTTTGACCCTGTTTTTTGGTTGCTTACTATCAGCGACGGTATTTGCTACTATAACCTATTTTGTTAGCTATCGCCTAGTTCATCAACGGTATCACCGGCGACAAACAAGGAGAAAACGCTGATAAGTCTAAACTATGATTTGAATGATTGAATGAATACGATGATTGTGTTGTATTTGGCAAGTCTTCATCAATGATCAATCATAGTCCATCCCATAGTCAAATTGATCGCAGTTAAGACGATGGATGTGACTGTCGCAGCATTTGTAAATTTTCCCGAATCGTTTGTGTATTGAGATGCTCTTTACTTAATGTATTGCTATACAATACTTTTGTCATTTAATCAGTAGGAAGCAGGTCTGAAATTATATTTAAAAAATCTCTCACTTTTGCAATGAAAGGAAGAACTTGTAATTCATCAAAATCTGCAAAGTCTGTATAATCTGCTTCGAGACGGTATTCAAACAATTCGTTATAAATTGCACCAAAGTCTTTTGAAATAATTTCACTACGAATGTAGTTTTTATTGAAGAGACTACGGACACCTGTATGTTTTGGAGATGAGAGATTATCATAAGCAAGTAAAGCCGTAACAGCATAAAAGCAACTATAGTATAGACGATTGATACAACTATTCCATCTTGCACCATCAGCAAGAGAACAAGCATCTTGATAAGCTTCCTCTGCACGATTTAAACGATACCTAATTAGTTGATCGTGGGGGGAATTTTTACTCATAGCATAATGGCTTCTTTGTTAACTGATTGCCAGAAAGGAGTAGTTTGTAATAAGGGATGTTCCCATTGATTTTTGCTGCGAACAATGGTACAAATAACTTCTTCTGTTTCCCATTCGATTTCATAAATTTGACGACGGATTTGAGATGTGCGAGTAGGGTTGGTGATCCCATCAACTAATACTAATATATCCCAATCGGAGTCTGGTTGAGCATCATTCCGCGCCCGTGAACCATAAAGAAATATTTGCGCTTGTGGTTCGATCGCTTGTACTGCTTGTTTAATTTTATTGAGTAATAGTTGTTTTTCCATGATTTTTTATGACCTTTTTTGTACTGCAAAACAATATTAACAATATAATCCATCCCATAATCCCATAATAAGTCTAAACTGTGATTGAAATGATTAAATGAATACTATGATTGTGTTGTATTCAGCAAGTCTGTACCTTTTTGTAAATTGCAAAAAATACAGGCGTAGCACAAATTATCAGCCGAAGTTGCTCCCCCATGTTTAACACTAATGATATGATCCACCTGACAGCCAGATACCCTATCAGAAGCAGAAATTAAGCAATATTCACAGAGAAAATCGGCACGTTCAGCAACTAATTTTCGCAATTCTGCACTAATGTAAGGTCGAGCCATTTTAGTTAGCTCCATTGAGATATTGGTGAGCTTTTGCTTTTGCTAGGGTCATAATATGTTCTAGCATTAAATAAGCATCGAGTTCCTGTTTTTCATCTTGGGTAAGTTCATTATTTTTAGCGTTATAAATTAGGTCTTCTAGGCGATTTTGAGCGGTATCGGAAAGATGAAAGTTAATCACCGATTGGGGAGTGGTTCCCCCTGCGATTAGTTCAATAATTTCGTTATAGACTTTGATGGTTTGAGTTGTTGTATTCATGGGTTTATTCTGTTGGGTTTATTGGGTAGGGAAAAAGCAATTACAATTTAATGAACTGTAAAAGAATTGCTGTTTTTCTATCAGGTTTAAAAGTGGCGATCGCTGTTTAATTTATATTAGGAACACTATTAATTTGTCAACCAGATTTTCTGATCCTAAACTTATTTTTATCCACAATTACCGTTGAGCCAATAATTTCTTCTATATCTACGGTATTGATAAAATTTTCTAAAAACTGTCTAATTTCTACCGCTATCGCATCAAAAGGAAATCGTAAAATAATCAGACCACAATGGGTATTGGGAGGATAATTTTTGATATTAGCCCATCCCAAATCACGGCTAATAATAATTCGCTGTTCTCGTTGAGCAAATCGAAATAGCTCAGGGTCTTTTGTGCCACTTAGTCCAGAGGTTTTTACATGAATAGCGTCATAACCTTTAGAATTTAGCAAGTTGCTTAAACTTAAGGGGCAGTCTTCATCAATTAAAAAGCGAATTTTCAACTGGGTTTCTCCATTGGATAAATGATTTCATTATTTAAAAGTTCAGAAAAATATGCTAAAGAAGCAAGAATTTGCTCTTGAGTAACTCCATATTCCTCCATGACTTCTTCATAGCTCATTCCTCCTGCCAGGGAACCAATAACAATGGCGATCGGGATTCGGGTTCCTGTTAAGATTGGTTTACCATGTTGAATTTTGTTATCTATGGTAATAGCATTATTTAATAAGTTGGTTGTCATTAATTTTCTCCGTTTAAGTTTGATTAAGAATAAACTGATTTAATTTCCTAAAAACTTGACATAATCCCATCAATCACAGTTAATACGATGGATGTTGCTGTTGTCGCATCTTTTGTAAACTTTCCCGAATCTTAACAGTAGTAGGATGATTCTCCCCTAAAGCTTGCTCGGCAATTGCTAAAGCTTGTAAATAGAGGGGTTCAGCTTCTTCGTACTTTCCTTGAGAATTGTACAATTTTGCTAAACCATTGAGGGAAGATGATACATCGGGATGATTCTCCCCTAATAGTCGTTTTCTCAATTCTAAAGCTTGTAAATAGAGTGGTTCAGCTTCTGCGTACCTTCCTTGGGATTGGTAGAGTTTTGCTAAATTATTAAGATTTTCAGTGATATTGGGATAGTTATCGCCTTCAAAAATTTCTGGACAGTATTTTTTTTGATTTGCCAGAAATTCCTGTGAGGTAACTTCAGTAAAATCTTGGTGGATAATATTGCGAAATTCTTGAGGATCTAGCATGGTTAATTTTCTCCTTCTATTTAATTAACTCTTCATACTCATCATGAGAACCAATCCAAAACCAGTAATAATCTTCACCTTTTTTCAATGCTAAAGCTCTATAATTCTCAGTTATTCGGACTGACCAGACATTTTTCCCTACTTTCTTGAAATGTAATGATCGATGGAAAACATTACTAATCCAGAGACGATAGGCTTTTTTTGCCTGTTGCTTAATGTAGGGAGGTAAGTTGGCATAACATTGCCAAAAATCAGGAGTTGTTAAGGATTTCATCTAAAGGCTTAACTTGATTGTTACTGATATCATTGTTGACTTTTTGTAATAGTCGATCGAGTTTCCCTGATTCGAGATCGTTTTTTATCTGTTTGTCCCAACTATCATCAAGATAGTCTTGTAACCAAGCTGATAATTGATGGATTTCTTCGTCAGGCAACTGGAGAATCGCGGATTCAATATCTTTGAGTGTAGTCATGATTGTTTGGTTGATTGAAGGTGATTGTATTATTTTATATTGTTGTATTATCGGATGGGTTAATAACCCATCCTACGGGAGCGACTCTAAGTTTTCCCGAATCTTAACAGTATTAGGATGATTCTCCCCTAAAGCTTGCTCGGCAATTGCTAAAGCTTGCAAATAAAGAGGTTCTGCTTCTGGGTATCTGCCTTGAGATTGGTACAAGTATGCTAAATTGTTGAGGGAAAGTGCCACATCGGGATGATTCTCCCCTAATAGTTGTTTCCTTAATTCTAAAGCTTGTAAATAGATGGGTTCAGCTTCTTCATATCTTCCTTGGGAATTGTACAATCTTGCTAAATTGTTGAGGGATTGTGCCACATGGGGATGATTGTCTCCCAAGAGTCGTTTTCTCAAATCTAATGCTTCCAGATAAAGAGGTTCCGCTTCTGTGTACCTGCCTTGGGAATAGTACAATGCTGCTAAATTGTTGAGGGATCGTGCAACATCGGGATGATTCTCCCCTAATAGTTGTTTCCTTAATTCTAAAGCTTGTAAATAGATGGGTTCAGCTTCTTCGTGCCTTCCTTGTGATTCGTACAATCCTGCTAAATTGTTGAAGGAAGAAGCTACAAGGGGATGATTGCTACCGAATAGTCGTTTTCTTAATTCTAAAGCTTGTAAATAAAGGGGTTCTGCTTCTGCGTACTTTCCTTGGGAACGGTAAAATACTGCTAAATTGTTGAGAGAAGAAGCTACAAGCGGATGATTGCTCCCGAATAGTCGTTTCCTTAATTCTACTGCTCGTAAATAAAGGGGTTCTACTTCTTCGTACCTTCCCTGGGAATAGTACAAGTTCGCTAAATTGTTGAGAGAAGAAGCTAAAAGGGGACGATTGTCACCTAATAGTCGTTGACTCAATTCTAATGCTTGTAAATATAGAAGTTCTGCTTCTTTGTACTTTCCTTGGGATTTGTACAATCCCGCTAAACCACTGAGGGATCGTGCAACATCGGGATGATTCTCCCCTAATAGTCGTTTAAACAATTCTAAAGCTTGTAAAAAGAGGGGTTCTGCTTCTAAGTATCTTCCTTGAGAATAGTACAATAATGCTAAATTGTTGAGGGAATATGCTACATTTGGATGATTCTCTCCTAATAGTCGTTTTCTCAATTTTAATGCTTGTAAATAAGGGGGTTCTGCTTCTTCATATCTTCCTTGATAATAGTACAATAATGCTAAATTGTTGAGGGAAGTTGCCACATCGGGATGTTCTTCTCCCAAGCGGTGGCGAGTTACTTCTAGACATTGCTTATACCAAGGTTTAGCTAAATCGTAGAATCCTTGTCCCTCATAAAATCGTCCCAATCCTGCAAAAGACGGGATTAAATCCTCATCCTCCAGCCATTGTTCTAACTCTGTCGCTGACTCAGCAATATGGGGAATAGATAGGGCGACGGCTTTTACTTGCTCCTTGGTTAAATCTTCAGGAATAGTCTTTGCCTCCTCCACCATACCCCGACAAAAGGAGCGTTTTAACTCATCCCCATCCTCTCGCAGTGCCAACTTAGCTTGAAAAAACTGTCGCACCAACGGATGAAACTGATAAACTTCTCCCTCTACCGCTTGCAACAGATGAAGATTGAGTAATTGCTCCTCTCTAATATCTTCCAACTCCTCCTCATCTTCAGCCGACAAACACCGCTCTATCACCAACCGCCAAGGAATAGGAGCCAAAGCAAAGAGACTGAGAAAACACCCTAAATCCCGCGCTGGCTGATTTAACTCATCCCAACTCACCTCAAAAGCTGCCTCTACCCCTCTTTGCGCCGTCATATCTCCCGAAGGATTCTGCAAAGCAGACAACTGTAAACCCTTATCTATCAACTGCTGCTGCATCGTTGCCAACGTCCAATTAGTACGCCGCTTGAGGAAACGCCCCACCAATTCCAACCCTAAAGGCAAATAACCCAGCCACGCACATAGCCCCTTCCCTACCTCTAATTCAGCTTGCAGACGTGACGCACCAATCAGAGATTCCAGTAAAGCCAGGGCGGCAGATTCGCTTAAAACGGGTAAGCGCAACTGCTCAAAAGATGCCGCCAGCCAATGTTGCCGAGTCGTAATCAACACCTTAAAGCGTTGTTCTTGGGGAGGCAAATAATCTTGGATTTCCCCATACTGATGCACATCATCTAAAATTAGCAGTACATCCCCCTGCGGTTGCCATCTCGCCCAACAATAATCCAATTGCCCCCGCAAATTCAAATCTTCCGGGGGAAACAAACCCAACAGCGACTTAGCAAAATTTAATAGTTGTACCCCCACCGTTTCCGCTTGCACCCCTATCCAACAAATACCGCCGGGATAAGTCGATTTTTTCTTATGATATAGCGCATACTGGAGTGCTAATTCTGTCTTGCCGACTCCTGCCATTCCCGTCACGACGGCGGTGATCGCAATTCTTTCTTGCTGCTGTAACTGGTGGTGCAGTTGTTTCATTGCATCTTCACGCCCGACGAAATTAACCGCCCCAGTACGCGCTCGATTGAGATTATTAGGCAATTCTGCTGATTTTTCAGCTTGGGGAGTCTGAGGGAGTTGAATGATTTTATCGCCAAGTACCTTATCGCCAAGTACCTTATCGCCGATGATTTGGTCTCCCTCTACATTCCCAGCAACACCAGAAACTGGTGCGTTGAAGTTTTGCTCAATCTTGGACTCTTCTGCCATTGCTCGGATATCTCCTTTGCCAAATTGTAGGATGAGTTCGTAACCCATCCCAATATCACTCTGCTGTTTTCCAACCTTCAATTAAAGCCATTGTTACATTGAGATAAGGATTATCTAGAAATTCCTCAAGGGCAGCTTTTCCCCCTGATGTCACCGCGCCTAGCAATCGCTTTCTGATGGTAGTTGACACCGCCGCATTGATGTAAGCTTCCTTTTGTTTTTCCGTCGCAGTGGGATTTGTCTCTTCCAGTTGTTTGAGCAATCGCTGAATTTCTGCGGCAGCTTCGGCTAAATCTTGCTTCTGAGGAGAGGCGTAGATAATTTGGTCTCCAGCAACTTTTCCGGCTACTCCATAAACGGGTGCATTAAAGTTCTGTTGTACTTCTGGTGAATCAGGCATAGCTCATACTCTCACCGATTAAAAGGAGGGACAATTTCATCGCCAATCTCTTCAGATTTCTGTTCAGGATATCGTAACAAAAATGGCCCTCTTGGATTTGGTGGATAAAATGTATTCTAAGATAAATTTCTCCTAGCGAGGGGGTGGAAGGAACCACAAAGACACAGAGGACACAAAGATCGATCCTATGTAAGTTAAACTGATCACACAGAACCTAGAAGATTTCGAGAAAAAGCTAAACCTACCAAACCTGGGGCGTAAACTCCGCATCATTTAAAATTATTACATTTTCCCCTGACTGCACCAATACAAATAAACCCTG
>MTBT01000290.1 GCA_002282935.1 Microcystis sp. LSC13-02 | reverse complement strand
CATTTTAGCATATATTTGGTAAATGCGCTAGTATTTAACGGTAAAGCCGTCGTAGAACGACGGGGTTTCAGACCCAAAATTTTCGATGAAGACTTGGGGACAAAATACCATCTTATCACCTTGATTTAACTGGAGGGCTAACTTTTCCTTCAGATAGTCTAATGCTGCGCTCTCCCCAGTAAATATTCCCGCTCGGTTAAGAGAATTTGGGTTCTGTTTTGATCATCTTCGACGATGAAAAAATGATCTTCTTGGCGCTTGACAGATTTATCAATCATTCCAATCTAAATAAACTGCAAAAGTTATTGAGAAAAAATCGGCATTGCTTTATTTTTTGCCTTCCTGCGTCGATTTGAGCGGGGGAAATTGACGACGTAAAAGTAAGGAATTACTCACTACCATAACCGAACTAAAAGCCATCAAAGCTGCTGCTAGGGCCGGACTGAAAGCTAGACCCCAATGGGGTAGTAATAAGCCACCGGCAATGGGAATAGCAAGGGTATTATAACCCAAAGCCCAAAAAAGATTTTGTCGGATTTTTTGCCATGTGGCCAGACTTAAATGCAGAGATTGCACCACATCCTCCAGGCGATCGCTAATTAAAACGATCCCGGCCGTTTCCATGGCCACTTCCGTCCCACCAGCCAGAGCAATACCGATGTTAGCCTGTGCTAGTGCGGGAGCATCATTGATACCATCCCCGACCATAGCGACGATTTTGCCTTCTTTTGTCTGTAAGTCAGCAATTAAGGCCGATTTTTCGGTGGGAGCAACTTGGGCATAAAATTGACTAATACCCAAACTATTAGCGATCGCTGTCACCACTTCTTGGCGATCGCCACTGAGTAAAATCACCTCTAAACCGAGTTTTTGTAACTGATTAACGGTTGTTTGAGCATCAGGACGCAATCGATCCTGAAAAGCGATCGCGCCGAGTAATTGTTCTTCCATACCCAGATAAATCACCGTTTTACCCGCTTGTAAAAGCTCTTGAATGCCCGGGATAGTTTCATCGATTTTAATGCCGTTCTGCGCCAACCATTGCCGATTTCCCAGAACAATTTTCGACCCCTGCACCCTTGCAGAAACTCCCAATCCGGCCACAGTTTGAAAATCTTCCCCCGTCAGGTTAGTAGGAGGAGTAACCGCGTCTAAAATCGCCCGAGCAAGAGGATGATTAGTACCACTCTCCACTACTGCCGCTAATTGTTGAATTTCCAGAGAATTAAGCTCAGAAAAACTCAAACAATCGGTAATTTCTGGATGACCTTGGCTAAGGGTTCCCGTTTTGTCAAAAACCACCGTTTGCAGTCGCGAGACGGTTTCCAAAACATCGCCCCCTTTAATTAAAATGCCCCGTTCGGCTGCTAAACTGGTTCCCACCAATAAGGCCGTAGGTGTGGCTAAACCGAGAGCGCAGGGACAAGCGACCACAAGCACAGAAATCGCTAATTTTAGGGACAAAAGTAGGGGAGAAGTGGATTGAATCAGCTCGTGGTGTCCTGTGGTTGACCCTAACACCTCTGGAAAGAGCCTAGTTCCCCAAAAATACCAAAAGAGCAGCACAATTAGGGCAATTATCATCACTCCGTAGGCAAAATAACCCGCTACCCGGTCCGCTATCTTCTGTACTGGGGCCTTGCGAGTTTGGGCTGATTCCACGGCTGCGATAATCTTAGCTAGGGTGGTATCGGTTCCCACCTGACGAGTTTGCACGGCGATCGCTCCAGAGAGATTGAAACTGCCAGCAATGACTAAATCTCCCATTTCCTTAACCACCGGCAGCGATTCCCCCGTTAACAAAGCTTCATCTACCGTGGTTCTTCCCTGAATAATCTCCCCATCCACGGGAATTTTTTCCCCAGGTAAGACGCGCACCCATTCCCCGACGCGCAGCTGTTCCACCGGAATCGCCACGCCCACACGGTCATCTGTACTACCAATCAGGTGAGCCACTGCCGGTTGTAGGGAGGTAAGCGCTTCTAGGTCTGCGGCCGCGCGATGACGGGAATGCGCTTCTAGAGTCCGTCCGAGGAGAATAAAACCTAACAGCATGACCGGTTCATCAAAAAAGCACTCTAGACCGAGATTAGGGAAGATAAGAGCCAAACAACTGGCTATATAGGCGCTACCTGTGCCTAAACTAACGAGAGTGTTCATATTTGGCATCCCGTGCCGTAATCCCCGCCAACCATCGATGAAAATATCGCGGCCGGGGAATAAAATGGCTAGGGTGGCTAAAGTCCAGTGAAAAGCAATACTTTGAAAGATGGGGATTTCTGGTCCCCCGATGTGGTGTAAGTGACCAATCAGGGAAAAAACCAGTAAACAACAAGCGATCGCTAATCGGTATAATTGTTGTTGCCGTTCTTTTTGTTGGTTTTGCAGCCGTTGATTTTGTTGAGAAAGGGGAGTCGATGAGCTGCGCGGTTGGGTGGGGAATCCGATTGCGGTTAATTTTGCGGCTAATTGCTCTGGTGCGATCGCATCTGGTTGGTATTCAATCACGGCAATTTCCGTGATTAGGTTAACTTGGGCCGATTTTACCCCTTGATTTTGGCTGAGTTGTCGTTCTACGGCACTCACACAGCCGGCGCATTTCATGCCTTTTACGTCTAGAGTAGCGGTTTTTAGTCCAGTTTCGGCGGCTAGGATCATGGAAAAAGTAGGCAAGGATGGTCTTTACTTCTATCCTAGAAATTCTCGGCCGATTTTTAAACTATTTTGGCGATCTCTTCCCGATCCCTTCTCGATCGGCAATAATTAGACTACAATACTGTGAACTTAGTCAAAAGACTACAAAGGTGGTAATGATATGTGGTGTTATCTCAGAGAAGCACGGAAAGATATATTAAAAGGTGAAAACCTTGAACTATACACAACCATTGTTATTTCGTTAGGAATTACCATACTAAACTTGTTGGGTATTAAGGAGGTGGAGTCTAAATTAAGTGCGATAGTTTTAGCACTTCTAGGCTTTATAGCAGGCTCTCTACTATCAAATCGAAAAGCGACAAACAACCTTCAATCATCTACCAACGACTTAAAAACAGAAATTGACAACTTCAGAGAAGCAATTAACAACGGAAACCTTAAAATAGATCAACAAGATACTCTTTATGAAAAGCTTATTGACTGGATTAAGCAAAATCAAAATCCTCCTAAAAAGATAACTTTCATTCAACATTCAGGAGTTTTACTTAGAGATAAAATCCTTGCTCCTCTCATGCGCTTAGACACTAGCGAGTAGTCTCAATTTGGCTTCTATTTTTGATTTTAAGTCAGGTTGTCGTTTAATCCTTGTTTTGAAAGCGCGTTTAAATGATTGGCTAAAAACCAAGTTAATCATTGTTTAGTTCGGCAATAATGGAATCAACATCTCCTCGAAAAACATTACCATTTTGATAGTCTTGTCGAGCTTGAGAAATATTTTGAGCAATTTGTTCTCGTCTTTTTTCGATTTGCCGATGTTTAACAATATTGATCAAGTCATCTTGTTCATCAAAAGAGAGATAGTCAATCATTTCTAAGATTTGACTAAATTGCATTGTTGGCGGCATTGTTACTTTCCCCTTTTTCAATACAGACTTTTATTTTACTCTGCTTGGGCAATAATGACATCCGCGATCGCCGATCAATGACAACTTTCCAACTCACAAAGAGAGATCGCCCCTCTTCATTCCCAAAAAGCGATCGCACTCCTCATCCCCAAAAAGCGATCGCCCTTGGCGTTCCTATCCCAAGCAATGGCAGTTTTCAAGTTTAATCAAGAAAATAACGGCGATCGCACTACGTTCTTCGGCATCCCACTGACAGCTGCAATCAATGTGCATGGTGCGTTCCCCAAAAGCGATCTCTGGAGTAGCAGGACTTGCATTAGGGAACGCACCCTACGGCGATAGCGATCGCACTTCGACCAAACGTAGTCTTAGGCAGAAAATGAAGCGAGCATCCATGAATACAAATTATGGCGTTGCTGAATCAAGGTATGAATGCCGACTGTGCATCGTATCCAAAAGTTAGTTTGAGTCTAGGTTTTAAAAATCCCACAAAAGAAGATTCATATCTCAAATCAGCAACGCCTGTAAATGTCTTAACCCTTGTTGCAAAGGTACACAACTAACTTCGTTTAGAAAGTCTAATTCTTCTTGTCTTACACAGCCCAAAGTGCGCCGCAATAGCGACTCTTGTTCGGGTGTTGGGTAAAATCGAAACCAATAGGCTTTTTCCATGTCTCACATTCTAGCATATATTTGGTAAATGCGCTAGTATTTAACATTAAAGCCAACCTAAAACGACGGGGTTTCAGACCCAAATTTTCGATGAAACCGGTGGCGATCCTTTTGGTAGAGGGTAGCGGCAGTCTCTAAAGTGGAGAGGATGGGTAGATCTGTCGAGAGCAGACATAGGGAGACGGGACGGCGGTGATGGGCAAGCATAGACTAGACTTAATGGTGTCCTTATCTCCACAATAGTTGATTCTCCGCCTACCGCTACCGGCACCGGAAATTTTTTTAGAAAAAATCCAGAAAGCACTTGCATTATTGAGGGACTTATGATTATAATTATTAATTGTGAGTAACTTTCCTCGGTAGCTCAGTGGTAGAGCGGTCGGCTGTTAACCGATTGGTCGTAGGTTCGAATCCCACCCGGGGAGTTAATCGAAAATAAAAGCGGCAATACTTTCTTGTTGCCGCTTTTTGGTCTTCCTAGAGAATTTCAGCGATCGCATTTTCTGGACCGACTAAAGAAATGTAAGGATTTTGAAAATATTTACTGGCTACCGATCGCGCTTGTTCAGGAGTAATCCGATTAATAGAATCCAGGAAAGTGCGATCAAATTCAATCCCCAAACCTAAGCTTTCATACCAACCGTATAATTGAGCGATTTCGGCGTTAGTTTGTTTACCGAGAGCATATTGACCCAATAACTTATTTTTAGCTGACTGTAACTCCTCCTCACTCAAAGTTACTTTATATAACCTTTCTGCTTCCTGACGCAATCCCGACACGGCGATCGCTGTATTTTGGGGTGCAGTACCCATATAGATGACAAATTGGGAAGAATCGAGACGGGTGGGATAAAAAGAGGAAACATCGTAGGCTAATCCCCGTTTTTCTCGCAATTCCACGAATAAACGACTAGATAACCCATTCCCCAGATAGGTACTCAATAATTTTAAAACGGGATAATCATCCTCTTGTACAGAAGACCCGGGGTATCCTAACATAACGATCGCCTGTTGACTAGCTTGGACGGTAGTTAAACAGGTAGGCTGAAAATCAAAAGCGGCCGGGGGTAAACTAGATAAAGGAAGATCGGGAATTGACCAACTGCCAAAAATTTCCGTCACTGCTTTTACTGCTTCCTCTAGGGTAATACGACCGGAAAGACTAATCACCAAGTTATCGGGACGGAAAAAGCGACTATGATAGGCCTGCATATCCTCCCGTTGCAATTGAGAAACCGTTGCCTCCGTACCCAATAAAGACATACCATAGGGATGATCGGGGTACATAGCTGCGCGTAATTGATTAAAAGCGACATTAAAAGGCTGTTCCAATTGAGAGCGAATGCTTTGACGGGTGATATTTTTCTCTAATTCGATTTCTGGGGGTGGAAAACTGGGAAAACGAATAATTTCCGCCGCTAGACGCAATATATCTAAAAAATCCTTGGTAACAGTCTTTAAACTAACCACAAAATAATCAGTCCCCGTGTCCGCGCTTAAACCGGCCCCCGTGGACTCAACGCGATCGGCAATTTCTAGGGAAGATAACTTTTCTGTACCTTTGGTGAGCAGCACTGCTAAAAGACGAAATAAACCCGCTTTTTCGGGTTTTTCCCAACGAGTACCCGCATTTTTGAGGAAAATCCTCCCAGCAACCAACTCCACGGCCGTATTTTCCATCACTAAAAGGGTGATGCCATTTTCTAAGATTAAGCGGTGAATGGGAGAAGCGGACATCGTTTATTCACAGGGTTGCATTACTGTAATAGCATATCGCTCCGGGGAGAGATACTGACGAGCGAGACGCTGTAGATCTGACGGTTGCAAACTTTGGATAACTTGGGGATAGATCGTTGCTAGGTCGGCAGCTCTCAGGGTTTGATAATATCCATAGAGTCCTGCTAATTGGGCCGGGGTTTCTGTGGAGAAAATATAATCGTTAGTTAATAACTGTTGAGTGCGGTGTAATTCTTCGGGGGTGACGGGATCATCGTGCAGATGTTGGATATGTTCACAGATAATAGCTTCAATTGCGGCGGTTTGTGAGCTAGATAGGCAAGCACCGATGGTAAAGAGACTGGAATCTCGTTGCAGGGAAAAATTACTGTTAATATCGAGGACGATTTGCGCTTCTTCCCGCAGCTGTCGCACTAACCGCGAACAGCGTCCCCCGGCAAGAATTACAGAAATCAAGTCTAATCCAAAGGCATCTTCTAGGCGCTCGCATCCTGGTCCCATCCATCCCATCAAGAGACGAGAATGTTCTAGGTGGGGTAAATATACTTGGGAACGACGAATTTCGATCAGGGGGGGTTCGGCAGCCACTAGATTCGCAGGAGATTCCGAGGGGACGGGAAATTCCCGAAAAGATTGCCGGATAATTTCTAAAGCTGGTTGGGGTTCAATTCCCCCGATAATCGCCACACACATATTTTCCGGTTGATAATAGGTGCGATGGAAACAGCGCATTTGATTGGGGGTTAATTGCTCTAAACAGGGTTGATCGCCTAGAATAGAGCGTCCGTAGGGATGGTTTTGATAGATACTTCCGCAGAGGGTTTGGTAGGCAATCCAATCGGGATCATCATAACAGGCCCGTAATTCTTCTAAAACTACATCTTTTTCCCGATAGAATTCCTCGTCGTCAATCTCAGCATGGAGGAGAATTTCTGCCAGATGGGGTAAGGTATGTTCAATTTGATCCACACTGCTGGTGAGATAGAAGTGTGCATAATCGTGACTGGTGGCAGCGTTGGTCATTCCGCCACAATTTTCGATTAAATAGTCAAAGAGTCCGGGGGGAAGTTTTTTCGTCCCCTTAAAGATCATGTGTTCGAGAAAATGGGCCATACCTAACCATAAATCGGGTTCAGCGATCGCACCTGCTTTCACCCACACATCCACCACCACCACAGGAGTCACGGGTAAATACTGATGAATTACGGTTAAGCCGTGATCTAATTGCCATACCTGAGCGGGAAAAGAACTCGTTTGACACTGTGCTATCGACTTGATCAATGTCCGTTAACCAGATTTTTTGTTAAATTCTATACATAGATTATCTTATCTCTTGCCTGCTCTACCATTAAAAAATTTTGTCATGATTTCTAGACAATTCCCCCAAATATCAGCCTTATCGGTGCTCAGTGATCAGTTATCAGATGTGAGTTTTCGGTTCACTGATTACTGTTTACTGTTTACCGCTCCCTAATTACTGATTACTGATTACTGTTTACTGATAACTGAAAAACCCCCTATGACAGACAATAGAGATAACTTCAACGAAACTTATAATGCACTAATTGATCGCATTGTCAATCTAACTTTAGAAGGAAAAATTAGGGCTAAATCACAGGTTTATAACCTTTTAGCCGAGGGACTAAAAAATGGCACAGGAGAAATTTTTGAGCGTTGTTTAACAGAAAAAATGATCCTTACTCGCTCACAGTTAGAAACAAAAATTAAAGCGACTAGGGTTTTGCGGGCCTTGGAAACAATCGAAAGTGAATGGGAAAAATATCAAAAAAACAATCAGCAAAATTCTCTCACTGCAGCGGCGATCGATAATCTGGTGAAAATCGATCGAGAGGATCGTTTACTGACTTTAGTAAATTTAATTGATCCCAATCAAAATAATGCTTTAACCCTAGAACAATTGCAACAGTTAGCCAAGAATTTACAGACAATTTCTCAGCAACGGGGAGAAGCGGATTTATGGCAAATTGCCACAGGGATTAATTTGGGGTTAAATACTTGGTCAAATTTATCAAGTTATCTCACCAGTTGGCTCTACGAACAAAATCGCAATCTTGGTTTTACTAATGATAATGAGCGAGTGACACCCTGGCAAATTTGGGCAAGTAAAGTTAATCCCTCTTGGTTAAAACGAGTCTTAGAAAGTTTAGCTAATCAACAAGCTTTTGATCCTCTCACTCAAGATTTAACTTTAACCGATTGGGTAGAAACTGCTATTGTTTTTCAATATATCCAAAGAGGACTAATTAACTTTTTTGATCAGCGCATCTATAGCGAAAAATTAGGAGCCAAATTATCCATTTCTACCTTTCTCACCTTCGCTTTAATTTGGTCGCTGTTAACCAATAGTTTCGAGCAAGTTAGTAAAAATTCCCTCTATAGTCGCGGCTGTTTTCAAATGGCTTTACAAATTCTGAGAACCTTTGCTCAACGGGACTATTTTCCTTTATACGGAGGAATTTTTGCCTCCTTTTCTGGCAGTTATCTCAAGGATGCGTTAGACTATTTATCAATTCCTCTGCGTTATGTGGAAGGCACGGGAGAAAAGGCGAGAATTTTAACTTTAATTGCCTATTCTAATCGCATTCGTGGCGACTATCGACAGGCCAAAGAATGTCATCAACAAGCTTTAGAAATTGCTCGTCAACAACAGGATTCTGCTTGTGAAATAGCTAATTTAAACCATTTATCCCGTCTCAATGCTATCCAGAAAAACTATGCAGAAGCAATTAATTTAAGTCAGAGAGCTTTAATTTTAAGTCGTCAACAGGGTAATAGTTTAGGACAGGCTAACGCTTTAGCTAATTTGGGTTATAGTCAGGTACAGGAAGCGCAACAGTTAGAGAGATATGATCCCGAAATTTATCAAAGTTCGATCGAGTATTTACAGCAGGGATTAAAGTTAGCGGAAAGTCTCCAAGATTGGCAGAGTAAATCCCTTTGTTGTAGCAGTTTAGGTCTAGCATATCTTATCCTCGAAAGACCCCAAGAAGCGATTAATATTCTCCTGCAAGGATTGGAATCGGCCAAATACTACGGAGATGTATATCTGCAAGGTTTATTACTAACTTATTTAGGCGAAGCTTACTATCAAGACAAGAATTTTGAACAGGCAATTTATATGGGTTCTCTAGGAATGTATTGGCTACACGAAATCGGTGCAGTAGAATGGCGACAAGCTGCTAGTCTATTAACGGTTATTCGCGGCAAAAATATCGCAGCTTTTGAGCAGAATTTCAGTCAGGAACGTTCCTCCCTGATTAAATCTATTGGACTGGAAGGCTACCAATATATCTCAGAAATTCTCAGCAAATATCAACAGGGTAATTAGTGAATACACAGCATAACTTATTAATTAATCTCTCGGTACTTTTTCCCCAACCCACGGGAATCAGTACCTACATTCTTAACCTCTTACCCTACCTGAAAAATTTAGAACCAACCCTACTAACAACTAATAGTTATCCCGACTTTAACTGTTATTCTATCCCCAAGAATCTCACCCCCGATCGAGGAGCGAAAGGTCATTTAAAACGCTTACTCTGGACTCAGTTTCGGTTATCGTCAATTTACCGACAATTAAACGCCAATTTACTCTTTTCTCCCCTCCCGGAAGCACCGATAAATTCTCCCTGTCGCTTTGTCGTCATGGTACACGATTTAATTCCCCTGCGGTTTCCCAGTTTTACCTCCCCTTTAACCCACTATTTCCGTTATTATGTGCCGCAGGTATTACAACAGGCAAAACATATTATCTGTAACTCTCAGGCAACGGCCAAAGATATCACTGAATATTATCAAATTCCCGCCGATAAAATTACTTCTATTCCCCTAGCCTACGATCATCATCACTTTCGCCCTATTGAAGATAATAAGCCAGAGCATCCCTATTTTCTCTATCTCGGTCGTCCCAATCCCTATAAAAATTTACCGCGTTTAATCGCCGCTTTTGCCCAACTGCCCCCAGATTTAACAGATTATCATCTTTGGATTGCCGGCAGCTTTGATCGCCGTTATACCCCCAATTTACAACAACAAGCGCAAGAATTAGCAGTCAGCGATCGCATTAAATTTCTCGATTATATCCCCTACGATCACCTACCCAAAGTTATCACTCAAGCCACTGCTTTAGTCTTCCCTAGTCTCTGGGAAGGCTTCGGATTGCCCGTTTTAGAGGCTATGGCCTGCGGTACACCTGTCATTACCTCAAATTTGTCATCTTTGCCCGAAGTCACGGCAACAGCGGCAATTTTAATCGATCCCTATCGAGTCGAGGCCCTAGCCGATGCCCTCAAAATTATCGCTCAAGATCGACAATTACACTCAAAATTAAGTCATCTAGGCAAAAAACGAGCCAATGAGTTTAGTTGGCAAAAAACTGGTCTAGCTACGGCCGCAATCTTAAATCAATATCTAGGGTCTGCTTAACTGACAGCGTTTCCCGTCCAGATGAAGTATAACCTGAGCGGTCATCGTCGGAAAAAGAAAAATAATTTGACAGATCGGCAGCATTTGCTGTAGGATTGATGATCGTGACCTTAATTGGAGAGATGGCCGAGCGGTTGAAGGCGCAGCACTGGAAATGCTGTTTAGGGGTAACTTTAACGAGGGTTCGAATCCCTCTCTCTCCGTCCCCAAAGCACCTCATATCTATGAGGTGCTTTTTATCTTCTCCCCCACTCCCCACTTCATAATTGATAATTTATAATTGATAATTCCCACTCCCCACTTCATAATTGATAATTGATAATTGATAATTCCCGCTCCCCACTTCATAATTCATAATTGATAATTCATAATTCCCACTCTCTTATACCTTTTAAACAGGATTTAGTCTAATTCCCGTCGGTAGGCCATCTTTACACTTAGCTAACCACTCCAATAAACTATCTAACTGCTGTTGCGGTTTTACCAATCCTAGACCCCTAACCGTCACCTGTTTGGGACTATAAACAAAGCGTGATCGTATATGTTGAGGTAGGTGTTCTTCTAATAATTTCCAAGCTGGTTCCTCCATGGGAGTTTCTAGGATAATATGCTGTTTTCCATCGGGTTTAATGCGCGAAAAACCGAGGGATTTAGCCAGATGTTTTAACTCGATTACCTTAAATAATTGTGCCACCGGTGCAGGAATTGCCCCGTATCTATCGACTAAATCGGCGGCAATTTGTCCTAAATTTTTCTGAGAATTGGCAGTAGCAATCGCCCGATAGACATCCATTTTCTGCTCCAGATCTGATATATAATCATTAGGAATAAATGCCGTCAATTTCAGATCGATTTGGGTATCCTCCACTTGAGGAATTTCTTGACCTTGAATTTCCCGCAAAGCTTCCTGTAACATTTCCATATATAGATCAAAACCGATCGCTTCCATTTGTCCCGATTGTTCCGCACCCAATAAGTTACCCGCACCGCGAATTTCCAGATCCCTAGTCGCTAATTGATACCCCGATCCTAACTGGGTAAATTCTTGAATTGCCTTTAATCTTTCCCGAGCGGTTTCTGTTAGTTCTCCCTTGGCCGGATAAAGTAACCAAGCGTGCGCTTGTACTCCCGATCGCCCCACCCGTCCCCGCAGTTGATAGAGTTGCGCTAAACCGAATTTTTGGGCATCTTCAATGATAATCGTGTTAACTCTGGGAATATCTAACCCTGACTCCACAATAGTCGTACAGACTAAGATATCCGCTTCCCCATTATTAAATGCTAACATGGTGGTCTCTAATTCGGACTCATCCATACGACCGTGGCCGATGGCAATTCTAGCACCCGGAATCATCCCTTGAATTGCTGCCGCTTTTTCTTCAATTCCCTCGATTCTGGGTACTACATAAAAAATCTGTCCTCCCCGATCCAATTCATTGCGAATTGCCGTTCTAATCACATCAGAATTATAACTAGAAAGGTGGGTTTGGATGGGACGACGAGAGGGGGGAGGTGTGGTAATTAAACTCATTTCTCGTACCCCAGAAAGGGACATATAAAGAGTCCGGGGAATCGGTGTCGCACTCAAAGTTAACACATCAATATTACTTTTAAAAGCCTTAATTTTTTCCTTTTGATTGACCCCAAAACGCTGTTCTTCATCAATTACCAATAATCCTAAATCTTTAAACTCCACCGCTTTACTCAATAACAACTGCGTCCCCACCACTATATCCAATTCCCCCGTTTTCAAGCGCTGGACGATATCTTTTTTCTCGGAATTGGTGCGAAAACGATTTAATAAACCCACATTAATGGGATAGGGAGCAAAACGTTCTTTCAAGGTGTGATAATGTTGTTGGGTTAAAATCGTTGTTGGTGCTAATAAAGCCACCTGTTTATGACCCGTGGTGACAGCTTTAAAAATAGCACGAATGGCCACTTCTGTCTTACCAAAACCCACATCCCCACAGACTAATCGATCCATCGGGCGATCGCTTTCTAAATCCCGTTTCACATCCTGTATCGCTTTCAGTTGATCAGCAGTGGGTTGGTAGGGAAAAGAATCCTCTAACTCCCGCTGCCAGGGATTATCCATCGGATAGGCAAAACCCGATTTTTGGGCGCGTTGGGCGTAAATATTGATTAAATCAACCGCTAACTTCTTAACCGACTTCCTAACGCGGGCTTTCGTCGCTTCCCACGCTTTGCCAGAGATTTTATGTAATTCAGGCGCTTGACTACCTGTATGACGATAACGAGAGAGATTATCGAGAGAATCGGCAGGAACCCGCAATAATCCATCGGCATACTTAATAACTAGATAATCTCGACCTTGCACTACTCCGCTAATTATGCTTTCCTGCTTTTCTAGTTTGATAAACTGTCCGATGCCATGGTGTTTATGTACTACAAAATCGAGGGGACGGAGTTTATTCACGTCCACCTGTACCGAGGCTGCTTGCCGACGTTTGCGGACGTAACCGGCAGTATTTAAAAGATGTTGCCCGAAGAACTCTCGATCGGTAACGAGGACTATGCGATAAGTGGGTAGGATAAAACCTTCTAATTCAGCTAATCCTGAGTATTTTAGGGCTGTAGCGGTGTTTTGAATTATTAAGCGCTCGATCGCCCCAAAATCAAGGGGATTGGGGATAAATTGGGCCGGGCAGTCGTGTTCCTGTAATAACGAGACTGTGCGGGAGGGTTGGGCAGATATTAACCATGTAGCATACTTATTTACTTTAACACCGCTATAAATCTCTCTTTTTCCCCGTAAAATTTCCGCTAGTTTGGCGAATTGCCCCGCATTGGTGGGAATCGGACGACTGGAGAGATTAAGACTATTTTCGGACAGGTGATCGTCTATTTCCGAGAGGTAGAGATGGGGAAATTTGGGCGATATTTCCAGAGATTCGCCAAAAGAACGGTGAATTTTCGGTAAAGGTGGTTCTATCTCTTGCCAGCGTTCCCCAATATATTCTAT
This sequence comes from Microcystis sp. LSC13-02, assembly GCA_002282935.1. Lineage (GTDB taxonomy): Bacteria > Cyanobacteriota > Cyanobacteriia > Cyanobacteriales > Microcystaceae > Microcystis. The sequence goes on along the minus strand of MTBT01000290.1, from coordinate 3,474 downwards.
CCAGCGCTCGCTTCTAGCTTGACAGCTTTCCAGTTCATCAAAGGCAATAAGAGTATTTTCGGGGAGATAATCCAATAAAGAAGCAGCTTGACGGAAGGCCAAGCCTAAAAATCGCTCAATTCCCTCTGGATAAATGCCATTAGCCAATTTTTCTCGATCTTCAGCCCCTAGATAATCGGCCACTGTCGGGGGGAGAGAAGGGGCAATCATCGCCGCGAAGCTAGTGGGAGTAAGAAGCAGATTGGGGATAGAATCCAGCGATCTTTGGGTTGCAGGGTCAAATTCTCGCAATTTTTCCAATTCATCGCCGAAAAATTCTAACCTGACTGGTAATTCTGCCGAAACTGGGAAAATATCAACGATATCGCCGCGACGACTCCATTGCCCTTCGGTTTCTACCAGTGAAACCCGTTGATATCCTAATCTAGCTAGGGTTAGATCGAGGTTTTTGGCTTCTATAATCGTTCCTATCTCAAAATTATCGCTATATTTCTCGAAAACCTCCCTAGGGGGTAAATGGGGCTGCAGGGCCTTTTCGGTGGTAACGATCGCAATTCCGGCATCTTGATGACTGATTGCCGATAATACCTGCATCTGTCCCCAAATCATCTCGGATTCCCGATTAAATGTCTCGTAGGGGCAAGCTTCCGAGGTGGGATAAAAGAAAACACCTTTCCACGTCATCGCTTCTAATTGGGCTGCCCAACGTGCCGCTTCTTCTAGATTGGCACAGATAATTAAAAGATTTTTTCCTTGACAACGGGCAAAAGCTGTGCTTATTAATCCTTTCGGTAAGCGGGCAAGGCCAGTTAGGGTTAAATTGCCATTTTTCTCCAGTTTTTGGATAAGTTCGGCAGTTAGAGGCGATTTTTCAATGTTGCGAACAACGGAGGCAAAAGTCATTTTTTAGTGATCGGCTCTCGGTTTTTAGTTAGGGTCTGCTGAAAAAGTTTTTCGGTGGGGGTTGGGGGTTGGGGGTTGGGGTGTGGGGTGTGGGGTTTTACCCATTTTCAGGTCCAATCACTCCAAGGGTCGGCACTTTTTGAGGGAAAAAAAGTCTAAAAACCTTGTTGGATAAGGTTTTTAGATTTATTCAGCAAACCCTAGTTAAGCTCTACTGAATTTAAACTGCCTATGGGGATTTTTAGTACAAATGCTCAGGCTTCCTCTCCCAACTCTGGCACTCCGGTGCAGTCTTAACGAGTAATTTAGATAAGTGGGTGGGTGGAATTAAATATAAGACGAACGTAGGTTGGGTTGAAGCATGAAACCCAACACCCCCAAGGATTACGACGTGCGCTAACCCATCCGACAAATAATTGTGCTTCCCTACTTAGTCAACAGCTTATCAGTTATCAGTTGTGAGTTTTCAGTTCACCGACTACTTTTTGGGGCTAATTTTTTTGGGCTTTATTTGACTTGACCAGAGGGGGGTCGCAGGCGCACGGATTTTCCATTATCTATATAATATCATGTCAAGCGTTAGTTAGCAAGAAAAAATTTTTTAATTGGGAGCGAAAGATCGAAGGACGAAAACCCAGTACATCTATACCGATATATTTTCAGAATGATAACGATTCTCACCGACTGTGATAAGATGAGAATCATAATCAGACTCAGTTAATCCGATGGGTAAAAATTTCCAGTTAACAGCGATCGCTTTAACAATGACTATAGGCAGCTTAACAGCTTGTAGTGGTCCCTCGGTCAAGGAAAAGGAAACAACGACACCCTTACAGGTGACAGTCAGCATCGTACCGCAGGAATATTTTGTCAAACGCATCGGCGGTGATAGAGTCAGTGTCAATACCATGATTCAACCCGGGACAGATCCCCACACCTATGAACCAAAACCGGAACAATTAAAAACCACAGCCCAATCCCAAGCCTACTTTAAAATCGGTGTATCCTTAGAAGATGCTTGGAAAGATCGCTTAAACAGTGTTAACCAACAGATGTTAATCGTCGATACCAGTCAAGGAGTAGATAAAATCCCTTTGACAGCAGAACATAATCACGATCATGATCACAGCAAGGAAGAAAAACATCAAGCTGGAAAAAACACCCTAGATCCCCATATTTGGTTATCACCAAAACGAGTCAAAGCACAAGCAGAGACTATTTATCAAACCCTAGCACAACTCGATCCCGATCAGGAAGCTATCTATCGGGCTAACTTGGAAAAATTCCGTCAGGAATTAGACGCATTAGATCAAGAAATTCGGCAAAACTTGGCAGGGATCAAAAACCAAAAATTTATGGTGTTTCATCCCGAATGGGGCTATTTTGCCCAAGATTACGGTTTAGAGATGATTGCGATCGAAATCGACGGCAATGAACCGAGTGCTGCCCAGTTAAGTCAACTAATCAAACAGGCAAAAAAAGAGAATATTAAAGTTATTTTTACTCAACCGGAATTTAGCCAGAAAACTGCCGAAACTATTGCTAGGGAAATTGGGGGACAGGTAATCCCTATCAGTGCCTTTGCTCAAAATTGGAGTGAAAACCTGCGACAAGTTTCCCAAAAAATGGCCACAGTTTTAAATCAGTAATTGCTTGTATATGTCAACGATCATTACCATTAGTAATCTCTGGGCCGGCTACGAACAGGAACCCATCCTCGAAGATATTAATTTAACCATTCAGGAATTGGATTTTCTGGGAATTATCGGCCCGAATGGAGGAGGAAAAACTACCCTCCTCAAGGTTTTACTGGGATTAATTAAACCTTGGCGTGGAGAAGTCAGTATTTTGGGGCAAAGTGTCCAAAAAGGTCGGGAATTAGTCGGTTATGTGCCTCAGTTTGTCGAATGCGATCGCTCATTTCCCATCACTGTGGGTGAGGTGGTGAAAATGGGGAGATTGAGCAGCAAAAAACTCTGGCAAGGCTATAGTAAAAAAGATGAGGTAAGGGTAGATAAAGCTTTAGATAGTGTGGGAATGTTGGCCTTGAAAAAAAGGTCGATTGCCGAACTTTCGGGAGGACAGCGCCAACGGGTTTATATCGCTCGCGCTTTAGCGGTAGAACCCCGTCTCTTGATTTTAGATGAACCCACTGCCAGTGTCGATCCCCAAATGCGTGCTAGTATTTTTTCCCTGTTGCAAGAATTGAATGAGTGGATGACTATTTTAATTATTTCCCATGATCTGGGAACCCTATCTACCTATGTTAAATCGATCGGTTGTCTCAATCGTCGTCTCTATTATCACGGCCAAAAATCTCTCACTGCCGCTATGTTAGAACAAGTGTATTGCTAAAAGTTTTCTCCCTTTCTACTGTCAAAACCCTTGACAAATCCCGAAACTTGACATATACTTATATGTATAATGGGAATCTGTGCCTGCCTACAGACCCTCTTTTTTCAGGTCAGATAATGCCATTAGATTTATCGAAAATTTGGGTTAAAACCCCGTCCTTTTAGGACGGCTTTAAGCTACAATGGAAAAAGCGATAACCAAGCTAAAAACTGAACC
>MTBT01000289.1 GCA_002282935.1 Microcystis sp. LSC13-02 | reverse complement strand
TTAATCAACAACTAAAGCTTATGCTTGTAGCTAAGTGAAATCATTGATTAAGAGACCTGTGCTTTTCAATAACTTTTTCAGCAGACCCTACCTAAATTTGCCGAATTGATGGTTATTTTTGAGAGCATCCCCTTGATGTTACTCATCCTTGCCCGATACGGTCTGTTAGCTTGACAATTGATTGTTTTCGCGACGACCCCGGCGACTGTTCGAGTTTTGTCAGGGAGATTATGGTGGTGACCCTTGCTAGGAAGCGGTCTTTTCTGACCAAGGTTGGGACGGTCTACCACTTCTCTCAATATACAAGGTTGGGTTGAGGCAAGGAAACCCAACAAAGACTAACCATTGGGGTGGTTGGGTTTCGCTTAAACAATCGAATTGAGCCATTTTCGACTCAGTATTGTTCCGCTCAACCCAACCCACGGGGCAAGGGGATCGCCTTTAAGCGATCGCAATTTTAATTAAGGTTTGCTGAATAATGGTAAAACCCTTTTAAAATAAAGCTTTTGACCTGTTAAAGTAAGGGCAACAAAGCCTGAAACTCCTGACTCCTGACTCCTGACTCCTGACTCCTACCCCCACCGAAAAACTTTTTCAGCAGACCCTAATTAAGATGACGGCAAGTTAAGCAATTCAGCGTACTTGAGAGTAAACCCGTAGGATTCTGCGGCCTTTTTCGCAGCAATGTGAGACTTCAGTAAATAGTCATGGATGGACGTGCATTCCTCCGACAATCTTGTTTGAGTTTTATCTTTTTCTTGCAAAATCTCTGAGCGGATCATAAGTTATTCTCCTCTTTGAATAGTTCAAGTGGTGTGACAATTTCAGTTGTTGACAAGCCAAGGCGAGCATTGATAATGCGAATATGCTTCCGTTTGTTAGCATTGGCTAGATGGTTGCAATTCCAAGTAAGGAGATATTGAATGTCGAAATAGCTGACATAGGCAAGATGTAGAGCATAGAAGACTACATCTATTAATTGCTGAGGCAGAACTAAGTTTAACCGCTCTTTTTAACTACTTCTATCCCTTTCAGGCAAAAAATTAGGCGTTTTCGGTTTACCATAGTGAAAGTGTACTTTCTAGGCCGATGACTTTGACTAAAAACCCCGTGATCACAAACCGTCGTTTTTCCCCGCGCAATCTCTTTGAGACTTGCATGGCCCTATTGGTATTATGCAATTATATTCTGGTTATTTTCGATTTAACCTATATTCCCCTGCGAGATTTTTGGTTACAGGGACGCTTGCAAATAACTTTATTAAGATTTAATGAACCAATAAAACTCGGACCGATTGCCTTTCAAGAATTACAAATACCTCCCGATCAACCCCTAGAAATTCCCTTTGTTAAAGGAATCGCTAAGTATGATGTGGTGAAAGGGATTAAACCCTATCGCAGTACCAAGGAATATTTAGATACGGTTAATAAACTTAATGAACTAATTAATCAAAAGCTTTTTAACCCAGAGTTTAATTTGCAAGAATATCGCCAAGAGATTGAGAAAATTTTAGACAATTTGCGCCAAAAAAGTATCAATTTAGTCGATAATAATCCCTTTGCCTTGGCGGAGAAAACTGGGACTTTAGAGAAGATTAAAAATAAAATGCGGTTGCGGGTTTTTAAAACAGAAAATGTTTCCGCAAAAGCAGCCTTTCAGAAGTTTTGGAGTTGGGATTATCTCAGTCAAAATGGCTGGGAAAAAGAGTTGAAGTTTTTTAATCAAGAAATTCAACCTTTAATAGAAACTAATTATTTTCGTCCCCTAGGAGAAGATGGGAGACCGATAGATAACTTTGAGGCGATCGATTTTTTATTTGGTACCATCTTTTTCTGGGAATTTATGCTGAGAACTTGGTGGATTGCTCGCACTCATAAAGGTCTGCGTTGGCGCGAGGCTATGTTATGGCGATGGTACGATATTTTTCTGTTTATTCCTATCTGGAGATGGTTGCGATTTATTCCTACCGTTATTCGCCTAGATCAAGTTAAAATTATTAACTTAAGACTGATTAAAGAACAGGCAGTTAAAGGCCTAGTTGCGCTAATTTCTAAAGATGTTACTGAGATAATTGTCCTGAGAATCATTAATAAAATTCAGGAATATATTCGACGGGGACAAGTGGAGAAATTTCTCGAGAAATCTCTCAATGGCGGATATAATAATCTCAATGATACTAATGAAGTTGTCGAAATTTTTCGGTTATTAGTTAATAGTACCGTTGACAAGGTTTTACCGCAAGTTAAACCAGAAGCGGAAGCTTTAATTAAATACAATATCGAGAAAATTCTCAGTCAAACTCCCGCTTATCAAAGCTTATTGCGATTACCCGGCATGAATGGATTAAAAACTGACTTGAGCAATCGTCTATCTAGTCAATTGTATCAATCTTTTGTTAACATAGCTGAAAATATTACCCAGGAAGACGAAGTTTTTGAGGGTTTGTTGCAGCAATTAGTCCAGCGTTTCGGGCAATCTCTCGCTGGGGAATTACAATCCCGTCACAGTTTAGAAAGAATCGAGATGTTATTAATTATCTTCCTAGAAGAAGTCAAATTAAACTATGTACAAGAATTCTCGGATGAAGACTTAGAAACTATCCTCGAACAAACTCGCTTACTCAACTCTAAAAGTGCAGAAATTACCCCAGTAGAAATCATGAATACTCGTCGTCTTCCCTAAAAATTAGTGATCATTGATTAGGTAATACTAAATCCGTTAAGTATAGGCTACTTATAAGGAGAAGCAAAAGGCACTCATGCAAAAGGGGGAATAAATAATCAGTCTTTAATAACCAGATTTAGTATAATATTGCTTGACATTTTGATCACTTTTATACTAAAATATCCGATGAAAAATCCCTTACTCAATTAATCTAATTATCTACTCCCATGTTAACAAAAATTATTCTCGGGTTACTTTGGTTAGGCTTCGGATTATACGCTTTTTTACTAGCACCCCCCGATCAACCAGATACAATAAATTTAATTATCAATCTTTCCACTGGCAAATGGCAAGATATCAACCCGTTAATTATTGCTCTTTTTAACCTGATGGGAGTTTGGCCACTTATCTACACTAGCCTTTTAATTATCGATGGTCGTGACCAAAAAATCATCGCTTGGCCCTTTGCTTTTGCCTCCTTTGCCGTGGGTGCTTTCGCTATTTTACCCTATTTAACTCTCCGTCAACCCAACAGCAATTTTACCGGTAAAAAAAATCTTGTCATTAAACTTTTAGACTCACCTTGGTTGGGAGTAATTGCCCTAATTACTGCGGGAATTTTAATCGCTTACGGATTAATTAACGGCAATTGGTCTGATTTTTGGCATCAGTGGCAAACTAGCCGTTTTATTCATGTTATGAGTTTAGATTTCTGTCTTTTAACCCTATTATGTCCAATTTTGCTGCAAGATGATCTAACCCGACGGGGATTAAAAAATCCTTTGCTGTTGCCGGTAATTTCCCTATTGCCTCTAATCGGTCCAGCAATTTATTTAATTATTCGTCCTCGCTTAGGGGAGAATTAGGGGTAAGGTGAAACTCAGCCTAGTTATCAGTTGTTTTTTAACTATTTCTTGACAAGAGAAGTTCATATTTAACAGAAATTATGCTGAGGTTCCCCTAAAATACGAACAAAGAGATTAATGTCCAGATTAGAAGGAGTGTTTAACCTTGTTAGAGAGTCAAAAAACACCTCGGATTTACTGCTTTCAAGCTGATTATCTTGCCTCCCAACAATTTAACCCCCAAGAGATTCCCGCTTGGTTATCCTTAGAGGTAAACTGGCAGGGTTATAGAATTCACACCCTACCCTGGGTAGCAGACGTAGCTAGGGTGTTAGGATTATTAGCGATCGAAGATACCCCCCAGGGGTGGCAAGATTATTTAGAAAGCTTGGGATTAGCCAAAATTAGGTTAATGGACAGCGAGGAGTTTTTTGAGGATAAATCTTTATCGGGATGTTAAAAATGCCCTATAATTGGCAATTTAGTGATGATTCTACTAGTCAATTTATGCCCTATAAACTACTCTTCGTCTGTTTAGGAAATATCTGTCGTTCTCCCGCTGCCGAGAATATCATGAATTATCTGATTGAACAAGAAGGATTAAGCAATAAAATCCTCTGTGATTCTGCGGGGACTGCCAGTTATCATATCGGTTCTCCTCCCGATTCTCGCATGAATACAGCGGCCAAAAAACGCGGTATTCCTCTGCAAGGGACCGCTAGACAATTTACCCGCGAGGATTTCGAGAATTTTGATCTAATCTTAGCCATGGATAAAGCCAATTATCGAGATATTTTATCCCTAGATCCCACAGTAAAATATCAAGAAAAGGTCAAGTTAATGTGTGACTATGCCCGTTATCACCCAGAAAAAGAAGTTCCCGATCCCTACTACGGTGGTCGTGAAGGTTTTGACCGCGTAATGGAGCTACTTTTAGACTCCTGTGGCAGTCTTTTGGAGGACGTAAAAAGCAAAATTTAAGTTTTTTATTTCAGCTAATCGATTAATCTATGTTCGAGGGAAAAACGAACCAATTCGGCGCGATTGTTAGTAGTTGTTTTCCTGAGTAAACTACTAACATATTTCTCGATCGTGCGAGAACTAAGATGCAGTTTTTGCCCAATTTCACTATTAGAAAGTCCCCGGGCTAAATGTTCTAACACTTCCCGCTCGCGATTGGTTAACTTAAAATCGTCCTGTAAAGAAGAAGTTAAAACAGCCGTAGTTTTGGGGCTTTCTTCCGGTTTTAATTTCTGATATTGACGTTCACTTTGCACCATTTGCGATCGCTCTAAAAGATTGCGAATAACTGCTTTTAATTCCTCCATCTCAAAAGGTTTAGGAAGATAGATATCACAACCCACTTGATAACCGCGAATTCTTTCCTCTGTTGACCCTCTTTCGGTTAAAAAAATTACTGGTAATAACCTAAATTCTGGCTGTTGCCGCACCTTAGTCACCAAAGAATAACCGTCTAAACGGGGCATTTTGATATCCGATACCAAAAGATGGGGATGATAGGTATCCAATAAAGTCAAAGCTTCCAAACCATTACTCGCCGCTACCACACTATAACCTGCTAATTCTAAATAGTCTTTGACCGCTAAGCGGATACCGGGGTCATCATCGGCAATTAGAATCAAAAGAGGCATAGAAATTAACAGGACAAGGTTTTTTCAGTATTGATAGCCTAGCACCCTCCGCTCGTCACAATTGTCCATCAAGCTACAGAGGCCGTTTTAACTGATATTATACTAGCAGTTAGCAATCAGTCTTTTCAGTAATCAGTAATCAGTAATCAGTGATCAGATGTGATTTTTCAGCTTTTTTCGCCCCATCTCCGGCGCTCCCTGCTCCCCCACTCCCTGCTCCCCACTCCCCCAACCCCTTTTTTACTTTTTACTTTGAAGATCATTTTTTAGTTAGGGTTTGCTGAATAAATCTAAAAACCTTATCCAACAAGGTTTTTAGACTTTTCTTCCCTCAAAAAGTGCCTGAAAATTAGGTAATTGACCACCTGAAAATGGGTAAAACCCCACACCCCAACCCCCAACCCCCACCGAAAAACTTTTTCAGCAGACCCTAGTTATAGCGTTTCTCATAAGTATGAAGTATAACTGGATTGGGCATCGTCTCCTGACTCCTGACTCCTGACTTCTGGCTCCTGACTCCCGAAACCGAAAACTTTGTACCTCACTATTAAGATAATTGCCATAACATGACAGATTATTTGGTTTCCCTGACAATTTGGGCGGGTATTTATGCGATTTTTGCCCTCGGTTTAAATCTACAATGGGGATTTACTGGCTTAATTAACTTTGGTCACGTTGCTTTTGCCACTTTAGGGGCTTATGCAACGGTTTTATTAACTTTACAGGGTGTACCGATGATTTTTGCCGCCATTGTCGGGGCGATCCTAGGGGCATTGTTGGGATTGGCCATCGGTTTTTCCACCCTGAGATTAAGAGCCGATTATCTAGCAATTGTCACCATCGGGGTGTCTGAGTTAATTCGTTTGCTGGTGCTTAACGAGGATTGGTTAACGAAAGGCAGTTTCGGACTACAACGTTATCCCCTACCTTTGGATATAAATGCCAGTTTTCCCGTCAAATTATTAATTATTGCCCTGTTTACCCTGCTTGCTATCTTTGCTCTCTGGCAATTGGGGCGCAATCTGCAACGACAATGGCGCGAAGCTGGGCAAATTAGCGGCAAAAGCTATCAACCGACGCAAAAGAGAGCTTTAATCTTTTGGGGGGCGTTAGGGGCGATAATCCTGCTTTTTCTGTATATAAACGGTGTAATTGCCTTGAATGACTATAATTACAAAGCCGGGCTGATGGTGGTAGTTTTAGTCTTCCTCGCTCTCGTTTATACTGGTTTAGAATTACTTTTGCGATCGCCTTGGGGACGCATCCTCAAAGCTATCCGGGAAGATGAAGAAATTCCCCGGGCTTTAGGAAAAAATGTCTTTTGGTATAAGTTACAATCTTTGATGTTAGGCGGTGCAATCGCTGGTTTAGCTGGGGCTTTTTTAGCATGGCAATTAACCACTATTTACCCGACTAATTTTGAACCATTATTGACTTTTAACGCTTGGATTATTATTATTCTCGGTGGCTCTGGTAGCAATGCAGGCACCTTACTAGGAGCAGTAATTTTCTGGGCTTACGATTCCCTGACTCGCTTTATTCTACCCCAATTAGATATTTTTAATGATAGCCAATTAGGGGCTTTACGGATTATGATTATCGGTCTGCTGCTCATGGTTTTAATGATCTGGCGACCCCAGGGTATCCTCGGCAAAAAAGAGGAGTTAACTTTGGGAAAATAATTTCAGTTATCAGTTATCAGTTATCAGTTATCAGTCATCAGTTATCAGTGATTAGATTTGAATATTAAGTGAGCAGTATTAAATATCATTTTTCTAAGGACTTAAGCAAAATTAATTACACATTTAAATAACCCTATTGCCTATTGCAAGAGTGCCTATTGCCTGTCTCAACTAAGAAATTTATTTCCCACGACTACTTACTGTCTTTTCACTGATTACTGTTTAATGTTTACTGATAACTGATGTTTATCTGATCAATTATGTTACTTTCTGCCAAAGGATTATCGAAAAGTTTTGGGGGCATTTGCGCCGTCAATAATGCTGATTTGGATGTGCCGCAGGGCAGCATCACTGGGTTAATCGGTCCAAATGGGGCCGGCAAAACCACACTTTTTAACCTTTTATCTAATTTTATTCGCCCAGATAAAGGAGAAGTTTTTCTTGATGGTCAGCCCATTCATCAGCTGCCTCCCTATCAAATTGCCCTGAAAGGATGTGTGAGAACTTTTCAAGTAGCAAGGGTATTATCCCGATTAACGGTGTTAGAAAATATGCTCTTAGCTAGTCCGGGGCAAACGGGAGAAAATTTTCTCAAAGTCTGGTTTCAGGGGGCAAAAATTCGCCAACAGGAACAAGAAAATCGTGCCAAAGCTTTGGACATATTAGATTCGATTGGTCTAGGGGAGAAAGCGCAGGATTATGCGGGAGCTTTATCGGGAGGACAGCGTAAATTATTAGAGATTGGCCGAGCGCTAATGACCGAGCCAAAATTAATTTTATTAGATGAACCGGCCGCCGGAGTTAATCCCACTTTAATCGCTCAAATCAGCGACCATATTATTGAATGGAATCGTCAGGGAATTACCTTTTTAATTATCGAGCATAATATGGATGTGATTATGTCCCTTTGTCACTACGTTTGGGTATTAGCAGAAGGGACAAATTTAGCCGATGGCATTCCCAGCGAAATCCAAAAAAACGAGCGGGTTTTAAAGGCTTATTTAGGAGACTAAAGCTAATTTTTGCACCTGTTGAACAAAGTTAGCCAGAATTTTTAAGCCATTAGTCGAGGATTTTTCCGGGTGAAACTGCACCGCTACCAAACGATCACGAGCGATCGCTGCCGTCACCGTTTGACTGCCGTGGGTGACGGTGGCGGCAGTTAGATAACTATCAAGGGGATCAACATAATAGGAATGGACAAAATAGACGTGAGGATGCGGGGGTAATCCCTGCCAAAGAGCATGATCCGGCTGGGTGAAGTCTAACTGATTCCAACCCATGTGGGGAATGGTAATGCCAGGTTCCGAGCGAAAACGGCGCACTGTCCCCGGAATAATCCCTAAACCCGCCTCTTGACCTTCCTCTGATGAGTCAAAGAGAATTTGTAAACCGAGACAGATACCGAGAAAGGGTTTACCATTAGCGATCGCAACTTTGAGCGGTTTTTCTAGATGACGGCTGCGAATTTGCCGGACAGCAGGATCAAAAGAACCGACTCCGGGTAAGACAATAGCGTCAGCTTTTTCCAGATCGAGGGGAGAATCGGTAATTTTCGGCACTGCACCCACGGTTTCCAGTCCTTTACAGGCAGAGTGCAGATTTCCCATGTCATAATCGATGACAGCGATTAAGGTCATTACTATATACTGAGCAAGCGATAACCTTATTTTAGAGCAATCACGCCGCTAAATTAGGTCTTGAATCAAAAGTTGTTGAAAGCTGGTGATGGGATTTGAACCCGCGACTGGCTGCTGTTTCAAATCATACTACAGCAATTCTCATCGAAAATTTTGGCTCTGAAACCCCGTCGTTCTAGGTTGGCTTTACTGTTAAATACTAGCGCATTTACACGATATATGCTAAAATGTGAGACATGGAAAAAGCCTATTCGTTTCGATTTTACCCCACACCCGAACAAGAGTCGCTATTGCGGCGCACTTTGG
>MTBT01000288.1 GCA_002282935.1 Microcystis sp. LSC13-02 | reverse complement strand
ATACCTCTACTTTTTCAGAAGCAATTCTGTCTAAGCAAGTAATCTCTGTGAACCAAGAATCCCCGTCTCTTTAGAGCGGGGAGTGTCAAACGACCACTTAATAGTGACGTGGAGTATAAACCCATTGCTTGGTTTTACCCTGCTCAATAAGGCGAGTTTTACTCGATCCAATCAAAATTATGGTTCGCATATCCGCATCTTTAATAGTCATATCCTCTAGGAATTTCACCGTCACTGTTTCCCCTTTTCGCCCTAAATTACGCGCTAGTACCACAGGAGTTTGCGGCGAGCGCCATTGTAATAAAATCTCTTTTGCCTTCTCCAATTGCCAAGTGCGCTCTTGAGACACAGGATTATAAAATGCGATCGCCAAATCTGCTCGGGCCGCTAACTCAATGCGCTGAGAAATCACCTGCCAAGATTTGAGAATATCTGATAGGGAAATCGCACAAAAATCATGTCCTAAAAGTGCGCCAACCCTTGCGGCCGCCGCTTGCATCGCCGAAATCCCCGGACAGACCTGAATTGCGATCGCATCCCATGCCGGTTTTGCTTTTTTTTCTAATACCTCAAACACGGCCGCGGCCATGGCATAAATTCCGGGATCTCCGGAAGAAACTAAGACAACCGATCGCCCCTTAGCCGCTAAATCTAGGGCTATTTCCGCGCGATCGAGTTCCACCCGATTATCCGATTCATGGCGGACAATTTCTGGTTTTCGCAGGGATTCTACCAAATCCAAATAGGTTTTATAACCCACCCAATCCGTGGCTTTTTCCAATACTTCTCGAACTTCCGGCGACATCCAATTTAGCGCACCAGGGCCGGTTCCGACTATGGCTAATTTACCTTGACTTTCGTTGGCAAAATCCCCTGGGGACAAACTGGATTTTTCCTTAATTTGCTGGCTTTCCTCACAGAGATAAACTAAACAGTTAGTGCTAGGTTTTGCTAAGTTTAAGTTATTTTTATCGATAATCTCAATGCTCAGTTTTGCTGCTGATGAAATCGGTAAATTACTATTTTTTAACCAGTCCGCTTCACCAATTAATTTTACTTTTTCACCCGCCAATAAATCGGCAAGAAACTTCTTAGCATCATCGGGATTAACTAACTGATAACCCAGTGGTGGCGATAATAAAGTCGTTTTAAATCTAATATCACCAGTGGTGGTAATTGCCGGGGAAATTTGCCAAACCGAGGCAATTTGACGAGCGAGATCATTAACCCCTTGTAAACCCCCCAACAAAGGCACTACGGCGCTGCCATCTTCCGCGATCGCTAATACAGGTGGTTCTTGCCATTTATTAGTTAATAAAGGTGCTAAAGTGCGAATTAAAATACCCGCCGCACAAATGCCAATAATTGGCGTTCCCGTCTGGAAAAATTCTCGCACCGTTTCGCCAAAATTAGTATAGGTAAAATCAGCCGAATGGGTACGATTTATTAACCCATAAACCACTGCTTCCGGTATGGCCATCTGCACTTGACGAGCAACGGGGATACTGGTTTCTCCTAAAATGAGAATAGCTGGAGGTTTCATTTGGCTTCCCCCGACTGCGTTGCGATTAACTTTTGGATAAATTCTTGATGCTCTGCCGAGTTAATTCCAGCCTTTAAGCTGTCTAACACCCGTGACATATTGCCGTTGAGCATGGCTGAAATATCTAACCACAAACCCGGAAATACTAGAGAGCAAATCACCCCTTCTTGGTTGGGTAACAAAGAAATATAATCGCCATCTTGTAAACTAAACCAATCAATTTTTTGATCAAATACCTGCCAAACCAGGTATTCTTGAATGCCACTGCGTCGATAAGCACGTTTTTTATCCCCTAAATCTATGGCGGCACTACTAGCGGCAATTTCTACCACTAATTCCGGCGATCCTTCTAGGTATCCCTCTGCACTTAGGGTTGATTTTCCCCCGCTTTCTTGACTAATTAATAACACCCCATCCGGCTGTAATTCGTTGTCGATATCCAAGCGAACTGTTGGCTCAATACCCATTTGTACTTGGGGTGTAGCAGCTTGATAAACTCCCAACCAAGTGATTAAACGTCCGTGGGGTTCAGCATGAAATTTAAACCTTAATGGGGATGCCATATACACAACTCCTTCGATAAGTTCGGCTTTTTTTAATCCTGGCATAGCTTGATAACGGCGCTCGAATTCGGGACGAATTAAGCGATCCCCATTTTCTAAGGGTGGTAAATGTTGAGTGGTTACAGTCTGAGAATTTAAGGATTTAGCCAGGGAAGAAGTCATGGTGGCAGTCTTTGGGAACAAAACAGCATTGATTTTATTATAGATTGTTTCATTGGACTTCTTGAGGGATTTAATTTTTAACTGAAATTTCCCCAGAAGTCCCGCGCTTTTAGCGATGGGATGAATGGCGACCAACAGATAGACAATTACCCAAAACTATAGCATTTATCTTAGTGATGAGGTACAAAGTTTTCGTTTTGGGAAGTCGGTAGTCGATACCAAATTAGGTTACACTTCATCTAGTTATGAGAAACGCTGTAATAACTGATATAGCGCACCTAAATGAAAGGTAAACGTCCTCTTCTGGAGCCTACCCGTTCACGAATCAATTAGGCACACGATAACTGATAACCGATAACTGATAACTGATAATGTTGGTTCCCCTTACCCGTGAATCGATCGAGCAAATTGTCCCGATTATCGCCACCGGCCCCCAGTACGCTCACTATTGGGGTAAATGGTCCGATTTTCTGCGCCGTTTATTCATTTCTATCATCGCTCTCACCGCAGCTTGGTTAATCGGTAATTTATTCGGCCCCGGTGGTTTAACGATTAAACTGATTTTCGACATTATCGCTGGTTTATATTGGCTCTGGGGTCCGGTTTATTGGGCCAGTGTTCGCAATAATACCTATCGTCGTCTTCCCTACGGAGGGTTTTGGCGCGGTCGCGTTTTCGATGCTTTTGTCACCGAGGAATTAATCGGGGAAGAAGAAAGGGTCAATAAACGCGGGGAATTAGAGATTATCGAAAATCGCCAACGCTGTATTAATCTAGAAATCGGTGATCCAACTGGCTTTTCGGCGATCGTTCGCGCTCCCCTCAAACGCATTCATAAATCGATCCGTCCTGGGATGGTGGCCGAAGCTTTGTTAATGTCTCGAGAACCCGATTTAGGGGATATCAATCAGCTTTCTGATGTCCATCTTCCCCAACTCGACCAGTGGATAGGGGAATATCCTGTGCTTCGACGCGATATTTTCCAGCAAGTTAGCGGCGAATTAGGAGGGGGAAAAGAACCCCGGCCAAAACCTTCTCGTTATTCTAATAATAATGTCATCCGAAGACGCAAAACCCGTTAATTGTTCGGCGATCGCTGAAAAGACACCGGTTTCTCGGCCATCAATGAATAATACTAAATCCTGTTGAAAAGGTATAGGAGAGTGGGGTGTGGGGTGTGGGGAAAAGGGAGAAACAATTCATAACTTGAGAGTTAATCACACTATTAAAAACGGATTTGGAATAATAATCAATTAAATGGTCTATTTACAGATTTTATGCCATTTAATCCTTATTTTTGCCGTTTTTGAACCATCAAAAATTAATTATGCAGGAGGTTTAATATAATGTTAATTGAGCTTAGAAGGAGATAAATCGATGACGGCATCCTATGAGCAAGACTTTGGACTTTGGGCCGAACAAATGGCCGATTTATTAGCCTCTGGTCGGTTTTCCGAGTTAGATATTGAGAATTTAGTCGAAGAGGTAAGGGATTTGTCGAAACGGGAGCGCGATCGCTTACTCGCTAGTCTAAGATTAATTTTGCATCATTTATTAAAGTGGGACTATCAACCTCAACGGCGATCGCACAGTTGGCTGGGGACTATTCAACGAGAAAGAGCTAATATTAGGCTTTATTTGGACGATAGCCCCAGTTTAAGGCGATATTTAACCGATGAAAGCCTATTTAAACTCTATGCTGTTGCTTGTGCCGATGCCTTTAGAGAGACGGGGTTAGAGTTTCCCCCCGTTTGTCCCTACGGTATTGAGGATATTTTAAATCGTTCTCTTCATCTGTCGGAATGATAGACGAATCTACTCACCTAGCGACTGTATCTTAGAATACATTGTGCCTACCAAAACCAGCCGAAACCCCTAGTCATTTTCTTCTTCTCTATTTTCAATATTTATTGCTGACATTTCTGAAGGCAAAGGAGTTGCTAAACGAATATTGACATCAATCATCAATTGATTTTTTTCAATCTTTATATTCGCTCTTTTCACAACAATGAAGGCAGAAATAGAATCACTGGCATCGTATTCAAGAGAAAAATCTCTTTTATAACCAGCGTCCTCTAACCATTCAGCAATATTACGCCAATTCTCTACCTTGCCATTATTATTACCAACCAGTTCTTTAACGTATTGATAGAGCGTAGTACATAAATCTACCTCAACGCCTTTACGACTCTTCTTGAGTTTTTCAGCAATTTCTGTGGGACTATAACCGCAGAGTAATCCTTGTAAATGTTTTTTTTCAGTAGGAGTCAGTCGCTTTCCCTTAACAGAAGCAAGATCAAGATAAAGAGTTTCTAAGTCCCATTGACTCATAGCTCGGGAAAAAGGGTCATTATTGGTATCCATAAATTTTTGCCTGAAAATTTCCTAGTCAGATTCTAGCATAATTCCTAGTGTTGACTAATTGAATGATGTAGAACTATAACTTATTGTAAATGATTAGTAAACAACCACTTTTTAATTGAGGTAATTAAATATGCCTAGTTATACTCCTCCTACCAGTTATACTGGTACTAAAAATGGCGATATAATCTACGGATCTGCTCAAAATGATTATATTTTTGGGGCTGGTGGGGGTGATCGTTTATATGGCGGTCTTGGAAATGATACTCTTGCGGGAGGTGAAGGGAATGACTATCTTGCCGGGGGCGATGGTGACGATATTTTACAAGGATCGGACACTCTTAATTATTACTACGGCATCCCCGGTCTCACTGTCCCAGAATATGATACTTTAGTTGGAGGTGCGGGTCGTGATACATTTGTAATTGGGACTAATCGAGGTAATCTTAATATGGGACCTGGTTATGCAGTAATAGCTGATTTTACCTCTTTTGTTGATCGCATTCAAGTTAAAGGAAGTGGAGTATCTATTACTCTTAAAAAAGAAAATATGGTTGGAGGAGGTGCT
The DNA here is from genome assembly GCA_002282935.1 of Microcystis sp. LSC13-02. GTDB lineage: Bacteria > Cyanobacteriota > Cyanobacteriia > Cyanobacteriales > Microcystaceae > Microcystis. The sequence goes on along the minus strand of MTBT01000288.1, from coordinate 5,166 downwards.
TCAGATACACTTATTTATAATGGTACAGATTTGATAGCAGTTGTTCAAGATAATAGTAGTTTACAATTAAATAGTAGTTATTTTAACTTTGTTTAATGCAACTATCAGATTTTGTAGGGTGCGTGTTTGCGGCTACCAATTCTGTTAAAAAAACAAAATCAATAATCCGCGCCCCACGCACCAACTTTGTCGTTAAATTGGTGCGTTATGATTATAATACTTAGAGGTCATCTGGAGTTAATCCTGTTAATTTAGCAATTCTTGCTAACATTTTCGGTCCAATTTCATCGCCATCATGGCAAGCAAAAACGACATCATTCTAGCCAGACCTGTCTAAAATTTTATCAGAGCCTGTCTGTCGTTTAATTTTCCAACCTATGCTTTTTAATGCTTTTAAAACTTGTTTGGCTTTCGTTGCTGACCATTGACTCATAGAGCAACAAATGATAAATTTAGGTGATTTTCTGGAAGTTCTCCCTGTTCAAGTTGATCGGCTAAGACACGCAAGGCAAGTGCTTGAACTTTAGCCATAGCTTCCTGTTGACTATTGCCATAGACTAAAACTCCCGGAAGTTCGACGATTTCAGCAATATATCGTCCATCTTCTTCTTGTTCTATGTCAATCTTATAATTCATTTGAGAATTACCTATGGGATGACCTGCTGTCTTGATTATATTAGATTTTATAGCCGCTCTTGTCGGTTGGATTGACCTAAAAAAACCCAACACACAATTAGATAGGGTTTGCCGAAAAAGCTTTTCGTGGGGTTAGGAGTCGGGCCGGATGAAAAAATTTTCACCCCCACAGATGAAAGAGGTTTCTTTCCCCACTTCCCCACTTCCCCACTTCCCCACTTCCCCACTTCCCCACTTCCCCACTTCCCCACTTCCCCACTTCCCCAATCCCCTATCCCTTTTAAACAGGATTTAGTATTAGCCTGTATTAACATTTCTGATTGCGTTGTTAAGTTTGGCTAATAACAGCTTATTTTTAGTTCCTTGTCAAGCCCCTATTATAATTTTTTATCTCTGACCCTTAGCCCGATTTAACATTTATCTTAAAAATCTGGTTTTTTGTAGCGAACAAAACAGTTTTATTAACCATTATCTGCATCGATAGAGGCAAATCGAGGAGGGCTGATAATCCTTGAAAGCCTTGTCAATACTAGCATTATTCCCTCTCAAAATTTCACTAATTCCCTAAGTTTTCCTAACCTTGATCCCCTCTAGGACACAAAAAATTAAAAACCTATCATCTTAACTTGGTTTTTAGCGCCAGTCAACCCTTTATTTAAATTTTTGATTCTCTTGCCCGATAACGATACAAATTCTCGTAATGACCAACCAATTTTCCGTGATACGGTTGAACAGAAAGCAACCAAGTTAGCTCTGCAAGCACAAAGGAATGTTAGCAAGTTCCTTCAGCTTTGCATTGGGAACTTGCTAACGCACAATAAGAAAGTCTATGAATAAACAACTGATCAACAAACTACAAGCTGTAACTGCCCTTACCGTAGTGGGGACTACAGCTTCGATAATTTGTTCCCAGACAGCAGGACACAGCAACAGCCTGACGGATATTAGCGTAGAGCGTCAAACTGTTATCGAGTCCACCTCTCAAACCATTCTGTCCGCTTTTTCTAATAGTCGAACAAATGATTCAAGTATTAAGATATCACGTTCGGTTCAAGATAATGCTAACGAAATTCTAAAAACTTTGGAGTCCCTAGTGGACAAAGAAAATACCGTCCCTGCAAGCGTTACACCCCGGACCCAAGAGGCCATTCCTTCGACGATACAACCCCAATCACAACCCAATCAAGTCAAGCCGGCCCCAGCTAATGCCCCAGCTACCAATCCTGCCTCAGTGACACCAGCAGAGAAGCCGAAAACAAGCCAAGCGGTAAAAACCAGCAGCCGCCCCCGTAAAAAGGGAATGGCCTCTTGGTATGGTCCTGGTTTTCACGGTCGTCGCACCGCTAGTGGTGAGACTTTTAACTCTAGTAGTTTAACCGCCGCCCATCGCTATCTACCTTTCGGCACCAAGGTTAGGGTAACTAATCTGCGTAACGGGCGCTCGGTGGTGGTGCGAATTAACGATCGCGGTCCGTTTAGCGGTGGTCGCCTCATCGATCTCTCTAGAGGTGCGGCAGCGATTATCGGTGTCTTCCAATCGGGAGTTGCCCCGGTTGTCTTGGAAGTTTTAGGCAGATAATCAGTTATCAGTTATCAGTAAACAGTTATCAGTAAACAGTAGGCAGCGAAAAGACAGCACTGTTAATCTGCGTCTTGGAAATTTTAGTACAAATGATCGGAATTCCTCCTTATCCCTGACTAAAAACTCACATCTGATCACTGGTAACTGGTAACTGGTAACTGGTAACTGGTAACTGATAACTGGTAACTGGTAACTGGTAACTGATAACTGGTAACTGGTAACTGGTAACTGGTAACTGCTATAGTGATCCTATTGGGATTTGACTGGGTTTATGTTAGAAATTAGCGATTTATCGGTTAATTATGGCGGAATAAAGGCATTACAGCAGGTTAGCTTAAGGGTAGAAACGGGGGAAATTGTCACCCTGATTGGAGCGAACGGAGCAGGAAAAACGACGACTCTAAAGACGATATCTAGGATTTTAACGGCAAAGACGGGGCGAATAATTTATCAGGGTCAAGATATTACCCATTTACCGCCCCATGAAATCGTTAAGCGGGGAATTGCCCATAGTCCGGAAGGGAGAAGAATCTTAGCGCGTCAAACAGTCTTGACAAATTTGCAGTTAGGTGCTTATACGAGAAGCGATCGCCTAGCAGTAAAAAGCGATATCGAAGAGCAGTGGCAACTGTTTCCCCGACTATCGGAGCGCCGAGAGCAGTTAGCGGGAACCCTAAGCGGTGGGGAACAGCAGATGCTGGCGATCGCCAGAGCTTTAATGAGTCGTCCCAAGTTATTGTTACTAGACGAACCCAGTTTAGGACTAGCGCCGCAGATAGTGCGAGAAATCTTCAGTATTATCCGTCAATTAAACGAATCGGGAGTAACTATCCTGTTAGTGGAACAAAACGCCAATTTAGCCCTAGAAACTGCCAATCGCGGCTATGTTTTGGAAGCGGGACGCTTGACTATCGCCGGAGAAGCCGGGGATTTACTCAAGGATGAGCGCGTCAAACAAGCTTATTTAGGTTAATCGATGATGATGCGCCAACTATCTATAAAAGTCTATGGTAAAGGCAGGCCAAAAAATATTCACAAAATTTTACAAAGTCGCATAAAATGAACACATAACGAAATAGGTATTTTTTCTTACTGCCATGCTAACGGCTAACTTCCCCTGGCTCACTGCCATCATTTTGCTCCCCTTGCTTTCCTCCTTCCTTATCCCTGTAATCCCCGACAAAGAAGGAAAAACTGTTCGTTGGTTCGCTCTTGGAGTCGGACTAGCAGACTTTGTTTTAATGTGCTACGTTTTTTTACAAAAATATGATTTAAGCAACCCCAACCTACAATTAGTGGAAAAAATCGATTGGGTTCCCCAAATAGGTTTAAGTTGGGCGGTGTCGGTGGATGGTATCTCGGCACCGTTAGTTTTATTAGCAGGATTAGTGACAACCCTTTCTATCTTGGCCGCGTGGCAAGTGGACCGCAAACCCCGTTTATTCTACTTCCTGATGCTGTTGCTCTACGCCGCTCAGATTGGTGTTTTCGTCGCCCAAGACTTATTATTATTCTTTTTAATGTGGGAAATCGAGTTAATTCCCGTTTATCTACTCGTTTCCATCTGGGGTGGTCAAAAACGTCGTTATGCCGCCACTAAATTCTTACTCTACACCGCCGCCGCTTCTATCTTCATCCTCGTTGCCGGTCTAGCCATGGCCCTTTACGGTGGTGGTGCGATGACCTTTGATATGGCGGAATTAGGATTTAAAGATTATCCCCTCGCTTTAGAATTAGTCCTTTACGCTGGTTTATTAATCGCTTTCGGGGTCAAACTCGCTATCTTCCCCCTCCATACTTGGCTCCCCGATGCTCACGGTGAAGCTTCTGCACCTGTATCGATGATTCTCGCTGGTGTTCTCCTCAAAATGGGTGGTTACGGTTTAATCCGTCTTAATATGGGGCTTCTACCCGATGCACACATCTACTTTGCCCCCATTCTAGCGATTCTCGGTGTCGTTAATATTATCTACGGTGCTTTCGCTTCCTTCGGTCAACAAAACATGAAACGCCGTCTCGCTTATTCCTCGGTTTCACACATGGGATTCGTCCTTTTAGGGATTGCTTCCTTTACCGATGTGGGTATTAGCGGTGCTATGTTACAAATGCTCTCCCACGGTTTAATTGCCGCCGTCTTATTCTTCCTTGCTGGTGTCACCTACGACCGCACCCATACCTTAGCTTTAAACGAGATGGGTGGGATTGCCCAAGCGATGCCGAAAGTCTTCGCTCTCTTTACTGCCGGCGCCATGGCTTCCCTAGCGTTACCTGGAATGAGCGGTTTTGCCAGCGAAATTACCGTATTCATCGGTGTCACTAGCAGTGACGTTTATAGCCAAACCTTCCGGGTTGTGACTGTCTTCCTCGCTTCCGTTGGTTTAATCCTCACCCCGATTTATCTACTCTCCATGCTTCGTCAAGTTTTCTACGGAGATGGTTCTTCCTGCGATATTACTAACATTCTCCCCAACAAAAGTAACGAACAGGCAGTTTGTTTCGGTACTAGCTGTGTCCTCCCTCATGAATCAGAATATATTGACGCTAAACCCAGAGAAATCTTTATCGCTGTCTCTTTCCTCGCTTTGATTGTCGCTATCGGTTTCTATCCCCAACTGGCTACCCGTATCTACGATGTGAAAACGGTGGCAGTTAACTCGGAAGTGCGTCAAGCTTACACAGAAATCGCCGCCACTCGTCAAAATATCTACGCTGAAACTCAACCGGACGTAAGCGCAAAAGTTGCCAGTGTCTTCCATTGACACTCCCGTCGCTAAAAGCGAGGGATTCTTGGTTCATTGAGTTTCCTTAATCTGGCAGGACGTATCCAACCAAACCAGAGGGAATCTCTCCCCAAGCTTGAGTTCCGGTATGCCCTACCGTACTTAGTCCCTTTTTGAGAATATTGATAGCGGCGTTAATATCTCTATCTTCTACATAGCCACAATGGG
>MTBT01000287.1 GCA_002282935.1 Microcystis sp. LSC13-02 | reverse complement strand
GTACGCAGCCGTGGCTTTGGGTAATATTGGCTCAGAAACAGCGATTCCGGGGTTACTCAAGGCTTTAGAAGACTCTAATAAGGATGTTCGTGGGAACGCAGTCTTCGCTTTGGGTAATATTGGCACAGAAACAGCCATTGCGGGGTTACTCAAGGCTTTAGAAGACTCTGATGATGATGTTCGTAGGTACGCAGCCTTCGTTTTGGCTAATATTGGCTCAGAAACAGCGATTCCGGGGTTACTCAAGGCTTTAGAACACTCTAGTAAAGATGTTCGTTGTAACGCAGCCGTGGCTTTGGGTAATATTGGCTCAGAAACAGCGATTCCGGGGTTACTCAAGGCTTTAGAAGACTCTGATGATGATGTTCGTAGGTACGCAGCCGTGGCTTTGGGTAAGATTGGCACAGAAACAGCTATTCCGGGGTTACTCAAGGCTTTAGAACACTCTTATGAGGATGTTCGTAGGAACGCAGCCGAGGCTTTGGGTAATATTGGCTCAGAAACAGCGATTCCGGGGTTACTCAAGGCTTTAGAAGACTCTGATGAGTATGTTCGTTGTAACGCAGCCGAGGCTTTGGGTAATATTGGCACAGAAACAGCTATGACTGAACTTATCAAATGCCTGAAAAATCCTGCTTTTGTCACATTAAATAATGGCGATACTCTCTCTGAAGCTAGAAAAGCACTAGACACAATTCAAAACAAACTTAAATACTATCACCCCCTCTCCCAACCCATGAATCAACAAGTTTACATCTCCTACAACTGGCAAGAAGACAGCAACGAAATGGCTAATCAACTCGTCCAAGCTTTTGCCGCTAAAGGGATTGAGATTATTCGGGATAAAACCCACACCACCTATAAAGACTCCATCAAAAACTTTATGCAGCAAATTGGACAGGGGAAATGTGTCGTCGCCGTCATCAGCGATAGATACTTAAAATCAGAAAACTGTATGTTTGAATTAGTAGAAATTGCTAGAAATGGTGACTTTTATCAAAGAATATTCCCGATTATTTTACCAGATGCCAGAATTCATAGAGACTTCGATCGCATAGACTACCTGAAATATTGGGAAGACGAAAAAGCAAAACTACAAGCAAAATACAAACAAATTGATTTAGCTAAAACTAATAGTATCTTGGCGACATTAAACTTATATGATGAAATCAGGGGCAATATTGATAATCTAACCAACATTCTTAAAGATATGAATACTCTCAATATCGACTTACACCGCCAATCGGAATTTGCAGCTATGATTGAAACAGTAGAAACTAAACTTGCAGAGGATGGTCAAAAATTATCTAATCAATCTCCAGTCAAGTCAGAATCTAAATATACTATCCATGCCAAAAACGTCCAGATTATTGAAAAAGGTGATGGACAGATTCAGGATTCTAGTTCGTAGTTGTGCTTAAGCGGGTGCATCTCAGATTTGCAGAAATACCGAAAACTTTTCGCTTTAAAAGGCGAGGTTTTAAACCCAATTTTTTTGATAACTTTTAATTGCTGACATGACTAAATATCTAAACATTACTGAAACAGGACAAAAGCTGGTTGAATGGTCTGAGCAAATGACTGACGAACCTATTATTATTACCAAAGAAGGTCAACCCATTATGGTTGCCCTGAATTACGCTCAAATTGAATCTTGGTTAGAAACTCTTGATATTTTACAAGACAAAGAGTTTGCCGAAATCCTATCTGAAGCGATTCAACAGTATCAATCAGGACAAAGAATTGCTTGGGAAGATGCTAAAAAACAACTCGGTTGGTAACTACTAAACCAATAGGTTCTTGCTGAATCGTCAGATATACACCTATTACTTTTTCAGAGATAGCTAGTTTTGGAGAGGATAGTCAAAATATTCCTACTTCTACTACAAAAACCTCGTCCTCATCATCTACTCAATCTCAAGGACTGTAGGATGCTATACTTCTCACAGGGATAAACTGGTAAATTGGAGGAAAAATCCATCAATAATGATACCCACCCCCGAACAGATGCTTACTTGCCTTAGAATGTGTCAAACCCTGTCTAATTTCTATACCGATATTCATCTATTTCGCTATGATGAAAAACGAAAGGAGATTTATATACTAGCAGGTGAAACTCTTAGCTTTATCATATTAACTAACGGAAATGTGGAGTTTGAAGATGAATCATCAACCTGATTTTTACCAAATGTCTCGCCCAGAATTAAGAAAATATGTCCTCTCCCATCGAGAAGATGATGAAGCCTTAAGAATTTATATGGATAGAATGCGAACTGAACCCGGTGTAACTCGATTTACCCTGACTCCTAGTCAAGAAGACATGAAGAAATTAGAAGAATTTCTCAGGGCAAAAATGGATAAATAAAATTAATTTTTATTGCCAACTAATCACCAAATAGAAAACAATATGATTAAAATTAATGAATATACCAAAATCGCCGTTAGCTCCCTCTCTAAAAAACTAGATGATAACCACCCCGAAATTCGCGCTAAAGCGGCTGAATCTTTGGGTAAAATTGGCTCAGAAACAGCCATTCCGGGGTTACTCAAGGCTTTAGAAGACTCTGATGGGTTTGTTCGTAGGTACGCAGCCGAGGCTTTGGGTAATATTGGCTCAGAAACAGCTATTCCGGGGTTACTCAAGGCTTTAGAAGACTCTGATGAGGATGTTCGTATGCACGCAGCCGTGGCTTTGGGTAATATTGGCTCAGAAACAGCTATTCTGGGGTTACTCAAGGCTTTAGAAGACTCTGATGAGTATGTTCGTAGGAAGGCAGCCGAGGCTTTGGGTAAAATTGGCTCAGAAATAGCCATTCCGGGGTTACTCAAGGCTTTAGAAGACTCTGATGGGTTTGTTCGTAGGAACGCAGCCGAGGCTTTGGGTAAGATTGGCTCAGAAACAGCCATTGCGGGGTTACTCAAGGCTTTAGAAGACTCTAATAAAGATGTTCGTAGGAACGCAGCCGAGGCTTTGGGTAATATTGGTTCAGAAACAGCCATTGCGGAGTTACTCAAGGCTTTAGAAGACTCTAATAAAGATGTTCGTAGGAACGCAGCCGAGGCTTTAGGTGAAATTGGACTAGAAGAAGCTATTCCCGCTTTAATCAATGCCTTATCCGATGCAGAAGATAGCGTTCGTTTCAGTGCCACCGATGCAATCGGTAAAATTGGTTCTCGTTATGCCTTAACCTAAAATGGCAATCAGTCCTGACAATTTACAGCTAGTTATTAAAGCCTATTCCAAAATGCTAAAACATTCCGATGCTCAAATGCGAATAAAAGCCGCTCAATGTCTCGGAAAAATGGGTAATGAATCAATAATTCCTCTCCTATGTCAGGCCTTAGAAGCAGAAAATGATCTCGCTGTTCAATTCTCTATTATGGATGCTATGGATGCTATAGTCTTAATACATAACTTAACTTCAGAAACACCTATGTCAGAAAATCCTCAAGGCTCTAAATACAACATTGTTCAACCCCAAAACGTGCAGATTATTGAACAGGGTGATGGCATTATTCATAATTACGCCACACCCCAAAATTTAGCCGAAGCCGCCCAAGAAATTCAACAACTTATCAGCCAACTCACCCAAACTTATCCCACTAATACCGAAGTTGAAAAACAAACTTTTGTCGCACAAGTTGACGCAGAAATCAAGAAAAATTCTCGCCTAAGAAGCATTTTAATCACGGGAGGAATTGAATTAATTAAAATTCTCTGTCCTCCCCTCGGTATTCCCATTGAAATGGGTAAAAAATGGCTAGAAACTGCCAGTTTAAGTGAGTCAACCTAGAGGTTTAATAATCTCCTAATGATACAAATCCCGAAGTCCGCCGCTGATGCGTTTCATTTTTGAATTAGCATAATTATAACCATAAGTCAAGCTTTTTTGATGATAATTAGGGTCTGCTGAAAAAGTTTTTCGGTGGGGGTAGGAGTCAGGAGTCAGGAGTTTCAGATCCTATTTTCGCAGCACTAACATCGGACTTTAACAGGTCAAAAGCTTTATTTTAAAAGGGTTTTACCATTATTCAGCAAGCCCTAATTAACTTTTTTGTTGGTGATATCTTGACCCTGTTCCAGTTTTGGAGACAACCAGTATTTCTATTCTAATAAGGTCTCTTTAATTGTTGTTAAAACTTTGCTATCTTTGACCATCCAAGCATGAAGCAATACCGGAATGGAAATTTCTTTGCCCACCGATAAACGAGAACTATGGGCGGGAAATATCATTAAATCGTAGGGAGTCCAGATAATTGTGGTTTTAATTTTATTTAAAATTTGTTGACAATCTTGATTTAAATCCTCTAGAAATTGACTCCCCGGCTGCATTTGTCTAATCCCATCTAAAGGTAAACTATACGCGGTTAAAGTGCCTCGATTCGGAGCAGAAATATTTAGGTAACGTTGCACTCTTTCCACTCCTCCCAATCTTTGCAGGTAGTAGCGGGTAATTAATCCTCCCATACTAAACCCAATCAGATCTACTTTCTGCTCTTTAGCAAAGTTTTTCTCGATATAATTATCTACCTGACCCGCTAAAACTTCTAACTTTTCGTAACCATGATTGGGAATTAGGTTAAAACTATGCACCTGCCAACCATGATAGTTTAAATACTTGCTCATCGGTTTAAAAACAGCAGTAGTGTCCAGAAAACCATGCACCAAAACAACGGGATTCATAGTTGAGATTTTATCCTTAAATTCTGAATCTATTCTAACGGTTGATCGGGGTAATGAGCGAAAAATTTTTGGGAAGAGCCTATCTACTAGGTACGGCTACCGGCAACTTCTAAGGATTAGGGAAAAAACCAAAAAGTTTAGCGGCACCTCCTAAAATAGCGACTACCAATGCTATCAGAATCCCTCGATTGGTGAATTCCTGATAGGCAACTCTTGCAGTTAATCCATTGATTTTTTCGTCTAAAGTCTTAATATCTCCCTTCAGTTCGGCCTGTCCTATTTCTACTTTAGTTAACCGGTCTTCTATCTTGTCAAATCTCTCATCAATACGTTTTTCCAGAGAGTCGATTTTCTCATCAATACGTTTTTCCAGAGAGTCGATTTTCTCGTCAAGGCGTTTTTCCAGAGAGTCGATTTTACCCTCAATCCTTGTCAGGACAGCTTCTAGGGAATAAGTGACAGTTTCGTTAGACATTTTGAGCCACTCCAAAAGTCAAATCTTCAGGGCTAAATGCTGGAGGCTATATCTTACCGAAAAATCAGGAGTCTATAGGCGGACACGGATTCCCATTATAAGAAAATTATAAGTCAAGACTTGAGTTTTTGTCAAGCTTTTTTTGACAGCAATCAATGGCAAGAATTTCGGGGAAGTATTTAGCCACCGATGCCTAACCGTCCCGCTAAACTAGGGCTTAAAGGAATCAGAGTCGCTAACATTAAAAAGAGTAGTAATAAACCCCAACCAGCGCGTTTGTCATCGGGTTCGGTTAACTCGTTTAAACTAGGTCTTTCCAACTCTCTTTGTAAAAAAGCGACTAAAATTGTCCAATAGAGAGGAATGGGATTGCTAGAATTAACTAAGGAAATAATGCCTAAAATGACCAAAGTGGCGACAGTGGTACGGCGGGCAATTTTGCGACCATAAATAGCTTGAACAATTCTGCCACCATCTAACTGTCCTGCGGGCAGTAAATTAAGGGCGGTAATCACCAATCCTAACCAACCGATAACAGTTAAAGGATGCACGGAGATAACGGCATTTTGTAACTCGTCGCCCAAAACTATCCGCGCTAAAAAACTCACTAAAATTGAACTTTGGAAAAAGGTACTAGGGATTTGAAAAAGGCTGGCAGAATTAGATAAAGTTAGTCCAACAATTAATAAGATTAAAGAAACCAAACCTCCCAAAGCAGGACCAGCGAAAGCTATATCAAATAGAACACTGCGGTTAGGTAATAAAGATTCAAAACGAGTAATTGCCCCAAAAGAACCAATCTGCCAAGTGGGAAGAAAATAGGGTAAACTGAGACGAACATTATGGCGTTTAGCGATAATTAGATGACCGATTTCGTGGGCAATTAATACCGACCATAAACCCAAACTCAGGGGAATTGCTTCTCGATATCTCTGCCAATTACTAAACAAATCAAAACCCAATAAAATTCCCGCCGCTTCTAAGCTGGTGACAAGAGTGGCTACTAACAAAACTAAAGAGAGATTTTTTTGAGCAAGAGTGGCAGGACTAGGATCGTTAGTTTTGGGAAGGATAATTACCACAGGTTTTTCCTCGGTTCCTTCCACCAGAAATAAACGATATTTATCGCCAAAATGAACACTTAATTTCTGGGTTAAGCGAGAGTGAACGATATCTGGTTCTCCCCGTAAATTGCCTTTAAAAATTGCCCCTTCCTGAAAAGAGATAGTCTCGGTGGCAAAAAAAGTATCTATCCCAAAAATACTCTGAATAACTTTTAAATCCTCTTCGGTAATTGGAATCACATCCGGTACAATTACTGTCACCGCTGCCGTGGTTTCGAGAGGAGTAACGGACTGGCTAACTGCCGGGTTAACTTTCGGTTCAATTATCTGATTGGTTTTCAGTAAGCGTAAACGGTTGCCCAAATAAATATAGATAATGGTGGAAGCAACCAGTAAAAAGAGAATTACCGCTAGATTGAGATAAATTCCTGCCGCAAATAGCCCGAAAAAAATTAACCAAGGAGCTATGAGTACCAAGGATTGTAACCAAGCTAAAATTCCCAGTTGGCCGTAGGGTTTAGCCCGATAAAAACTCCAAGTCAAGATAGCACCAGCGACGAGGAAAATAACAGCGATCGCAGCAATTTCCGAAGAAATATTAACCATAGGAAAGTCAAAATCAATAGGTTTTTATCAATCAATTTGATTATAAGCTTGCAGGGCAGCCCGTAATTGACCCCGATGCTTTTGTAACAATTCTTGTCCTGCGGCCGCCGAAAGTCCCGTTTTCTGCATTAACAAAGCCAGTTTAACCCGGCGGCCACTTTTTTCCAGTAAAATAGCCGCTTCCTGGCGACTAACATCGGTAAGGTTGCAGATAATCCGCAGGGCGCGGTCATGGAGTTTATGATTAGTAACTGCCACATCGACCATCTGGTTGCCGTAAACCTTGCCTAACATTACCATTGTCCCTGTGGAGAGGATATTTAAAGCCATTTTCGTCACCGTTCCCGCTTTCAGCCGTGTGGAGCCGGCCAAAAGTTCCGGTCCAGTCAATAACCGGATATCCACATCCACCGCGATATCCACTTGTTCGGCGGGGACACAACTAATAGCAATCGTCGTCGCACCTCGCTGTTTTGCCGCCCGTAAAGCCCCATGAACGTAGGGGGTTGTCCCCCCGGCGGTAATCCCCACTACCACGTCTAATTCGTGAATTTCTCGCTGGGCAATAATCGCCGCCCCATCTTCCGCTTTATCCTCCAAATCTTCGGAACTACGCACCAGCGCCGCCGCTCCACCGGCGATAATTCCCTGTACCAATTCCGGGGGAGTGCAGAAGGTGGGGGGACATTCGGCCGCGTCCAAAACCCCCAGCCGGCCACTGGTTCCCGCCCCAATGTAAAAGAGTCTGCCACCTTTAGCCAGAGCTTGACTGGTCAGGGAGATCGCCAGGGCCAATTCTTGCCGGGCCATGGCGATCGCTTTTAGGGTTTGGGCATCCTCCCGATTGAAGAGATCCACCAATTCGAGCGGGTTTAATTGGTCTAAATTTAGGCTATTTGGGTTAATTTGTTCGGTTAAAAGGTGTCCTCTGCTTTCCCACTGTTCCATAACGGTTTAATTGAGCTTTTCGTAAGATTATTTTCAGTATATAGCCAATCGGTGGGTAAAAAGCTTGACAATTGCCGCCCGAATATTAGATAATAGTAAATCGTGTCAATTCCTGCTCGGATCAGGTGAGGACATTAGCACAAAAGCTGGAATTTTTTTCAGCTACCTGTACGGCAAAACGAGCGCAGAAAATTCATGAGTTACGCAATTATTGAGACCGGTGGCAAACAGATTCGGGTAGAACCCGGTCGCTATTACGATATCGAACTTCTTCCCGTCGATGAACAAAGTACCCATACCATCGACAAAGTGCTATTAATCCATGATGAGGATGATATTAGCATCGGTCAACCCTTTATCGAAGGGGCCACCGTCGAAGGGACTGTCATGCAACATCGTCGGGGCAAAAAAGTTATTGTTTATAAAATGCGCCCGAAAAAGAAAACCCGTAAAAAACGCGGTCATCGTCAAGAAATTACCCGTTTTATGATTGATTCAATCAATTATAACGGTAAAACCCTAGTCGCCACTGCTGCTACCTCCGTCGCTGAAGTTGTAGAAGATAGTAGCGATGAAGAAGAATAACTTTTAGAATCAAAAAAGCATTTGGAGAGAAATTATGGCTCATAAGAAAGGTACGGGTAGTACCCGCAACGGACGCGATTCTCGTTCCCAACGCCTAGGCGTTAAGCGCTACGGTGGTCAAGTGGTAAAAGCGGGAAATATTCTCATCCGTCAACGGGGTACTAAAGTTCACCCGGGTAAAAATGTTGGTCGTGGTGGCGATGATACCTTATTCGCTTTAATTGATGGTGTGGTCAAATTTGAATACAAGGATAAAAGTCGCCGTCAAGTTAGCGTTTATCCTGCTGAAGTTAGCGCTAGTTAATCCCATCAACCCTGATTAATTTTTTCCCTGTAACCTCCTAACTCATCCTAGGGGGTTTTTCAAATAATTTATATCTGTTGACAGACTAGACGGATCTTCTCGACTTTGTGTGATAATTTTTGCTTATGGAATCGTGAAATGCTTATCGGGCAAGACTTTTAGGGCTATTTTGCAGATATTCTATCAGTATAGACCTCGTTTCCACACATAAACCAGAAGAGCCACTAGGGCTCTCCCAAGTTTGGTGGGTAAAATGTATTCTAAGATACATTCCTCCTAGCGAGGGGGTGGAACGAACCACAAAGACACAAAGGACACAAAGATCGCTTCTATGGTAAGTTAAACTTATCACACAGAACCTAGAAGAGTCGCCAATCTCTAGAAGGCATTGATCAGATCCTCAAGCACAGGTTCTCGTAAATGTTCTCTTAAGGCATCCTGAGTTCCTAAATCCACAGAGCATCCCAGAATATCTTCTAAATAATACTGTACTTGCAGAAGTTGAAAAAAACCACCTTGTCGATCGAATTCTACTAACAAATCTACATCGCTATCGGCATCAGCTTCATCCCTTGCCACTGAACCAAATAAAGACAAAGATTTCACCCCTAGTTTTTGTAACTGTTCTCGGTGTGCCTCTAGAATTGCCAGCACCTCGTCCCGTTTCATTTGGTGTGTCCTTGAACCTGCCACCAATATTATAGCTTTGTCGGTGCAACCCTTAAACTGAAGCTGAAATCTTCCAAATCTACAAAACAAACTAATCACTGAAAACTCACATCTGATAACTGCTCACTGCTCACTGATTAAGCTGTAGCTTCTAAAAATACGCCTAAATTGCGGAATTTTTGATAACGAGATTCGCGCCGTTGTTGGGGTGTTAACAAAGATAAAGCCTCTAAATTTTCACTGATAGCGGCTTTTAAATTGGCTGCCGCTTTAATCGGATCAGCATGGGCCCCTCTGGAGGATTCAAGAACGATCTGATCGATAATATTTAACTCTTTTAAATCTTTTGAGGTAATTTTGAGGGCAACTGCTGCTTTATCGGATTTTTTGGCATCTTTCCAGAGAATGGCCGCACAAGCTTCGGGAGTCGCCACGGTATAGACAGAATGCTCTAACATTAATAGGCGATCGCCGACCCCAATGCCCAAAGCACCGCCCGAACCACCTTCGCCAATAACAGTACAAATGATCGGCACATCTAAACGGAACATCTCCCGAAGATTATAGGCGATCGCTTCTCCTTGACCTAATTTTTCCGCTTCCACCCCCGCCCAGGCGCCGGGGGTGTCAATAAAGGTTAAAATTGGCTGATTAAACTGATGGGCGTGTTCCATTAAACGCATGGCTTTACGATAACCCCCGGGGGCAGCCATGCCGAAATTTCTAGCCACATTATCCTTAGTATCCCGGCCTTTTTGATGCCCGATAATCACCACGGGACGACCGTTAAAACGGGCAACACCACCCACAAGAGCGGGATCGTCGTAACCACCGCGATCACCGTGTAACTCGAACCATTCATCGGTGATTGCTTGAATATAGTCTAGGGTACTGGGGCGCCGGGGATGACGGGCTAATTGTAGCCTTTGGGAAGGGGTGAGATTGCTAAAAATTTCACGACGTAATTGATTAGCTCGTTCGTCTAGTTGACTAATTTGTTCCGAGACATCTACGCTATTTTCTTGGGCTAATTCTTTAATCTGTTCGATGCGGGATTCTAATTCGTAGAGGGGTTTCTCAAAATCTAGGAGAAAAATCTTTTTCTCGGTAGTCTCGTTTTTAGTCATAGGTTAGTGGCTATAAATTTACTTTAAGCTAATCTTTTCTAGCTTACCGTTTTTCAGCGATCGATTATCGACAGCTTCGGGATTACCGGGGGATGATTAAGGTTATTGATCAAAATTGGTTAATTGTGGTATGATAATAGATCGTGCCTTTTTCACCCCAAGGAGGATTAGTTATGGCAGGAAGTGAACTAAAAGCGGATCTATGGGTTAACGAATATATTACCCCCTGGGACATTTATAGTCATGGGGTTTCCCGGATTTTAGCCTACAAAAAAACCGCTTTTCAGGAGATGTATATTGTTGAATCGGGGGCCTATGGAAAAGCCTTGGTACTGGATGGCAAATGGCAATCTTGTACGGGGGATGAATTTATTTATCATGAAGCATTAGTGCAACCGGCAATGATTGCCCACCAAGAACCAAAAACTGCTTTAATTCTGGGAGGTGGTGAAGGTGCGACAACCCGGGAATTATTGCGTTGGAAAACAATCGAAAAAGTGATGATGATCGATATCGATGGGGATGTGGTGGCAGCTTGTAAGGAACATCTTCCCGAAATGCACCAAGGCACTTTTGATGATCCTCGTTTTCAGTTAGTTGTGGCCGATGCTTTAGAAGTTTTAGACACCACTAACGATAAATGGGATATTATTATATCCGATCTGGTTGATCCCATCGAAGAGGGTCCTTCTTTCCCCCTATTCACGAAAGAATACTTTGAAAAACTACAAAGAGTTTTGGCAGCAAATGGCATTGTTGTTGTCCAATCTGGCCCGGTTTCTCCTCCTTCGGTGATGTATCATGCGCGTTTGGTGAATACTTTAAAAGCAGTTTTTCCCTACGTTCATTCCTATTGCGCTCCCACTCCTAGTTATGGTTCCCCTTGGGGTTTTACTCTCTGTGCTAATCATCCTTTAAATACTCGTCCCGATCCCGATGTGGTAGATGAATTAATCACCGATACAACTACGGGAGGATTACGTTTAATTGATGGCATGAGTTTACTAGGAATGTTACAAACTCCTCTCTATATTCGTCAAGCAATCGCACAAAATACGGAAGTTTATACCCTGGCAAAACCCCCGAAATTCTTCGGTCAAGGAGTAATCAGTGACCAGTAATCAGTAATCAGTTATCAGTAATCAGTAATCAGTAATCAGTAATCAGTAATCAGTAATCAGTCATCAGTTATCAGTTATCAGTTATCAGTTATCAGTAAATAAGGGTTATAATTAGGGTTTGCTGAAAAAGTTTTTCGGTGGTGGTAGGAGTCAGGAGTCAGGAGTCAGGAGTCAGGAGTCAGGAGTTTCAGGCTTTGTTGCCCTTAATCCTATTTTCTTGCACTAACATCGGATTTTAACAGGTCAAAAGCCTTATTTTAAAAGGGTTTTACCATTATTCAGCAAGCCCTAATTAGAAATCGATCGAGTCTTCATGATTAAGAATTGTTTGCAGAATTTCTAGGGGAACAGTAGCAAAGTATTGCTGGAGAAAGTTTTCTAGTGCCACCGCTTCTAGAAATTGCTCAATCTTATTAATTTTTGCCTCATGATTGACTAATTCAAAGGATAAATTTTCTTGATTTTTATTGACTTTAAAGCCATTTTCTGCTAAGGAAATTAATCCTAATTCTAGGGTATGATAACTGAGGTTTAAGCGGTTTTGTAATTGTTGACGGGAAATACTGGTTTTAGTTCTAGCTAAATATTTCCCGATCCCGACAAGGTTTATCCATGTGCTGTGAGCGGATTTTTTCAAAGGACTACCATAGGCAAGAACTAACTTTTTATCCCGTAAAATTGCCTGTTGATATTCCCGGGAAAGTTTTGTCCAATCCCGGGGACATTCCCAGAGAAAAAGGGGATTTAATTGGCTAACTTCTCGATTAATTTCTCGATGGCGATTGTCGATTAAAAAATCTTTTTTATTGCTATAGGTTAGGGATTCTTGTTGATAGGGATGCAAGGCAATTAAGCGAACTTCATAGCGATTTTTGTAGGTATTAAAATCTAATTCGACTAGGGCATCATAACGGGTATCGGCAGCAATTTCGTCTTTGTGATGACCCCACCACATACCGGGGAATCCCTGCTCGATTGAACTATCCCAGATCTCAAAAGTTGTCCGGGGATAAGCGATTTTTCTGCCCTTGAAATCTTCAAGATTTTTATGCCAAAGATTGTGAAAATAACAATTTTGAATTAATAACTTCGGTGTGGGATTACCCATCCCGCAGGGTTCCAGTAATTTTAATTCTCGAAATAGACTTTTTCCCAATTGGGAAACCGTCACCACTGCATCCACTTCTATCTCAGGAGAAAGGGAAGTTAAATCAATTCCTGTGCGTCGCAATTGTTGATTAATTCCCTCAATAAATAGGGGTAAATTTTCTATAGTTAAACTTAAACCTGCGGCCAAAGGATGACCACCAAAACGATGTAAAAGATGGGATTGAGAGGATACTAATTGATAGAGATCGATCTCGCGAATTGACCTAGCGGAACCCTTAGCAAAAGGTGGTTCACTGGTACTTAATAAAATTGTCGGTCGCTGGTATTCTTGGGCAATTTGTCCCGCAACTAATCCTAAAATTCCCGCCATCCATTGGGGATCATCTAAAATAATTACATTAGTGGTAGAAAGATCAATTCTTTCTAGTTTTTTCTGAACTTGTTTAATAATATCCCGTTGGATTTCTTGGCGACGAATATTGGCCAATTCCGCTTGTTCAGCTAATTCTTGACAACGTTTTTCATCTTCACTGGTAAGTAATTCCACACAAAATCTAGCATCGCCATAAATGCGACTGACGGCATTAATGCGCGGTCCAATACCGAAGGATATATCCATCGGTCTATCTCCGGTTTTGTTACATAAATCGAGTAATTTTTTAACTCCCAAACGCTGAGTATTTTGCAGTTTTTGAAGACCTTTTTGGGCTAAATAACGACATTCTCCCGTCAATTTGACTAAATCGGCAATTAAACCAATCGCAACTAAATCGAGTAAATTTTCTAGGGGTTTTCTGGGAATATCTGCCAGGGTTAAATACATCGCTTCCACTAATTTATAAGCAACGGCAACCCCAGAAAGATGATAGAAAGGATGGGTTTCCACAAAGTAGCGGGGATTAATCAGGGCAATCACCTCGGGGCGCTCGTCGGGTAGGGTATGATGATCGGTGATGATAATATCGATGCCTAGACTGTTTGCATAGTCAATTTCGGCGATATTCGTGCTTCCTGTGTCACAGGTGACGATTAAACGGGTTCCTTGATGCGCTAGTTTCTCGATACCGGGACAATTGAGGCCGTGGGATTCTTTTTGGCGATCGGGTATGTAATAATCTAACTGTTGATAGGGTGGGAAAAACTGCCCCAATCCTTCCCAGAGGACAGTGGTAGCGGTGACACCATCGGCATCGAAATCACCCCAAATAGTCACTTTTTCGCCTTTATTTAGGGCTTTTTCCAGTCTTTTGACTGCGAAGTTCATTTCTTGCCCAAAATCAAAGGGAGTTTTTGACTGATAAGCTTTCTCATCCAGAAACGTCCCCAGAGTCGCCATATCCCGGACACCGCGATGCCATAATATTTGTGCTACGACGCTGCCATCCGACTCTGGGGTATAGTATTGGACTATTTTTAAAAACTCTTGGGGAAGCTCTACCGATGGGGGAATTTGCCAGTTAGACACGGGATATCAAGGAAAAGTAAAAAGTAAAAAAGGTGGCAGTCAATTTAGCCACCACTAACGGGGGGAATCAAAACTATCTCATCGCCATTTTTGAGGATTTTCTCTCCCGAAACAAACTGAAGATTGACTCCAAAACGAGTAACATCGCGCCATCTTTCTAATTGAGGATAGGGGGCTATAATATAGTTTAACACTTCTGTAACGGAAGTGTGGGCAGGAAATTCGAGGTTTAATTGTGAAGTTTGATAGACTTCTTGATAAATAGCAAATAGTTTTACTGTAATCGTAATCTTTTCCATCTTTACATCAATATTTTTCCTAGGATAATAACATTAATTGGGAACCCTGTTCGGTTTTGCGGACTTCGATGCGATGTTGAAAAGCTTCTTTAAATTGGGGCATATGGGTGACAGTCAAAATACAGGCAAAATCGGCGGATATAGCGTTAATTGCCGCAATTAAGCGCTCGCATCCTTCCGCATCCTGAGTTCCGAATCCTTCGTCAACAATGAGCATTTGTAGGGCTGTTCCGGCTCTTTGTGCCAATAATCTCGCTAAAGCTAATCGAATCGAGAAATTAATCCGAAAAGCTTCCCCTCCTGAATAGGTTTCGTAGGGACGAGATCCCCTGGTATCGCCAATAATAATATCTAAAGTATCGATTAACTTTTGTCGCTGTTTCTTCGTACCTTTACCGCTTTTTTGGGTTAAAAACTGCACATGAAATTGATTACCAGTTAAGCGAGCTAAGATATAATTAGTTTGTGCTTCCAACTCCGGTAAAACATTCTCAATCATCAGAGTTTGTAAACCATTTTTACCGAAAGCTATGGCTAACTCTTTATAAACTGTATATTGTTTTTTTACTTTAGCTAAATCGCCCTCTTTTTCTGTCAGTTGTTTACCTAAAGTTTCTAGTTGATGTAATTTCTCCTCAACCCGACCTTTTTGGGAGAGCAATCCATCAATTATCTGTCTTCGCTGTTGAATATTGGTCGATAATGCGGCTATTTCTTGGCGATAGTCAGTCAAAGTACCAATCTTTTGACTAATATTTGCTAACTCCTGATTCAGCTTCTGGCGATCCTGATTTCGCAGCTGTAATCTTTGCTCAATGTCAGCGATTTTAGCGGCTATTTCTGGATAATTTTTTTCTGCTTGTTGCCAGTCTTGATACTGTAATCTTACCCCCTGTAATTGTCGGATCAGATTTTGAATATTCTGATGTTCACTGCGATCATAATTTAAGTTTTGAATAAACTTTTCTAAGCTTTTAATTTCCTGTTTAAGTGGGGAATTTTGACATAGTTCTTGCTTCTCTTGTTCTAGTCTAGCTAATTGATTAATTAAATTAGGTTTTTCGGCCTTGATATTAGCTAAACGACGGTTTGATTGCTTAAGTTCTGATTCTTGAATTTCTGCCCAACGCCATCTTTTTTCTTCTCCTCTGACTAAAGCATGACTTTGTTCATCATAGTTTAAAAAGGCGATTTCTTGATTGACAATTTGTAATTCTTGCTGGAATTCTAGGGCATAATTGCCACTGCTTAAAAGTGCTTCTAACTCGACAAGTATCTCCTCGGTTTTCTCTAGTTCTATTTCCTTTTCTTCAATAGTTTCTAACTTGACTTCCAACTGCACATATTTTTGTTGTAGATTCGATCTTGCTGGCAATTCTTGTTTAATTTGGGCTAATTCCTCCCCTAAACGTTTTAAATCTCGATCGCAGTCTGCCATCCGTTCCTGTAGGGACCAGATTTGCTCTTGAATTTGTTCTTGATGTTGATGGGTTTTCCTGATTACTTGATGACGGTGATGACTGTCTAAATTCTGTTCACACAGAGGACAAACCGAATCGGGAATATTTAATTTTTCCAATTTATCACTTAACTCTAAAAGTTGTTCTTCATATCTTTTCTGTTGCTCCAATAAACTTTTTTTATCCACTTGTTTAAGAGTTTCCTTTTCTTCAACTCGTTCACAATAGGTTTGTTTTTTATCTAGTTCCTTAATTCGTTTGGCTAAATTGAGAGCTTCCTCTCTTAGTAGAGGAATACGATCGATTTCTGTCTCTAATTGTTGCCGATTTTTTTGCAATTGTTCCCAACGAGCATTGATCTTAGCTTTTTCCCGTTCCAACTGCATATTTAGATCAGCTTTTCGGCTATTTAAAGGAGCATATTTTAAAGCTAATCTATCCAATTCCTGAAGACGTTGACGATGATAATTTAACTTCTCTAATCCTGCTTGAATATCCCCCGCTTGCTCGATAATTTTTTGAGTTTCTTGTTCCTGTCTTCGCAATTCTTCTAAACGAGCGCTCGTTTGTTGGATGGGAAGGGTAAATTCGTTAATTTTTTGCTGTAATTTCTGTTCTAATTGTTGTTTATCATACTGGGCCTGTTGCCAAGCTTGCAATTGACTTGACAAACTTGCCTCTTTCTGGTCTAAATTACTTAGGCGCTCGTGTGCAGTAATAATGTCATTTTTGCGATGAAGAATAGTCCTTATTTGATTTAATTGATTGTCTAGACTAACTTTTTCCCGGTCTAATCTCTCGATTTCTGCTAATAAAGCTCGCTCCTGTTCTCTTTGCCACTGTAGCTGTTTTTCCCAATTCTGACGCTGATTTTCTTCCCCCTGTAGTTGCTGTAAACGCCGATTATTTACCTCTTGTTCTTGATTAATTTGGTTAATTTGGCTGCTTAATTCTTGCAGGTGTTCCTGATAAGAATTTTTCTCCTGAAGACGGAGTTTGATAGTTTCTACTTGCTGCTCGATCTGGAGGGACTGTCCATCAAATTGTTTCGATATATCCTTAGCTTTATTAGCTAAAATTTCATAGCGATCGAGTTGCAATAATTCTGCTAAAATCTGTTTACGACCACTGGGAGGCTGTTTCATAAACTCGTCCGCTTGTCCCTGCCGTAAATAAGCAGAATTAATGAAAGTTTTATGGTCTATTTTTAGATAAGTATTAATCTGTGCTTGGGTATCTTTAATACTTTTACCCGATAAAGGACGAAAACTCTGATCATTAATCACCTGAAAATCTAAACTAGAAGCTTTCCCTCCCCGGTGACGACTACGGATAATTTTATAGATTTCTCCCCCATAACTAAACTCGAAATCTACCCGCGCATAATCGCTGCCCGCATGAATCACATCATCAGCAATCGAGGTGCGACTTTCTCCCCAAATTGCCCAAGTAATTGCTTCGAGTAAAGAGGATTTTCCCGCACCATTGGCACCACAAATACAGGCAGTATGTAATCCGCGAAAATCTAGCACTGCCTCGCGATAACTGAGAAAATTTTTCAGGGTTAATTGTAGGGGAATCATAAGCTGGGGAGTGGGGAAGTGGGGGAGTGGGGGAGAATGCAGTATAGGTTAGAAATTCATCAGAGGATAAAAAACTGGGGAAAAGATAGCTTCAGCGCAATACATCTGGGTGAATCTATTCGGTATCAATAACCTCCTCCTGCAATAACCTCTGATCAAAGCTTAACTGAAATCAAGCCGGGGACAAATGCGCTTTTTTTGTTTCCCAGAATTTTCCTCACCATCATTACAACCTAGGCACTGTTCACAGATAACCGCCAGGAGTCGCCCGATTTGCTAATCTAAAGGAAAGATAACCGATTCTTAAAACCAAATCTATGAGCATTCCCGAAATTAGCGTCCATGAACTCGCTCTCCGTTTAGCCGATCATGATCCTAATTTACAACTTATTGATGTGCGCGAACCAGAGGAAGTTGCGATCGCATCTCTAGCCAGTTTTACCATTTTACCCTTGAGTCAATACCGAGAATGGTCGCCCACTATTGCCACCCAATTCAACCCCCAAGCAGAAACCCTCGTTATCTGTCACCATGGCATGAGATCCCTGCAAATGTGCCAATGGCTACAAAGTCAGGGTTTTACTAATGTTAAAAATATTAACGGTGGCATCGATGCTTATTCCCTCCTCGTCGATTCTAATATTCCCCGTTACTAATTTTGATCGCCCCCATCGGGAAAAGAGAGAGGCCAACTATCCCCTTTCTCCCCATTGAATACTGATAACTGATAACTGAATAAGCGTTATACTGTCTAAAAAAATGTTATAAATCTTTTGTTAAGATTATTCCCCTATGTCCGCTAGAACCCATCTCAGCGATCGCTATCAACATATCTTAAAGGCGACAATCCAACATTATATCGCCACGGCCGAACCAGTTGGCTCGAAAACTCTAATCGAGGAGTACAAATTTACTGTTAGTTCCGCCACTATTCGCAATGCTCTCGGTAAACTGGAAAAAGAAGGCCTACTCTATCAACCCCACACTTCCTCCGGACGCATTCCCTCCGATTGGGGTTATCGTCTCTACGTCGATGAGTTAATGACTCCCGATGACCGTATCGGCGAAAAAATCGGCTATTATCTGCATCAAAACGCTAAATCTCCCGCTTGGAGTCTTGAAAGTCTGCTGCAACGGGCCACCCAATTTTTAGCCGGTTTAAGCGGTTATATCGCTATCGTTACCCTCCCCCACACCCTCACCAATACCCTGCGTCATCTGCAATTAATCCCCGTCTCAGCCAAGCAGATTATGTTAATTATTGTTACAGATAGTTTACAAACACGCTCGGTTATGATCGAGATTCCCGAGTCTATGGAAACGGACAAGGAGGATGGATTAGCAGAAGAATTACAAATCCTCTCTAATTTTCTGGGGGAAAAATTAAAAGGTTATTGCTTGGCAGATTTAATTAACCTCGATTGGCAGCAAATCGAGCGAGAATTTGCCCGTTATACCCATTTTCTTCAACAATTAAGCCAAGAAATCAGAGCTAGTCTCCAATCCACTGCCAACCCAGAGATTATCGTCCATGGTGTCGCTGAAGTCATTCGACAGCCAGAATTCGCCCAATGGCAACAAGTACAAATGTTACTGCATCTATTGGAAGCAGAACAGGATCGCCTTTTACCCCTGATTTTACAAAGACCAGAACCAGAAAAATCAGCTAAAAAAGTCAAAATCACCATTGGTTCCGAAAATGCTCTGGAATCCATGCGCCCTTGTACTCTTATCTCCGCTTTTTATAAACAGGGAGATACTCCCGTCGGTAGTGTTGGCATTATCGGACCGACGCGAATGTTATACGAAAATACTATTCCCCTAGTGGAATCCACCGCTAACTATCTCAGCGAGGCTATAAGTAAGTAGATATCGCCCGCAAAGGTTCGGGAATAGGACAATCGACAGTAAACTCTAAAATTGTCTCACCATCGCCCAAATAGCCAGAATTGGCAAAACAGAGCAACATCCGCACCAGCGCCACCCACACCTCCCCATCGAACTCCCAATCCTGTCCCCGACGCGCCCCACAGGCGATCGATTTTAGCGCCCAAAAATAACTATTTCTCACCACTGAACCGCCTTTTTTATAAACCGGCACATCCTCATGGTGAATATAAAGAATATCATCTTTAGCGATCGCTCTCATTGGTGGCTAGGAAAGTTGCGGGAATTTTCAGTTGACTGTCCTAGATAGGGTCTGCTGAAAAAGTTTTTCGGTGTTACCCATTTTCAGGTGGTCAATTACCTAATTTTCAGGGAAAAAGTCCCTGAATTTTCCCCCCAATCACTCCAAGGGTCGGCACTTTTTGATTGACAAAAAGTCTAAAAGTCTTACCCAACAAGGTTTTTAGATTTATTCAGCAGACCCTAGATAATAACATCTTTAGCGATCGCTTGGGTCGCGCCAGAAAACCCACTATAACATTTTTCTTTCTTTCTCACAAATATGAAGTATAATGTCATCGATAGCTAAACCGCACAAAAAATGAAATCCTATCCGGTAGAGTTCCGTCAGAAAATCCTCGACTGTTATTATAACGAACCCATCTCTCAAAGACAATTAGCGAAAAGATTCTGCGTCACCCTAAGTTTCGTACAAAAGCTTTTGAAGCAATATCGAGAAACGGGAGATGTTCGACCGAAGACTTATCGATGTGGACGTCATTTAAAACTCACACCAGAACAAATGATCGTCCTCGGTAAGTTAATTGAGGAAAATAATGACGCAACTCTGGCTGAACTATCGAAACTATTCCTAGAAAGAACTGGTATAGTGTTAAGTGTGGCGACAGTGGCCAGAATAGCCGAACGCTTGAGAATAACCCGCAA
Organism: Microcystis sp. LSC13-02; assembly: GCA_002282935.1. Lineage (GTDB taxonomy): Bacteria > Cyanobacteriota > Cyanobacteriia > Cyanobacteriales > Microcystaceae > Microcystis. Next base: position 2,772 of record MTBT01000287.1, on the reverse strand, counting down.
AAAAAACTCTACACCCACCCGCAAAAGAGACAGAAAGAGTACAAAAACTTAGACAAGAATACAAAGTAAGTGGGTGGGTGGAATTAAATATAAGATGAACGTAGGTTGGGTTGAAGCATGAAACCCAACGCCCGCTCATGTTACGCTACCGCTTTTACCCAGCAAAGCCAAGAGAGTCGGCGTGGGGGGTATCTGACAGTTTTTTTCGATGTTTTTCACTGGTGCGGGCGTTCCATCACTTCCCGCAAGATGTGGTTAATTTGGGTTTCATATCCTTTTCCTTGAGCTTTTAACCATTCTAAGATATCTTGATCTAGTTGAATGGTTAATTGCTGCTTTGATGGCGAAAAAGATACTGTTTTTTGAGTAAAAAATTCATCACCTAACGGCGGAATATCAGAATAATCGATATTCTCATCCGTCATCGCATCAATTCTCTTCAAGTCGCTTTTGATAGATTTTTTGCTCACGATTGTTTGCCTTTCTCATTGAGATTATACGAATTTTATTAGAGCGAGGAGTATGGACGATTAAGACAACTCGACCTTTTAATTGGCCAAGGGTAATATATCTTATCTCACCATAAACAAAACGATTATCCTCGAAAGTAACACATTTACCCTCAAAAACCAGCGGTACATCCTCAAAACTCAGTCCGTGCTTCTCTAAGTTAGCATCGCTCTTGTCTTGATCCCATTCGTATTTCATTGTTTGAGGTAAATTAAGTAGTTCTAATTAAATAGAAGATAGATTTTGGACTCTGATCCCCCCGCCTATCGGCGGGGGGATCTACCCTTGATTGTCTTTAATCGGGATGACAGGATTCGAACCTGCGGCCCCTTCGTCCCGAACGAAGTGCGCTACCAAGCTGCGCTACATCCCGAAAATTTTCAGCTAAATTATCATAGCATATTCGGCCTTGAGTGGGTCGAGACTTGCTAGGATATTACAGATATAGGCAAAAATTATCGGAGTAGTTCAGGCGTGACGGTCAAACCAGAGTGGTTACGGGTAAAAGCACCGCAATGGCAGCGAGTCGGCAGTGTTAAGGAGGTTTTACGCGATTTAGGCTTAAATACCGTTTGTGAGGAGGCTTCCTGCCCCAATATCGGCGAATGTTTCCACGCAGGGACGGCTACCTTTTTAATTATGGGTCCTGCTTGCACTCGCGCCTGTCCTTACTGTGATATAGATTTTGAGAAAAAACCGCAACCTTTAGACTCCACGGAACCCCTGCGACTAGCGGCAGCCGTGCAACGTCTTGATCTTAATCATGTAGTGATCACTTCTGTCAATCGCGATGATTTGGCTGATGGTGGCGCTAGTCAATTTGTCGGTTGTATCGAGGAAATTCGCCGCATTTCTCCAAAAACCACTATCGAAGTGTTGATTCCCGACCTTTGTGGCAATTGGCAGGCTTTAGCTTTAATTCTTGCCGCTAAACCTGAAGTTTTAAACCACAATACCGAAACCGTTCCCCGTCTCTATCGTCGCGTGCGTCCCCAGGGTGATTACCAGCGTTCTCTAGAATTATTGCAGCGCGCCCGCGCCATTGTTCCCGCTACCTACACAAAATCGGGCATTATGGTGGGATTGGGGGAAACCGACGAGGAAGTGCGCCAAGTGATGCGCGATTTACGGGCCGTCGATTGTGATATTCTCACCATCGGGCAGTATCTGCAACCATCGCCAAAACATCTCGGTGTGCAGGAATTTGTCACCCCTGAACAGTTCAACCTTTGGCGCGAATACGGGGAGTCTCTGGGATTTTTACAAATTGTTGCGAGTCCCTTGACAAGAAGCTCTTATCATGCTGAACAAGTCAGAGCCTTAATGAATTTGTATCCGCGAGAGTCTTGAGATGGGGCAGTAATTGCTCAAAAGCTCGTCCTCGGTGGCTAATTTTTCTTTTTAATTCGGGAAACATTTCCGCAAATGTTAAAGCGTATTCCGGGACATAAAAAATCGGATCGTAACCAAAACCACCTTCACCCCTAGGACTGGTGAGAATTTCTCCCGTGCAGATTCCTGTGGCGCTCAAGGCAATCTCACCATCGGGACGGGCGATCGCAATTACACAGACAAAACGGGCCGAACGATCCTGATTATCTCCTAATTCTCTGACTAAGCGCTCGATTCTTTCTCGATCATTTTGACCGTAGCGGGCCGAGTAAATCCCCGGTGCATTTCCTAACCCAGTTACTTCCAATCCCGAATCATCAGCGATCGACCATTCTCCCAATGTTAGGGCAATTTGAGCAGCTTTTAAATAGGCATTTTCAGCAAAAGTCGCCCCTGTTTCCTCTATTTCTAAATAATCGGGTTTTAACTGCAATTCTAGGTCGATATCAGTTAAGTATTCGCCTATCTCTGCTAATTTACCCGGGTTACTCGTGGCTAGAATTAATTTTTTCATCGAAAATAATCGGTTGGAAACCCCGGCCTAAAAGGACGGCTTGACGTTGAGAATATTTCACTATACACTAAAGCTACAGTGAAAACTTTTAACTCCCTGACTGCTTTGGATCGGACGGACATTTCCCCCTGATTATTGCGAGGATTAAAGTTAAGGATGGGTTCCTTAAAATTCCCATTGACTGAAAGACTCAAAGACAAACATATCAAGGAAGTACGAATACATCCAAAATACTCGGCTCGCTGGTTTGACAGCAATTGTCTTTGTCACTAACCCCGCCCTAAAAGCGACGGGGCTTGCCTAGACCAATTTAGGCGACGCAAGTAGAGACTACCGCATCGAGACACAATCTGGCA